>NZ_JBQHSG010000003.1:0-233945 GCF_052066375.1 Bariatricus sp. HCP28S3_A7
GAGTTTCTGGTACTTTGGAGAGTGAGAATCGTCAAAAGCCCACTGTTTCAGTGGAATATATTTGCAGATAAAAGTAATCAGCCAGCAATTCTGCTGATAAAGATATTGAATAACAGAAAGTAAGTATTGTATAATGTCCATGAGCATTGTCTCCTTTGGTGTTTTGGAATTTTGGTCGAGGACATTATACCAGAAAAAGGGAGGTCAATGCTCTTTTTATTTGCATTCTCCCATAAAATCAAGGTTTTTATTGAATTTTGGGACAAAAAAACAGGTAGTTTTTGACACTACCGAAGTACAAGAGGAGGAATAACCATGAAACTTACGGTGTTAGGGACTGGAAATGCAGCGGTGACGGAATATTTTAACACCTGTTTCGTATTGTCAGATAATCACAGGCACTTTCTGGTAGACGGTGGCGGTGGAAACCGCATCTTAAAAGCGCTGAAGGACGCACAGGTACCGTTGGAAGAAATCCACGATATTTTCCTGACTCACGAACATCTTGATCATATTCTTGGCGTTATCTGGCTGATCCGTATGATTGGACAGAAGATGAATCAGGGAAAATATGAGGGTGATCTCAGAATCTACTGCCATTCGGATCTGGTAAATAAGGTGGTGACGATCGCGGAGCTCACTATTCAGAAGAAGGTGACAAAGCATATCGGAGAAAGGATTCAGATGATTCCTCTGGAAAACGGGGACCGGAAGATGATCATGGATTGTCCGGTCACCTTCTTTGATATCCAGTCGACGAAAGCGAAACAGTACGGATTCTCCATGATCCTACCCGGCGGCACAAAGCTCTCCTGCTGCGGAGACGAACCCTATAACCCATGCGAATACGAGTATGTAAAGGACAGCGACTGGCTGATGCATGAGGCATTCTGCCTATATAGCGAGGCCGATCGATACAAACCTTACGAGAAACACCATAGCACGGTGCGGGAAGCATGTGAACTTGCCGAACGGCTGGGCGTGGCAAATTTGATTTTGTATCACACTGAGGAAGACCATCTGAAGAACAGGAAGGAATTGTATACGGCTGAGGGAAAAGCGTATTATCACGGAAATCTGTATGTTCCGGAGGATATGGAATGGTTTGAAATATAGTGCGGGAAATCTTTGGATAGAATGATTTCTTATATTTGATTTGGAAGCAACACTTTGGCTCTGCGGCTGAAGTGTTGCTTCTTTCTGGTACAGCTTTTTATCGCAACAGGATCCGTGAAATTGCTTGTAAAGAAGATTTTGGTATGGTATCATTCAAGGAGGTAAGGATCAGAGTATTTTGATCCTTTCCGTTTTCAGTTGCCATGCATATGAGAAAATGGTTCGGTGGACCATTTTTGAGTGGCACATTTTCAGAGAGATGACGATGGCATTGTGGTTCGGTTCTGCAATAGATCATTCGTCATAATAAGAACAAAACTGCTTGACAAAACAGAACGTATGTACTATTATTGATTTACGACAAACATTCGTTCGATAGAGTCGGAATTCCAAAAGTAAACTTTGATGAGAAAATTCAGTAAAGATAAAGGAGAATTTGAATTATGGCAGCAATGAGTGATGAGAATAAAAAGAAAGCGCTGGATGCAGCGATTGCAAAACTGGAGAAGGATTTTGGAAAAGGAACTGTGATGAAGCTGGGGGATCCGGCCGCACAGGTTCAGGTGGAGACTGTACCGACAGGATCCCTGAGTCTCGATATTGCGCTCGGAATGGGCGGCGTACCGAAGGGACGTATCGTGGAGATCTACGGACCGGAGTCCAGTGGTAAGACGACGGTCGCACTTCATATGATCGCCGAAGTCCAGAAGCGCGGAGGAATTGCAGGATTCATTGATGCGGAGCACGCGCTGGATCCTGTGTATGCGAAGAATATCGGTGTGGATATTGATGAATTATATATTTCCCAGCCGGACAGCGGTGACCAGGCACTGGAGATCACGGAGACGATGGTGCGCTCCGGAGCGATCGATATCATTGTTGTGGACTCCGTAGCTGCACTTGTACCGAAACAGGAGATCGAAGGTGACATGGGAGACAGTCATGTCGGGCTTCAGGCGCGTCTGATGTCCCAGGCACTCAGAAAACTGACGCCGGTAATCAGTAAGTCGAACTGTGTAGTGATCTTCATCAACCAGCTTCGTGAGAAGGTCGGTGTGATGTTCGGTAATCCGGAGACCACTACGGGAGGTAGAGCTCTGAAGTTCTATGCTTCTGTGCGTATGGATGTAAGAAGGATCGAGACTCTGAAGCAGGGCGGTGAGATGGTAGGAAACCGTGTCCGTGTCAAGATTGTGAAGAATAAGATCGCGCCGCCGTTCAAAGAAGCGGAGTTTGATATCATGTTCGGAAAAGGAATTTCCAGAGAAGGAGATATCCTTGATCTTGCCGCAAACGTGGATGTGATCAATAAGAGCGGTGCATGGTATGCATATAACGGAGAGAAGATCGGACAGGGCAGGGAAAATGCAAAGACTTATCTTGCTTCTCATCCGGAGATTATGGAAGAAGTAGAAGAAAAGGTCAGAGAGCATTACGGACTTGGCGAGGGTGCCCCGGAGACACAGGAAGAGTGATTCGGCAGGTGAGAATGCATGATTATTACGGAAATAGAGTCGGTCACAAAGACAAAATTCAGGATGTATTTAGATGGAGAATATGTATGTATGCTCTATAAAACGGATCTGAAGAGTTATGGCCTTGAGAAAGGCAGCGAAATTACGGATGAGATCTGGAGCAGACTGAAAGAGGAAGTACTTCTGAAACGGGCAAAGCTGAGAGCCATGCATTTGTTGACGGATATGGCGAGAACGGAGGAGCAGCTCAGGCAGAAGCTCAGACAGAACGGATATCCGGAGGACGTGACGGAAGCGGCGATTGCGTATGTGAAGTCTTTTGGATACATAAATGACGAGAACTATGTCCGAAATTTCACTGAGAGCAGGAAGGGCAAGAAGAGCCGCCGTGAGATCGAGGCACTTCTTGCACAGAAGAACGTGTCCGGAGAACTCGTTGACAAGGTTCTGGAAGAAGTTTATGCAGAGCATTCGGATCGGGAGGCAATTCGGGAGATCATGCATAAAAAGCACTGGAATCCGGAAGAGATGGATCCTGTCAGCTTGCAGAAAGCATATGCCAGTCTGGCACGCAAAGGCTTTCGCTATACGGACATAAAAAAGGCGTTTGAGCCCTAATCGTCAAGTGATACAAGTTTTGGCACGGAATGCTTGACATATTTGTGAAAACAGTATAGAATTTAAGTGTTGTATTTGTACAATGAAAACTAAATAAGGAGGTGCTCCTGTGCCAATAATGAGTATAATTATTGCTGTGGTTGTCACACTTATTGTGGCGGTGCCGATTACTTATTTTGCTACCGTGTCGAAGTTAAAAAGTGACGCGGATTCTAAAATCGGAAATGCTGATACAAAAGCAAGAGAAATCATAGATGATGCATTGAAGACGGCAGAAGCAAAAAAGAAGGAAGCTCTCTTGGAAGTAAAAGAGGAATCGATCAGAACGAAGAACGAACTCGAGAAGGAAACCAAAGAACGTCGGGCAGAGTTACAACGTTATGAGAAGCGAGTCCTTTCTAAAGAGGAATCCGTTGACAAGCGTTCGGAAGCAATGGAACGCAGGGAAGCGGCATTTACTTCGAGAGAAGAAGCGATTAAGCAGCGCGAAGCAAAGGTAGAAGAACTTAGCAAACAAAGAGTACAGGAACTAGAAAGAATCTCAGGACTTACCTCCGAACAGGCAAAAGATTATCTGTTGAAAACTGTTGAAGATGATGTGAAACATGACACTGCGAAAATGATTAAAGAGCTGGAGAATCAGGCGAAGGAAGAGGCTGATAAGAAAGCGAAGGAATGCGTCGTGACGGCGATTCAGAGATGTGCTGCAGATCATGTTGCTGAAACTACAATTTCTGTAGTACAGCTTCCGAGTGATGAGATGAAGGGAAGAATTATCGGACGTGAAGGTCGGAATATCCGTACCCTCGAAACATTGACCGGTGTGGAGTTAATTATTGACGATACTCCGGAAGCGGTTGTTTTATCCGGATTTGACCCGATCCGCAGAGAAGTGGCAAGAATTGCCCTGGAGCGTTTGATTGTTGACGGACGAATTCATCCGGCGAGAATCGAAGAAATGGTAGAAAAAGCACAAAAAGAAGTGGATACAATGATCCGCGAGGAAGGTGAAGCAGCAGCGCTGGAAGTTGGTGTACATGGTATTCATCCGGAACTGATTCGACTTCTTGGACGAATGAAGTTCAGAACAAGCTATGGACAGAATGCACTCAAGCATTCTATTGAAGTAGCACAACTTTCCGGACTTCTCGCAGGTGAGATCGGACTTGATGTCCGTTTGGCTAAGAGAGCCGGACTTTTACATGACATTGGTAAATCAATTGATCATGATGTAGAGGGCTCACACATTCAGATTGGTGTGGATTTATGTAGAAAGTATAAAGAATCACCTACAATTATCAATGCAGTAGAAGCGCATCACGGTGATGTAGAACCAGAGACTCTGATTGCATGCATCGTTCAGGCGGCAGACACGATCTCTGCGGCAAGACCGGGTGCGAGAAGAGAAACATTGGAAACATATACAAACAGATTAAAACAGTTAGAAGATATCACGAACCAGTTTAAGGGCGTTGATAAATCTTTTGCAATTCAAGCAGGTAGAGAGATTCGTGTAATGGTAGTTCCAGAACAAGTATCTGATGACGATATGGTATTGCTGGCAAGAGATATTTCAAAACAGATTGAATTCGAATTGGAATATCCGGGACAGATAAAAGTAAACGTAATTCGCGAATCAAGAGTTACGGATTACGCAAAATAAGCAGGAAATAACAGCTATTCAGAAGGGGTACCTTCGGGATAGCTGTTTTTTGCTGGATAGAATGGGCTCAGAGTAATCCTGCATGATGTGGTGGGATTGAGTTATGATAATACGGGAAAAGAGGGATGGATCATATGGAAAAAGAAATGACCAGAGTGAAACGAATACGAATGTATCAGGGCGCGATCGTAGATGTTTATCGTGACTATATGCAGTTTTCCAATGGAAATACAGAGGAGTGGGATTATATTCATCACCGGGGAGCAGCTGCAGTAGTGCCTGTAACGGATGACGGGCGTATTATTATGGTTCGTCAGTATCGGAATGCTCTGGAACGGTTTACACTGGAGATCCCGGCAGGGGCACTGGATGATCCGGAAGAGCCGGGAATCAACTGTTCGGCAAGAGAATTGGAGGAGGAGACAGGATACCGGTCAGAGAACCTGGAATGGCTGATTACATTAAGAACAACCGTTGCATTCTGCAATGAGCGGATTGAAGTATATGTGGCAAAAAATCTTGTACCATCGAAACAGCATCTGGATCCGAATGAATTCGTCAATGTGGAATTACATACAGTAGAAGAACTGAAACAGATGATATTTGACGGTGAGATTGAAGACTCTAAAACAGTGGCCTCTATTCTGGCTTACGATGCAAAGTATAATCGGAAATAAGTGAGTAAAATGTGAATCAGCGAGGAAAACCCGACATATAATGGAATATCTTGAAAAAAGGGAGGCCATGGGAGTGCAGCTTCATCAAAGTAAGCAGCAGCTGGTGCTTGTTTTCGTGTCCGGGTTCCTCTTGGGAATCGTCTATGCCAATCTCGCTGCGGACAGTTTTAGTACAGTAACAGGAGTGTTTCATGAATCATTTTTTACCCAGTATGCACAGTCGGAGATTGATATAGGAGAGTATTTCCCGTATTTGTTGCGATACAGGATGTTGCCTGCAGTGTTCCTGGGACTTGCGGGGGGTACAAAGTTTAAGAAAACAGCGGCGATCGGAACATTGCTCTGGACAGGCTTTTCGGCAGGAATCGTAGCTGCTGCGTCTGTGCTCCGTCTTGGTGCCCGGGGTATACTTCTGTGTATAGCCGGAATGTTACCACATTTCTTTTTTTACAGCCTGGCCTACATAGTGATTCTGTGGTATTTGTATCATTATCCACAGTCAGAGTGGAATGCGGGAAAAACAGGATTTGTGGCCATCATGATTCTGGCAGGGATCATGACAGAAGCGTATCTGAATCCGGGAATCGTAAAATGGTTTCTGAAATTGATCTGTTAAAAGAGTCTGGCTTGGCTAGTCAGACTCTTTTCGCTTGCCATAATGGAGAAGTCCGTAAAGAGAAAGTGCAGATATGAGAAACTGGCTGGCAAGAAGCCCGTGCAGATATGCGAGGATCCCATATTTGGGGATCAGAAAATACACGCTGCAGATTCGCATCAAGAGTCCGGCTGTGTTGGTAAGAAATGTGAACGATGTTTTGCCGAGACCGTTCAATATACTGATTAATGCTGTGTTGGTATATAAGAACGGACAAATAAAAGCCAGTGTTATAATGAAATTGCCGGCCTCGCTGTTGTGGAAAATAAGATTTCCCATAATATTTCCGAGAACGAAGAACCCGGCCATGCAGAGAAAACCAAGAGAAAAACAGCAGAAGACAACCTTTCGTATCAATTTGGGCAGATTATCTCGCAAATCAGAGACCTGGAGCTCCGCGACTGTCGGAAGAAGCATGGTGGAGACGGAATTTGTGATCGCAGATGGAAACAGGATGCAGGGGAGCGCCATACCGGTCAGAACCCCGTATGTACTTAAGGAGTCGGATAAAGTCAGTCCATACATTTGAAGACGCAACGGAATCAGGATTGCTTCCGCACTCTGAAGAAGATTGAGTAACACCCGGTTTGCCGTCAAGGGAATAGAAAGGTGAAGCAGTTCCCTTGCCGGTATAAGAAAATCCTGAAGTTTCCCGGACGGAGAAAACAGAGTTTCGTGCAGCATAAAGATGCTGTAAATTGCTGAGACTATTTCTCCGCAGACCATGCCCAGTACTGCGATGGTAACAGGGGTTCCCATGAAAAAATGCAGGCCGATCTGACACAAAAAAACAACGGAAAGTACTCTGAACAGCTGCTCCAGAAGCTGGGACACGGCTGGTACTTCTGTTTTTTTCATTCCAAGATAATATCCACAAATACAGCTGTGGATTGCAGCAAAGGGAAAAGCAAGGGACATGGAGGTTAGCAGTTCTGCGCATCGCGGTTCCTGTAATATGGTAGAAGCAATCGGTTCTGCGCGCTTTTGAACGACAATCAGTGCAGCAAAAGAGAGAATCATACTGAGAAACAGTGCGGTTTTCAAAGCATTTTGGCAGGTTTTCTCCTGATTCAGAGCCTTGTACTTGGCAACAATGCGCGAAAGCGCAGTCTGAATCCCTGCGGAGGTGAGAGAAAAGCATAGGGCGTAGACCGGAAAAATAAGCTGATACAGGCCTACTCCTTCGGCCTGAAAGGTTCGGCTCAGGAAAATCCTATAAAAGAATCCAATCACTCTTGTAAGTAATCCTGTAAAGGTTAATATAAAAGTTCCTCTGATAATGGTTTGCTTCCTGGACATAATGACTCCTAGAAGGATATTTGTTAAAGCTTATTCGGAAAAGTGACTTGACAGAACATCTGTATAGTGATATTCTCTTTATGAATTAATCCTAGCAAAAAACTAGGAATAAAACAGGATATACTGGTAATGAATAGAAGGTGATGGCGTGAAACTATCCACAAAAGGAAGATATGGACTGCGTGCATTTATAGATCTGGCAGAATATGAAGGGGTGGGGCCGGTGTCGATCAGCAGCATTTCCGAACGACAGGATATTTCCGAACGATATCTGGAACAACTGATGGCCAAGATGAAGAAGGCAGGTCTGGTCAAAAGTGTAAGAGGAGCCGGAGGCGGTTACATACTGGCCAGAAAGGCATCGGAAATATCGGTTGGAGATGTGCTTCGGGCATTGGAAGGAAGTGTTGAGCCGGTAACGTGTGCAGCATTTCACCCGGAAGAGACCTGTACCGTCAAAGACCGTTGTGTTGCGAAACACGTCTGGCAGAAAGTCAATGAGAGTGTAACTGCTACAGTAGACGGCATTATGATCGATACTCTCATAAAAGAAACGAACCAGAAAGAAACGAATCAAAAAGAAGAAAATCAAAAAAAATATAGAATGTAAAAGATGAAATATACAGACAAGAAGGAGGAAGAACTTATGAATAAAGTCATATATTTGGATAATGCTGCAACTACAAAGACAGCCCCGGAGGTAGTGGAGGCGATGCTGCCTTATTTTACAGAGTATTACGGCAATCCCTCAAGTGTGTACAGCTTTGCATCCGGTAACAAAGAGAAGATCAATGAGCAGAGAGAACGCATTGCAGAGATGCTCGGAGCTGCTCCCAATGAGATCTATTTTACGGCAGGCGGATCGGAATCCGACAACTGGGCACTGAAGGCAACGGCGGAAGCGTATGCAGAGAAAGGAAAGCATATTATCACGACGAAGATTGAGCATCATGCGATTCTTCATACCGGGGAATATCTCCAGAAACGCGGCTATGAAGTGACGTATCTGGATGTGGATGAGAACGGACTTGTGAAGTTGGATGAGCTGGAAGCGGCGATTCGCCCGGATACGATCCTGATTTCCGTTATGTTCGCCAACAATGAGATCGGTACCATCGAACCGATCAAAGAGATCGGTGCCATCGCGAAAAAGCATGGTGTGCTGTTCCATACGGATGCAGTTCAGGCATTTGGACAGGTACCGATCGATGTAAATGAGTGTCAGATCGATATGCTGAGTGCCAGCGGTCATAAGCTGAACGGACCGAAAGGAATCGGGTTCCTTTATATCCGCAAGGGTGTTAAGATCCGCTCCTTTATTCATGGCGGCGCACAGGAGAGAAAGCGCCGTGCCGGAACGGAAAATGTACCGGGAATTATCGGGCTTGGAACAGCAGCAGCAAGGGCAGCGGCTACCATGGAGGAACGTGCAAAGAAAGAGATTGAAATGCGTGACTATCTGATCAGCCGGGTGCTTGATGAAATCCCGTATACAAAGCTGAACGGACACCCGGAAAAGAGGCTTCCGAATAATGCAAACTTCAGTTTCCGGTTTATCGAAGGGGAATCCCTTCTGATCCGTCTGGATATGGCAGGTATCTGTGGGTCAAGCGGTTCTGCCTGCACTTCGGGATCTCTGGATCCGTCCCATGTGCTGATGGCGATCGGACTTCCACACGAGATCGCGCATGGATCGCTGCGGCTGACACTGAATGAAGAGATCACCAGAGAAGAGATCGACTATGTCGTAGAACAATTGAAAACGATCGTAAGTGATCTGAGAAATATGTCACCGCTTTATGAAGACTTTATGAAAAAACAGGAGAAATAACAGGAGGTAAATATAGATGTATTCAGAAAAAGTAATGGATCATTTTCAGCACCCGAGAAATATGGGTGAGATTGAAAATGCCAGTGGAGTGGGAACAGTAGGTAATGCGAAATGTGGAGATATCATGAGAATTTATCTTGATATTGACGATAACGGTATCATCAGGGATGTTAAATTCAAGACTTTCGGGTGCGGAGCTGCCGTTGCGACCAGTAGTATGGCGACGGAGCTTGTGAAAGGCAAGAATATTCAGGAGGCAATGCAGATCACGAATAAAGCCGTTATGGAAGCACTTGACGGTCTCCCGCCGGTAAAGGTACATTGTTCTCTTCTGGCGGAAGAAGCAATTCATGCAGCACTCTGGGATTATGCGCAGAAGAATGGAATTAAGATCGAAGGACTTGAAAAACCGAAGTCCGATATTCATGAAGGAGAAGAGGACGAGGAAGAAGAGTACTAGTATACTAGACTTTGCCGCGGAGAAGAAGAATGGAGAAAAAGAAAGTTGTTGTTGGAATGTCCGGCGGTGTGGATTCTTCCGTTGCTGCCTACCTGCTAAAGGAACAGGGATATGATGTGATCGGTGTCACAATGCAGATCTGGCAGGATGAAGAAGAAACGGTGCAGGAGGAAAACGGTGGATGCTGTGGCCTCAGTGCAGTGGAAGACGCGCGCCGGGTAGCTGCCGCACTGGATATTCCGTACTATGTGATGAATTTTAAGAAAGAATTTCAGAAATATGTCATTGACTATTTTATGGATGAGTATCTGAACGGACGGACTCCGAATCCGTGTATTGCGTGCAACCGGTATGTGAAATGGGAAGCACTTCTTACGCGAAGTATGGAAATCGGTGCTGATTATATTGCGACAGGGCATTACGCAAGAATCGATGTACTTCCAAACGGAAGATATGCGATTAAGCATTCGGCAACCAGAATGAAGGACCAGACATATGCACTTTACAATCTGACACAGGATCAGCTGAAACGGACTCTGATGCCGGTGGGAGAGTATTCCAAGGAAGAGATCCGTGCTATTGCAGAGAAGATCCATCTCAAAGTGGCCAGTAAACCGGACAGTCAGGATATCTGCTTTGTACCGGACGGGGATTACGCGGAATTTATCCGAAGAGAAAGCAAAAAAGAAGTACCCGAGGGGAATTTTGTCAGTACCGACGGGAAAATCCTTGGAAGACATAAAGGAATTACACATTATACCGTCGGACAGCGCAAGGGCCTGGGCCTCTCTCTCGGACACCCCGCATTTGTTCTGGAGATTCGACCGGAAACGAACGAAGTCGTAATAGGAACGAATGAAGAATCCATGACACGGTTCGTGAAGGCAAATCGTCTGAACTTTATGGCAGTTGAAGATATCGAAGGCGAGATGCGTGCATTTGGCAAAATACGATACAATCATAAAGGTGCACCGTGTACGGTCAAAAGAACGGGTGAAGATGAAATCCTTTGCACATTTGACGAACCGGTAAGGGCGGTGACGCCGGGGCAGGCATTGGTTCTTTATGACGGAGATTACGTGCTGGGAGGCGGAACGATCATTACAGACAGAAACACATCCCTGTAGTACAAGACGGCATCGTTCCGGAAAGGAGAAAAATGTGCAGCGACTCACATATGCATACACGCTTTTCGGGGGATTCCGAAGCAGACCCGGAGAGCATGATTCTTGCGTCCATATCGAAAGGACTCGAAAGTATCTGCATCACAGACCATGAAGATATGGACTATGTCTGTGAAGGAATCGAATTTATATTTGGCAGAGAAGAATATTTCCGCACATTTTCAGAGCTTCGGGAAAAATATAAGGATCAGATCGATCTGCGAATCGGTGTGGAAATCGGACTTCAGCCGCATCTCCCGGAAAGAATTCACTCTTTCCTGAAAGGATATTCTTTTGATTATGTGATCGGATCCGTACATGTGATTCGGGGAAAGGATCCATATTACAGAGACTTCTTTGATGGGCGGACGGATAGGGAAGCATATCGGGAAGTGCTGGATGAGACGCTGACCGATATCAGCTGTTGTCCGGATTTTGATGCGCTGGGGCACCTGGATTACTCCGTGCGCTACGGTACACATAGAGAAGAAGAGTATTCCTACCAGGCATTCTCGGATCAGATCGACGAAATCCTGCGTTTTCTGATCGAACATGGAAAGGGGCTTGAATTGAATACGGCTGGACTTAAGTATGGTCTTCCCTTTGCACATCCACATCCGGATATCCTGAAACGTTACCGGGAACTGGGAGGCGAGATCGTGACGATCGGCTCAGATGCCCACAGGGAAGAGCATATCGCTTATGGATTTGACAAGGTTTCCGGGATCCTCGAAGACTGCGGATTTCGATATTATGCAGAGTTTAAAAATAGGGAGCCGGTTTTCAGGAGAATTAAATAAAAAATGGAAAACAGCCCACAAAAATGCAAAAGACACTTGAATTTTTGTTCGGGATTTAGTACAATAAAACATAGTTGATGAATCTTTAACAATGTTAATCATTTATCATTTCTGTAGCTGTAACAAACAGTAATACAATTAAACTTTAGGAGGACTAAATCATGGCAGTAAAAGTAGCAATCAATGGATTTGGACGTATCGGACGTCTTGCGTTCAGACAAATGTTCGGAGCAGAAGGATATGAGATCGTTGCAATCAACGACCTGACATCTCCTAAAATGTTAGCTCACTTATTAAAATACGATTCTACTCAGGGAAAATACGCATTAGCTGATACTGTAACAGCTGGCGAAGATTCTATCACTGTTGATGGAAAAGAAATCAAAATCTACGCTGAAGCTAAAGCTGAAAACCTTCCATGGGGAGAACTTGATGTAGATGTAGTTCTTGAATGTACAGGATTCTACACATCTAAAGCAAAAGCAGAAGCACATATCACAGCAGGTGCTAAGAATGTTATCATCTCAGCTCCGGCAGGAAATGACCTTCCGACTATCGTTTACAATGTAAACCATGAAAAGATTACAAAAGATGATCATATCATTTCAGCAGCTTCTTGTACAACAAACTGTCTGGCACCGATGGCTAAGGCATTGAACGATCTTGCACCGATCAAATCTGGTATCATGTGTACAATCCATGCTTACACAGGTGATCAGATGACTCTTGACGGACCGCAGAGAAAAGGCGATCTCAGAAGATCTCGTGCAGCAGCATGCAACATCGTTCCAAACAGCACAGGAGCAGCTAAAGCTATTGGTTTAGTAATTCCTGAATTAAATGGAAAATTAATCGGATCTGCTCAGCGTGTTCCGACCCCGACAGGTTCTACTACAATCCTTACAGCAGTTGTTGAAGGAAATGTAACTGTAGATCAGATCAATGCAGCTATGAAAGCAGCTTCTAACGAATCTTTCGGATACAATACAGATGAAATCGTTTCAAGCGATATCGTTGGTATGACATATGGTTCATTATTCGATGCTACACAGACAATGGCTATGCCGCTTGACAACGGAACTACAGAAGTTCAGGTTGTTTCTTGGTATGACAATGAAAATTCTTACACAAGCCAGATGGTAAGAACAATCAAACACTTCGGAACATTACTGTAAGCCGGATGTTTGGCAATTGAATCTGACGGATTATTTCCAGAATAGACTCACAAAGGGTCCGGTCTTATTTGGGACCGGACCTTATTTTTTAAGAAATTAAGGAGGCATATGACATGCTTAACAAAAAATCAGTAGATGACATTAATGTTAAGGGCAAAAGAGTCCTTGTAAGATGCGATTTTAACGTACCGCTCATCGATGGAAAGATCACAGACGAGAACCGTCTTGTCGCAGCACTTCCGACCATCAAGAAATTGATCGCTGACGGCGGAAAGATCATTCTTTGCTCTCATCTTGGAAAACCGAAGGGAGAACCGAAACCGGAATTATCTCTTGCGCCGGTAGCTGTAAGACTTTCTGAACTTCTTGGACAGGAAGTAAAATTCGCTGCAGATCCAGAAGTAGTAGGACCGAACGCGAGAGCTGCAGTAGAAGCTATGAAAGACGGCGATGTGATCCTTCTTGAAAATACACGTTACAGAATTGAAGAGACAAAGAACGGCGAAGCATTCTCCAAAGAACTCGCTTCTCTTTGTGATGTATTTGTAAACGATGCATTTGGTACTGCTCATCGTGCACACTGCTCTAACGTAGGTGTTACTCAGTTTGTTGATACAGCAGTTGTAGGATACTTAATGCAGAAAGAAATCGATTTCCTTGGAAACGCAGTCAACAATCCGGAAAGACCGTTTGTTGCTATTCTTGGCGGAGCAAAAGTTTCAAGCAAGATCTCTGTAATTGAGAACCTGCTTGAAAAAGTTGATACACTGATTATCGGTGGTGGTATGTCTTACACATTCAGCAAAGCTCAGGGCGGATCTGTTGGTAATTCTCTTCTGGAAGAAGATTATTGTGAATATGCTCTGAATATGATCAAGAAAGCAGAAGAAAAGGGCGTTAAGTTATTACTTCCGGTTGATAATGTGATTGCGGACGACTTCTCTAACGATGCAAACACCAAGATCGTTGGACGCGGCGAGATCCCGGATGGATGGGAAGGTCTTGATATCGGACCGGAAACTGCTAAATTATATGCAGAAGCTGTTAAAGAAGCTAAGACGGTTGTATGGAACGGACCGATGGGAGCATTCGAAATGCCGAAGTTTGCTGCAGGAACAGAAGCTGTAGCGAAAGCTTTAGCTGAGACAGATGCTGTTACGATCATTGGTGGCGGCGACAGCGCAGCAGCTGTTAACCAGCTTGGATATGGTGACAAGATGACTCATATTTCAACAGGTGGCGGAGCTTCTCTTGAATTCCTTGAAGGAAAAGAACTTCCGGGCGTAGCTGCAGCGAACGATAAATAGGAGGAACATAAAATGGCTAGAAAGAAAATCATTGCCGGAAACTGGAAGATGAACATGACTCCGTCTGAAGCAGTTGAACTGGTAAATACATTAAAACCACTGGTAGCAACAGAAGACGCAGATGTTGTATTCTGTGTACCTGCTATCGACATCATTCCTGTTATGGAAGCTGCTAAAGGAAGCAACATCCAGGTAGGTGCTGAGAATATGTACTTTGAAGAGAAAGGTGCATATACAGGAGAAATCTCTCCGGCAATGCTTACAGATGTAGGAGTTAAATATGTGGTTCTCGGACATTCTGAGAGAAGAGAATATTTTGCAGAGACGAATGAGACCGTTAATAAGAAAATGCTGAAGGCATTTGAACATGGAATTACACCGATCATGTGCTGTGGAGAGACTCTGGAACAGAGAGAACAGGGTGTAACAATGGATTTCATCCGCCAGCAGGTTAAAGTTGGATTCCTGAATGTTACTGCGGATCAGGCAAAGACAGCCGTAATCGCTTATGAACCGATCTGGGCGATCGGAACCGGCAAGACTGCTACGACAGAGCAGGCACAGGAAGTTTGCAAGGCAATCCGTGAATGCATCGCTGAGATCTATGATGAAGCGACAGCAGAAGCAATCCGTATTCAGTACGGCGGATCTGTAAATGCTGCTACTGCACCGGAATTATTTGCTCAGCCGGATATTGACGGCGGCTTAGTAGGCGGCGCAGCTCTGAAACCGGATTTCGGAAAGATCGTTAACTGGAAATAAGAGAACGATCCATCTTAAAGAATATTATTAAAGAACATAATAAAAATCCCGCTCCGGCGATAAACCGGAGGCGGGATTTTTTAGTGAGATTATTAATCAACTTTTTTGAATTTATCGGCTCCCTGCTTGCAAATCGGGCAGATGAAATCAGCCGGAAGTTCATCCCCTTCATATACGTAGCCGCAGATCTGGCAGACATATTTTGATACAGCCTGTTTTGGAGCTTCTTCTTCTTCCGGAAGATAGGTTGGTGCGTTTTTCGGGCTCTTTCCTTTTACTACTTTATGATAATAAGAATAGGTCATTTCCGGAACAGAAGTATCGTATACTTCGGCAGCGATCACTTCGCCAAGGAATACGGTGTGCGTGGAAGTTTCCATCTTATCTACTACCTTACAGACAACATATCCACAGGTCTGCTTTAAAACAGGAGCACCGGATACGAGTTCGAAATCAACCCCATCGAATTTGTTAATCTCTTTTCCGGACTGAAAACCGAATTTTCCGATCAGTTCGGCCGGTGATGCTTCTGATAAGATAGAAAAAGAGAAGACGCCTGCTTTTTCGATACATTCGTTTGTGTAGTTGTCATGGTTGATACTTGCAGCAATGGTAGCCGGAGAAGACGTGATCTGCATCACGCTGTTTGCAACGCATCCGGTCGGGCGATCACCGTCCATCGTTCCAACGATGTATACGCCATATGACATGTTTCTGAAAATTTTCGTATTCATGAAATACCTCCTTGATAAAAACGATAATTATTACTGATATTAATTATACCATTTTATTTACATTTGTCAATTAAGAGTTTGTTGAAAAATGGTCAAATAATTCACAATGTATTGCAAGTATAGGCAAAATCATGTAAAATACGAGGGTAGAGCGTTTTAAATCTATTTGATGAAGGAGTGTATAACAGATGAGTAAGAAACCAACGGTTTTGATGATTTTGGACGGTTATGGATTAAATGAAAAAACAACCGGTAATGCAGTTGCAGAGGCAAAGACACCGGTTATGGATAAACTGATGGCAGAGTGTCCGTTTGTTCGAGGCAACGCAAGTGGACTGGCTGTAGGACTTCCGGACGGACAGATGGGTAATTCAGAAGTAGGCCACCTGAATATGGGAGCCGGAAGAATCGTTTACCAGGATCTTACAAAGATCACGAAAGCGATCCAGGATGGAGATTTCTTTGAGAATCCGGAGCTTTTAAAGGCATGTCAGAACGCGAAGGAGAACGGAACTGCGCTTCATATGTTCGGTCTGGTTTCCGATGGCGGCGTCCACAGCCATAATACCCATATTTACGGACTTCTTGAGCTGGCAAAACGCCAGGGTCTTTCAAAAGTATATGTTCACTGTTTCCTTGACGGACGTGATACACCTCCGGCATCAGGAAAAGACTACGTACAGGAACTGGTGAATAAAATGGCTGAGATCGGTGTCGGTGAAGTCGCTTCTGTGATGGGACGTTACTATGCGATGGACCGCGATAACAGATGGGACCGTGTAGAGAAAGCCTATAATGCACTGGTTAAAGGAGAAGGACTTACGGCAGAGGATCCGGTGCAGGCCGTTCAGCAATCCTATGATAAGGATGAGACAGATGAGTTCGTTGTGCCGACGGTTGTTCTGAAAGATGGCGCACCTACCGCAACAATCCAGAACGGCGATTCTGTGATTTTCTTTAACTTCCGTCCGGACCGTGCAAGAGAGATCACCAGAACATTCTGCGATGATGAATTTACCGGATTCGACCGCGGAGAGAGAATTAAGACAACGTATGTATGTTTCACAGAATATGATGTTACGATTCCGAACAAATCCGTGGCATTTGTGAAGACTGAGATCACCAATACCTTTGGCGAATTCCTGGCAGCAAATCATATGACACAGGCAAGAATCGCGGAAACAGAAAAGTATGCGCATGTAACCTTCTTCTTTAATGGAGGAGTAGAAGAACCAAATGAAGGCGAAGATCGTATTCTTGTGAAATCGCCAAAGGTTGCGACCTATGATCTGAAGCCGGAGATGAGCGCTTATGAAGTATGTGATAAACTGGTGGAAGCAATCAAATCCGATAAATATGATGTTATCATCATCAACTTTGCAAACCCGGATATGGTAGGACATACTGGTGTGGAAGCAGCTGCTATCAAGGCTGTAGAAGCAGTGGATGAATGCGTAGGAAAGACCGTTGACGCGATCAAAGAAGTAAACGGACAGATGTTCATCTGTGCCGACCACGGAAATGCAGAACAGCTGATCGACGAGGAGACCGGCGAACCGTTCACCGCTCATACAACCAATCAGGTTCCGTTTATTCTGGTCAATGCAGAAGGTTACGGACTCAGAGAGGGCGGATGTCTGGCCGATATCGCACCGACTCTGATCGAACTGATGGGCATGGAACAGCCAAAAGAAATGACTGGAAAATCACTGCTGATTAAAAAATAGAAATATCTGCAGGTATAGTGTTGTTTAAACAGGGCAGAATAAAATGGGAGACGTATCAAATGCGTCTCCTTTTTGCATTTTACACTGTTTGTCGATTCTGATGAAGTAATAAATGAATAAAACTAAATATAAAATTTCAAATTATCATTATAAAATGCCGAAAATCTGTTTTTGAATTGAATAAAATGCAGGAAATGGTTGACGAAACGTCATTCTTTCGATATACTATCATTCAGTGAGATAAAATTCAGTGCGATAAAATGGAGGATTTGCTATGACTGCATATAAAGATTTGAGTAGAGAAGAATTGCTGGAGCTTAAGAAAGAACTGGAAGTAGAATTTGAAGATGTGAAGGGAAAAGGTCTGAAGCTTGATATGTCAAGAGGAAAACCGTCTAAGGCACAGCTTGATCTTTCGATGGGAATGATGGATGTGCTGAACGGTGATTCGGATCTGGTATGTGAAGAAGGCGTTGACTGTCGAAATTATGGTGTGATAGATGGTATTAAGGAAGCAAAGCAGCTGTTTGCGGATATGATGGAAGTACCGAAAGACAACATCATTATTTTCGGAAATTCAAGTCTGAATGTGATGTATGATACCGTGGCACGTGCGATGACACATGGTATTATGGGCAGTACTCCATGGGCAAAGCTGGATAAGGTAAAATTCCTCTGTCCGGTACCGGGTTATGACCGCCATTTTAAGATTACAGAGCATTTTGGTATTGAGATGATCAATATCCCGATGACACAGGACGGACCGGATATGGATCTGGTGGCTCAGTATGTAGAAAATGATCCAAGTGTAAAAGGAATCTGGTGTGTGCCGAAATACTCTAATCCACAGGGAATCACTTATTCAGACGAGACCGTTCATCGTTTTGCCACACTGAATCCGGCAGCCGAGGATTTCCGTATTTTCTGGGACAATGCGTATGGTATCCATCATTTATATGAAGACAAACAGGACTATCTGATCGAGATTCTGATGGAATGTAAAAAGGAAGGACATCCGGATATGGTTTATAAATTTGGTTCCACTTCCAAGATCAGTTTCCCTGGTTCCGGTATCGCAGCAATCGCAGCATCTGATAATAACCTGAAAGAGATCCGGCAGATGATGTCCATTCAGACGATCGGACATGACAAATTGAATCAGCTTCGTCATGTGCGTTATTTCAAAGATATTCATGGAATGGTAGAGCATATGAAGAAGCATGCAGATATTCTGCGTCCGAAGTTCGAAACGGTTCTGAATGTTCTCGAAACCGAGCTTGGAGGATTGGAGATCGGTTCCTGGATCGCTCCACGTGGAGGATATTTTATTTCCTTTGATTCCATGGAAGGATGTGCGAAAGCGATTGTCGCTAAGGCGAAAGAAGCAGGACTGATCATGACGGGAGCGGGAGCAACCTTCCCGTATGGCAAGGATCCGAAAGACAGCAATATCCGTATCGCACCTTCATTCCCGACACCTGAAGAGCTTGCAGTTGCCGCACAGGTTTTCGTTCTCAGCGTGAAGCTGGTAAGTATCGATAAACTGCTCAGTGAAATGGAATAAATAACAAATATAAAAAAGCGCAGGTCTGAGATTTCGGATCTGCGCTTATTATTTATGCTGTTTCGTTTATTTTCTTGTAAGCCGTTGAAAGCATCAATTTGATACGGTTCAGCTGGTTTACTTCGCTGGCACCCGGGTCGTAGTCGATCGCTACAATATTGGATTCCGGATGACGGCGTCTGAGTTCTTTGATGACTCCTTTTCCAACTACGTGGTTCGGCAGGCAGGCAAATGGCTGCGTACAGACAATGTTGGATGCACCGCTCTTGATAAGCTCCAGCATTTCACCGGTCAGGAACCAACCTTCACCGGTCTGGTTTCCGAGAGAGACGATCTCACTTGCCATTTCAGCAAGCTCTTCAATATGGGATGGAGCGTCAAAACGTTCACTTGCTTTCAGAGCATCCACTGCCGGTTTGCGGAACCATTCCAGAGCACGGATACCAAGATTTCCAAGTCTGGCAGATGATTTCTTCATGCCCAGATGTTCTGCCTTGAAATTGGTATTGTAGAAGCAGTAGAGCAGGAAATCCACAAGATTCGGCACGACAGCTTCGGCGCCTTCCTGTTCCAACAGATCCACCAGATGGTTGTTGGCGGCAGGAAGGAATTTCACAAGGATTTCTCCGACTACACCTACGCGCGGTTTCTTTACGTCTTTGATTGGAAGAGTATCGAAGTCATGTACGATTGCGCGGCAGAGACGTTTGAATTCTCTTCGGCTCTGATGATCCTTGGTTATGAATCGGATGGCCTCTTCCTCCCATTTCTTATGTAATGCATTTGCAGAGCCCGGAACAGCTTCATATGGACGTACCCGGTAGAGGCAGCGCATAAACACATCGCCGATTATCGCCCCGTAAACACCTTTGATCACAAGAGACGGGGTGATCTTAAAGCCTGGATTGCTCTCCAGTCCGCTCAGGTTGATCGAAATCACCGGAATGTGTGCATAGCCGGCCTTTTTCAGTGCACGGCGGATGAAACCGATATAGTTGGATGCACGGCAGCCGCCGCCGGTCTGGCTGATGATCACGGCAAGCTTGTCCGTATCGTATTTGCCGGACAGGATGGCGTCCATAATTTGTCCTACTACGATGAGAGACGGATAGCAGGCATCGTTATTTACATATTTGAGACCGGTATTTACGGCGTTTTTATTATCGTTCTTCAGTACTTCGATCTTATAGCCCGCTTTACGGAAAGCCGGCTCAATGAGATTGAAGTGGATCGGTGACAACTGCGGGCAAAGGATGGTGTAGTTTTCCTTCATTTCCTTTGTAAACTGTACTTTCTCAATCGATGCAGGGCGAATCTCTCGTTTCATTTGTTTCTGTTCACGTACGCGGATTGCGGCGATCAGAGAACGGATTCGGATACGGGCAGCTCCCAGGTTGTTGACCTCATCGATCTTAAGAGAAGTATAAATTTTGTCGGAACCGGTCAGAATGTCGGCAACCTCGTCTGTAGTAACTGCATCCAGACCGCATCCAAAGGAATTGAGCTGGATGAGATCCAGGTCATCGCGGGTCTTCACATAGTTTGCGGCTGCGTAAAGGCGGGAATGGTACATCCACTGGTCCATAACGTTGAGCGGACGCTCGACGGGATTCAGATGGGAAATGGAGTCCTCGGTGAGGACTGCAATACCGTATGCGTTGATCAGTTCCGGTATTCCGTGGTTTACTTCCGGGTCGTAGTGATAAGGACGACCGGCGAGCACAATGCCTCTGGTTCCCGTCTCTTCCATATATGCAAGAGTCTCTTCCCCTTTTTTGCGGATATCCGCACGGCAGCTTGCAAGTTCTTCCCAGGCAGCATGCGCTGCAGTCCGGATTTCAGACTCCGGAATCTTTTTCAGAGATCCGAACTTATTTACAAGGCCTGTCGTAACCGTCTCTTCACTCGTAAGTGCGAGAAACGGATTCAGAAACTCGACCTCTCCTTTTACGATCGGGTCCATATTGTTCTTGATATTTTCCGCGTAGGATGTAACGATCGGGCAGTTGTAGTGATTGTCGGCATCTTCGAATTCGCTTCGCTCGTATGGAATACAAGGATAGAAGATAAAATCCACTTTCTTGTTGATCAGCCACTGTACATGTCCGTGTGCAAGCTTGGCCGGATAACACTCGGATTCACTTGGAATGGACTCGATACCCAATTCGTAAATCTGATGTGTGGACGGAGGGGAGAGAACCACACGGTATCCTAGTCTGGTAAAGAAAGTGAACCAGAACGGGTAGTTCTCATACATGTTGAGAACACGCGGGATTCCCACCGTGCCACGGTAAGCCTCCAGTTCGCTGAGCGGTTCATATCCGAAGTATCGTTCGTTCTTATAGGCGAACAGGTTCGGAATATGGTTGTTGGTCTTCTCTTTTCCGAGACCTCGTTCACAGCGGTTGCCGGAAATGAAACGTCTGCCGCCGCTGAACTTATTGATGGTCAGACGACAGTTATTGGTACAGCCTTTACATTTGGACATGGTCGTACTGTATTCCAGTGCGTTGATGTCTTCGATGGAAAGCATGGTTGTATTCTTACATTCTTTGAACTGGTACCGTTCGCGAGCAATGAGAGCG
This sequence comes from Bariatricus sp. HCP28S3_A7, assembly GCF_052066375.1. Classification (NCBI taxonomy): domain Bacteria; kingdom Bacillati; phylum Bacillota; class Clostridia; order Lachnospirales; family Lachnospiraceae; genus Bariatricus; species Bariatricus sp. HCP28S3_A7. The sequence goes on from NZ_JBQHSG010000003.1 coordinate 21,612, forward strand.
GCACCGAAGGCTCCCATGATTCCGGCGATGTCAGGGCGAATTGCCTGACAGCCTGCGATCTTCTCAAAGCTTCGAAGTACCGCGTCGTTATAGAAGGTTCCGCCCTGAACAACGATCCGTTTGCCAAGTTCAGATGCATCGGATACTTTGATTACTTTGAACAGAGCGTTTTTGATTACAGAGTAAGCAAGTCCTGCAGAAATGTCGGCCACTTCCGCGCCTTCTTTCTGTGCCTGCTTAACTTTGGAATTCATAAATACGGTACAGCGCGTTCCGAGATCGATCGGATGTTTTGCAAATAAAGCTTCATGGGCAAATTCTTCCACGGAGTAATTCAGAGATTTTGCGAATGTCTCGATGAAAGAACCGCATCCGGAAGAGCATGCCTCGTTGAGCTGAACACTGTCTACGGTCTGATTTTTAATTTTGATGCATTTCATATCCTGACCGCCGATGTCGAGGATACAGTCTACATCCGGTTCAAAGTAGGATGCGGCGTAATAGTGAGACACTGTTTCTACCTCACCCTCGTCAAGAAGAAGAGCCGCTTTGATCAGTGCTTCCCCATAACCGGTTGAGCAGGAGTGGACGATGGAGACGCCCTCCGGAAGTTTGCTGTAAATGTCTTTGATGGCAGTGATCGTGGTTCCGAGCGGATCTCCGTCATTACCATGATAAAAGGAATACAGAAGTGTTCCGTCTTCTCCGACCAGTGCTGCTTTGGTGGTCGTAGAACCTGCATCAATCCCGAGATAGGCATTGCCGCGGTAGCTGGCAAGATCCCCCACCGGAACCTGATGCTTTGCATGGCGCTGCTGGAATTCCAGATAGTCTGCCTCGGAGGAAAAAAGCGGTTCCATACGTTCTACTTCGAATTCCATCTGGATTTTTGAGGCAAGTTTCTGCCGCATCTCGTTCAGCGAAGTCTCTACTTCCTTTGGAGAATTAAGCGCAGACCCGATCGCCGCAAAAAGATGAGAATAGGTCGGTGCGATCACATGTTCATCATCCAGCTTCAGTGTGCGGATAAATGCTTCCCGCAGTTCCGGAAGAAAATGCAGAGGACCGCCCAGAAATGCGACATGGCCGCGAATCGGCTTTCCGCAGGCAAGACCGCTGATCGTCTGATTCACAACAGCCTGAAAGATGGACGCGGCAAGGTCTTCCTTGGTGGCACCTTCGTTGATCAATGGCTGGATATCAGATTTTGCAAATACACCGCAGCGTGCGGCAATCGTATAGAGTGCTTTGTAATTCTTTGCATATTCATTCAGACCCAACGCATCGGTCTGGAGAAGAGAGGCCATCTGATCAATAAAAGAACCGGTACCTCCGGCGCAGATCCCATTCATACGCTGTTCGATATTTCCGTTCTCAAAATAAATGATCTTCGCGTCTTCGCCGCCAAGCTCGATGGCTACATCCGTCTGCGGAGCATAATCCTGAAGGGCGGTAGACACGGCAACGACTTCCTGTACGAACGGAACACCCAGATGCTTTGCCAGAGTCAATCCGCCGGAACCGGTGATCATCGGGGATACCCGGATCGAACCAAGCTTATAGATCGCCCGGCCGAGAAGGTCTGACAGTGTCTCCTGGATATTGGCAAAATGGCGTTCGTAGTCAGAAAACAGCACTTCATTGTTCTCGCCAAGTACTGCAATTTTAACCGTTGTAGAACCGATGTCAATTCCAAGTGTATGTAACTCTTTCTGACTCATAAAATACTACTCCTTACTTAACTGATAGAGCCTTAAAAAGGCTCGTATATGTCAATATAACTACCTATTAAATAGTGTGTGCCGTTAGCTTCGGCAACATTTTTCATTATACGACAGAATGGATGAAAATACAAATGGAAGTTCGATTAAGAATGTAGAAAATATATGAAAATGTCATAAAAAAGATGTAGAATTTGTTAAAACGGCGGTAAACTTAAGCGGAAGAATTGACAAAGACAAAGTCAAAGGATACAATAACAAGAGTATAAAAAATACAGAAATGGAGTCAGTTTATGAGAAAATGGATGGATAAAATGGAACGTAAATTCGGCAGATATGCGGTGAAGAATCTGACAGTCTATCTGCTGGTGTGTTACGGTGTGGGATATCTGCTTTCGTTCTTATCTCCGCAGCTTTTGAGTTATTTTACGCTGGAACCGGGGCTGATCCTTCAGGGACAGATCTGGCGCCTGATCAGCTGGGTGATCATTCCACCTAATTTCAGCCTGATCTTTGTGATTTTTATGATGCTCCTGTACTATTCGCTGGGAACCTCGCTGGAGACGATCTGGGGGTCGTTCCGGTATAATGTGTATATTTTCTCGGGAATCATTTTCACCATTATCGGCGCATTTATCGTGTATGTTATCACAGGCGGTATGGTTGGTTTCGGAGGTATTTTCAGTACGTATTATATCAATATGTCTATTTTCTTTGCATGTGCGGCGATCATGCCGGATCTGCAGCTTTATCTTTATGGAATCATTCCGGTGAAGATGAAGTGGCTGGCTATACTGGACGCAGTACTGATTTTATGGGATTTTGTGGCAGGCGGAATCGTTACCAGGATTTCGATCGTTGCATCGCTCCTTAACTTCCTGATTTTCTTCCTGCTGAATCGGAATATGCAGCGTTATCGTCCGAAACAGGTGATCCGTAAGCATAAATTCCAGAAAGAGGTGACAAGACCGACTGCAACCTACGCAGGCGGAGCAAAGCATAAATGCGCAGTCTGCGGAAGAACAGAACTGGATGATCCGAACCTGGAATTCCGTTACTGTTCCAAATGCAATGGCAATTATGAATATTGTCAGGATCATCTGTTTACCCATGAACATGTGAAATAAATCACAGTTCAGAGAAATACAATCAAATAATCGAACGACAAGGAAGGAGAGGACACCATGGAAAAAAGACCATTCGTGACCAAAGGACAACTGGAAGAGATTGTAAAGGAATACCCGACACCGTTTCATCTCTATGATGAGAAGGGAATTCGTGAAAATGCGAAAGCACTGAAGGAAGCGTTTGCATGGAATAAAGGATACAAGGAATATTTTGCGGTGAAAGCGACACCGAATCCGTATATTCTTTCCATTCTGAAAGAGTATGGATGCGGATGTGACTGCTCATCTTACACGGAGCTTTTGATGTCAGAATCCGTAGGCTCTGTAGGAGAGGACATCATGTTTTCTTCCAACGATACGCCGGCGGAAGAGTTCCGTCTTGCGGCAAAGCTGGGTGCGATCATCAATCTGGATGACATCACACATATTGATTTTCTGGAGCAGACGATCGGAAAAATCCCGGAGACGATCAGCTGCCGGTACAATCCGGGCGGACTGTTCAAGATTTCCAACAGCATCATGGATAACCCGGGCGACGCGAAATACGGCATGACCACCGAACAGATCTTTGAAGCCTTCAAGATCCTGAAAGCAAAAGGGGCAAAGGAATTCGGCATCCATGCATTTCTTGCAAGCAATACGGTGACGAACGAGTATTACCCGACTCTTGCGAAAGTGCTTTTTGAAGTTGCTGTAAAGCTTCAGAAGGAAACGGGTGCGCATATTAAATTCATCAATCTGTCCGGAGGTATCGGAATTCCGTACAAACCGGATCAGGAACCGAATGATATCAAGGTGATCGGTGAAGGCGTGCGGAAAGTATATGAGGAAGTGCTGGTTCCGGCCGGAATGGGCGATGTTGCAATCTACACGGAGCTTGGCCGCTTTATGCTTGCACCGTACGGATGCCTTGTTACAAAAGCGATCCATGAGAAGCATACTCATAAAGAGTATATCGGCGTAGATGCGTGCGCAGCGAATCTGATGCGTCCGGCTATGTACGGTGCATATCATCATATCACCGTTATGGGAAAAGAAGAGGAACCGTGTGATCATATGTATGATGTAACCGGATCCCTTTGCGAGAATAATGATAAATTTGCGATCGACCGCATGCTGCCGAAGATTGATATGGGGGATCTGCTTGTGATCCATGATACAGGAGCGCATGGTTTCTCTATGGGTTATAATTATAACGGACGTCTTCGTTCCGCGGAAGTTCTCCTGAAAGAGGACGGAAGTACGCAGCTGATCCGGCGTGCGGAGACACCGATGGACTATTTCGCAACCTTTGATTCGCTTCCTGTTTATGATGCACTCAAAAAGAATACCGAAGAAGCAGAGAAAGATTGTCAGTAATTAAAAAAAACACTTGCGAACCGCGGATGATTGTGTTATGATTATCTACGGTTCGTGATAGGCCGGCGTGTCGGAATGGCAGACGAGGCAGACTCAAAATCTGTTGCGGGCAACCGCGTGCGGGTTCAAGTCCCGCCGCCGGCAGTATAAAAATCTGTGGCTGCGAAACCGGTAGAGTAAAGTTCTATTGGCTTCGCAGCTGCAGATTTTTTTGATTCCAGAAGGGGCTTTTGGATGTACAGGATCCCCGCTGGCAGCATGACAAGGTGCAGAAAGGAATAACGGCATGAGTAAGATTGTACTGATTGATGGACACAGTATTCTGAACCGGGCGTTTTATGGTCTCCCGGACTTGACGAATGCGGAGGGACTGCATACCAATGCGGTCTATGGATTTCTGAACATTATGTTTAAGATACTGGAAGAGGAAAAGCCGGAGTATCTGACGGTGGCATTCGATGTCCACGCGCCTACGTTCCGGCATGAGATGTACTCTGAATATAAAGGAACGAGAAAACCGATGGCGGAAGAATTAAGGGAGCAGGTGCCGCTTATGAAGGAAGTCCTTCATGCGATGGGCGTTCGAACCATTGAGCAGGCGGGACTGGAGGCGGATGATCTTCTGGGAACGCTTTCCAGAAGATGCGAAGCAAAGGGAATGGAAGTCGTGATTCTTTCCGGTGACCGGGATCTCCTTCAGCTTGCCACTGACCATGTGGAAATCCGGATTCCCAAGACAAAACGTACAGGAACCGAGATTGAAGATTATTATGCGGCGGATGTGAAAGAACGGTATCTGGTCACACCGCAGGAATTTATCGATGTCAAGGCACTCATGGGAGATGCTTCGGACAATATTCCCGGGGTTCCGAATATCGGAGAGAAAACGGCGACCAGGATCATTGCGGATTATGGTTCGATTGAACATGCGTACGAGCATGCATCAGAGCTGAAGCCGCCTCGCGCCGCAAAGAATCTTGTGGAGTACTGGGAGCAGGCGAAAATGAGCAAGGTGCTCGCGACGATCAATGTCGAAGCGGATTTCCCGTATGATCTGGATGAGGCGAAACTGGGTAATCTCTACACCCAGGAGGCATATGCATATTTCCAGAGACTGCAGTTCAAGAATCTTTTGTCAAGATTTGAGATGCAGAGCGAAAATGCTTTGGAGAGTGTTTTTCGGGTCATTCATACACGCGGGGAGGCGGAGACGGTATTTGCAAGAGCAAAGCAGGCCGCAAGTGTCGGAGCTCTGGTCTATAAACAGACGAAAAATGTACTTCCGTTATTTGCCGCACAGGCCGGAATCGGAGGAATCGGTCTTGCGTTTGGCGATCAGGATATCTACTGTATCCCGGCAGAGGGAGAGATCTCTTCGGAGTTTCTTCTTGCCGGACTCGAGGCTGTGGCCGGTCAGGTAGGGCAGTTTGCGGTATTTGACCTGAAGAAACTGTTGAAAAACGTGAAAATAAATCCGGATGATGTGGATAAATGTTTCGATGTGGCGATTGCTGCTTATCTGCTGAATCCGCTGAAGAGTGAATATCCGTTTGAAGATGTGGCGCAGGAATATCTGGGACTGATGATCGATCCGAAAGCAGATGAGGAGAAAAAGATTTGTTATGAGGCGTACACGGCGTTTGCGGCAGCGGATGTCCTGCTTGGAAAATTACGCGAGACGGATATGGAAAAGCTGTTTCGTGAAATCGAAATGCCGCTGGTATTTACGCTGTTCAAAATGGAGCAGAACGGGGTAAAGGTGGAAGGAGAAGCGCTTCGTGTCTACGGAGAACAGCTTGGCGGAAAGATCACAGAGCTGGAGAAAGAGATCTATGAACTTGCGGGGGAAGAATTTAATATCAATTCTCCGAAGCAGCTGGGCGTTGTTCTCTTTGAACATCTGGGGCTTCCGAACGGTAAGAAGACAAAGACCGGTTATTCCACGGCGGCTGATGTGCTGGATAAGCTGGCACCGGATTACCCTGTGGTTTCCAAAATCCTGGAATACCGCCAGCTTAGTAAGCTGAAATCCACCTATGCGGATGGTCTGGCTGTCTATATCGGGGAAGAGGATCAGAGAATCCATGGAAAATTTAATCAGACCATCACGGCGACAGGACGGATCAGCAGTACGGAACCGAACCTTCAGAATATACCGGTTCGAATGGAGCTTGGAAGGCTGATCCGCAAGGTTTTTGTCCCGGAAGATGGTTATGTGTTTGTTGATGCGGATTATTCACAGATCGAACTGCGTGTGCTGGCGCACTGTTCCGGTGATAAGGAACTGATCCAGGCTTACCGTGAGGCGAGGGATATCCATCGGATCACTGCATCCCAGGTATTTCACACGCCTTTTGATGAGGTGACGGACCTGCAGAGAAGAAATGCAAAAGCGGTCAATTTCGGAATCGTGTACGGAATCAGTTCTTTTGGACTGAGCCAGGATCTGAGCATTACGCGAAAAGAGGCAGCCGAATATATTGAACGATATTTTGAAACCTACCCGGGAATTAAGACATTTTTGGATGATACGGTCGCCCATGCAAAAGAGCAGGGATATGTAGTGACGCTTTTCGGCAGACGGCGCCCGGTACCGGAGCTTTCTTCCAGCAACTTCATGCAAAGACAGTTCGGGGAACGTGTGGCCATGAATTCTCCGATTCAGGGAACCGCGGCTGACATTATCAAAATCGCCATGATCGCGGTAGACAAGGAACTGACAAAGAGAAAGATGAAATCGCGGCTGGTCCTTCAGGTACACGATGAACTTCTGGTAGAAGCATGGAAAGAAGAATTGGAGGAAGTGCAGGCGATTTTGAAGGAATGCATGGAAAATGCCGCTACTCTGGATGTCCCGCTTGACATTGATATGCATACCGGACAGAGCTGGTATGAGGCGAAATAGGAAGGAAAAGCTGTGGACAGGATTCATTGAGGACAGAAACATAGAGGACCAGAAAAGGATATGGACAAACTCCGGGATATCGGAAGGGGTACTAGGATGATTAAGATAGGAATAACCGGCGGAGTGGGTTCCGGAAAAAGTCAGGTTCTTGCGTATCTGGAAGAAATACACCACGCAAGAATCTGCCAGGCGGACTTGATCGCTCACGAACTCCAGAGACCGAAGGAAAAATGCTGGAGGAAAATACGGGAATATTTTGGAGAGGGAATCTGCAATCCGGACGGTACGATCGATCGAAAGAAACTGGGAACAATCGTATTTTCCGATGCGGAAAAGCTTAGTGTACTGAATGCGATCGTGCATCCGGCGGTCAATGAGAGGATCCGCCGGTTGATTGCAGAAGAAGAGAAAAAGGGAACCGGAATCTTTGTCCTTGAGGCGGCACTGATGACAGAACCGGTATACCGCGAAATGATGGATGAGATCTGGTATATTTATGCGGAGAAGCAGGTGCGTTTTCAGAGGCTTCGTACAGACAGAGGCTATTCGGATGAAAAGACCGCATCCATGATGTCATCCCAGGTGACCGAAGAGACTTACCGGGATTTTTGCGATCTTACGATCGATAACAGCAGAGAATTTGAGAAAACGAAAGTGCAGATCGACCGCGCGCTTTCGAATATGAAAAATAGATACGACAGGAGATAAACGGATGAGATTATGCAGCATTGCCAGCGGGAGCAGCGGAAACTGCATTTACGTTGGAAGTGAAGATACACATTTGCTAGTGGATACGGGAATCAGCAGAAAAAAGATTGAAGAGGGACTTTGTTCTCTGGAAATCAAAGGTGAGGAATTGGACGGAATTCTGATCACCCATGAACATGCCGACCATATTCAGGGACTGGGGGTATTCAGCCGGAAGTATCAGATTCCAATCTATGCCACTCCCGGAACCTTGCGAGGAATCCGCGAATACAAAGGACTGGGGAAAATGCCGGACGGGCTTTACCGGGAAATCCATGTAGATGAGGATTTTCGGGTGGGAGATATTGATATCCATGCATTTGCCATTTCGCATGATGCAAATGAACCGAGCGGATACCGCTTTGAGCAGGATGAGAAAAGAGTGGCTGTCGCGACCGATCTTGGAAAATATGATGCATATACGGTGGAGAATCTGAAGAATCTGAATGCGGTTCTGTTGGAATCCAATCACGATATCCATATGCTTGAGGTAGGACCCTATCCCTACTATTTGAAACAGAGAGTCATGGGCGACAAAGGTCATTTATCAAATGAATTGTCAGGACGCCTGCTTTGTGATATACTACATGAGAACTTGCAGCATGTGCTGCTGGGGCACCTCAGCAAGGAGAATAATTATGCAGAACTTGCATATGAGACTGTAAAACTGGAAGTGACATTGGGAGATAATCCTTATAAAGGGGAGGAGATACCGATTTCCGTGGCAAGAAGAGATCGTATTTCAGAAGTAGTAACCGTTTAATAAGACTAGAACAGAAGACACAGGAGGCACACTATGAAGAAATGTATTATTACAGTGGTAGGAAAAGATTCAGTAGGTATCATTGCAAAAGTCTGCACATATCTGGCAGATACGAATATCAATATTCTTGATATTTCCCAGACGATCGTGGATGGTTATTTTAACATGATGGCAGTTGTAGATGTTGAGAATTCAAAGAAGGAGCTGGATATTGTTTCCGTGGATCTTCGCGACCTCGGTCTTCAGATCGGTGTGGATATTCATTGTCAGAGAGAAGAGATTTTCCAGAGAATGCACAGACTGTAAGAGAGGACGGGAACGATGATTAATTTTTATGAGGTGGCAGAGACGAATCAGATGATTGAACAGGAGAATCTGGATGAGGCTGCAAAGACGGTGGGCGTGAACTTTATCGGCGGTTATTCGGCACTGGTGTCAAAGGGAATGACGAAAAGCGATGAGAATCTGATCCGTTCGATTCCGATGGCACTTGCTTCCACAGAACGTGTCTGCAGTTCCGTAAATGTCGGATCCACGAAGACAGGCATTGATATGGATGCTGTCCGTCTCTGTGGAGAGATGGTCAAGGCGACGGCGGAGGCTACCAAAGAAAAAGACTCGCTGGGATGTGCAAAACTGGTGGTATTCTGTAATGCACCCGATGATAATCCGTTTATGGCCGGAGCATTTCTCGGTGTGACAGAAGGCGATGCGGTCATCAACGTAGGGGTCAGCGGCCCGGGTGTTGTCAAGAAGGCAATCGAAAAATGCCGTGGCAAGGGATTTGAAGTGCTTTGCGAGACTATTAAGAAGACGGCGTTTAAAGTGACGCGTGTCGGACAGCTTGTTGCAGGAGAGGCATCCAAACGGATGGGAATTCCGTTCGGAATCGTGGATCTATCACTTGCCCCTACGCCCGCTGTAGGTGATTCGGTAGCTGAGATTCTGGAAGAGATCGGTCTGGAGCGAGTGGGGGCACCGGGAACGACGGCAGCGCTTGCGATGCTGAATGACCAGGTGAAAAAAGGCGGTGTGATGGCGTCATCCTATGTCGGCGGCCTTAGCGGTGCGTTCATCCCGGTCAGTGAGGATCAGGGGATGATCGATGCGGTAAATGCCGGCTCACTCTGCCTGGAGAAACTGGAGGCGATGACTTGCGTCTGCTCCGTAGGACTTGATATGATTGCGATTCCGGGGAAGACATCATCGGCAACGATATCCGGAATCATTGCCGATGAGATGGCAATTGGTATGGTGAACCAGAAGACCACAGCAGTACGTCTGATTCCGGTCATTGGCAAGGATGTAGGGGATGTGGCAGAGTTCGGCGGACTTCTTGGGTATGCGCCGATCATGCCGGTGAATGAGTTTGACTGCAGTGCTTTCATCAACAGACAAGGAAGAATTCCGGCACCAATCCATAGTTTTAAGAATTAGAGAGGTATTCAAATATGAGTAAGGTAGCAATTGTAACTGACAGTAACAGTGGTATCACGCAGGCAGATGGTAAAGAGATGGGAGTATTTGTGCTTCCGATGCCTTTCTATATTGATGACGAACTCTTTTTTGAGGAGATTACGCTGACTCAGGAAGAATTTTATCAGAAAATGGAAAGCGACGCGGATATCAAGACTTCTCAGCCTGCACCGGGCGATGTGATGAAGCTCTGGGATGACATCCTCAAAGAATATGATGAAATCGTACACATTCCAATGTCAAGCGGACTCAGCGGTTCCTGCGAGACAGCTATGATGCTGGCGGAAGAATACGACGGAAAAGTAAAGGTGGTCAACAACCAGAGAATTTCCGTTACACAGCGTCGTTCTGTAATGGAAGCAAAAGCGCTTGCTGATGCAGGGAAAAATGCAGAAGAGATCAAAGCACTTCTGGAAGAAATAAAATTAGAATCCGATATCTATATTACACTTGATACTTTGAAATATCTGAAGAAAGGCGGACGCCTTACACCGGCCGCCGCTGCAATTGGTACAGTACTCAATCTGAAACCGGTTCTTCGCATCAAAGGGGAAAAGCTGGATGCTTTTTCAAAGGCAAGAGGATGGAAGAGCGCGAAGAAGACAATGATCCAAACGATCCAGAAGGTGATCGATACAGAGTTCTCCGATTGTAAAGGCCCGGAAAATCTGTATATTGATGCAGCCTATACCGGAAATCAGGAAGATGCAAATGAATGGAAACGGGAATTGGAAGAGACTTTCCCGGAATATGATATCTATATGGCACCTTTGTCATTAAGTGTGGCATGCCATATTGGACCGGGAGCCCGTGCGGTGACCGTGACGAAAAGGCTTAAGGTTTCATAAAAAGCGGTTTGAATCTGAAAAGCGTATATATGCGATAAAGAGGAACTCTTATACAGGTGGGAGCTGTGACCCGGATGGGGCACAGCTCCCACTTGTATGATATGAAATTACTACGTAAATCAAAGAATGACCAACGGTTGCGAAGGTGCTGGAATAAAGGGTGTGCCATATTTGTTTGTAATCACGGACTCATAGAGGTCACTTGCAAAGAGATCCTGTCGAAGCATTGCGACTGCCTCGCCGGAAAGAGGCGGGGCGGTGTTCAATTTTGTAATCAAAGGAATCCGGGAGTGCTCATGCAAAACGGTGAGGAGACCGGCATCTTTTTTGCAAAAACCCAGTATGCGGGCGTATTGTGCAAAAGTGGTACGGGCATAATCATCCATGTTCTTCTGACGAATATTAAGAAGAATGTGGAGAAGAATCCGGCTGATTCTTGTATAGGTCACCTCGCGTGTCTTCAGCAGTTCACAGAATTGATCCCATGATATCAACTCGTTGCACCGGTTCATGATGCGGTTAGCCAGATCCGTTGTGATGTCTGCGTATTGCGTGAGGGATTCTCGGGTTTCGGAAAGAAGCCTGTACTTTAGAAGCAGGGACAGGTCGTTTGCGAAAACAGGAAATCTTTTAAGATAGTTTTCTTCCATAATTGCAAAGGAGGAAGCCGGAATCTGATCGTTCAGAATCTCCGGAAGAATCGCACCTGTTTCTTTATGGGTCATGCCCTCCGGTTCCACAAGAAGATGTCGGATTGCGGAAGCAGAACTCAAAGTGCCGGAGAGCTCTGTATCATGATATCCGGATTCCTTACGCTTTATAGTGAAGGCTTTCAAATTGCTTCCGGTACGATGGAGCGCTTTCAGGTATTCGATTCCCAGCGTATTGTTCGGACAATCCAGTATCTCAGCAAGATCGGGATCTCCGGTGTATTCTGCAAGTGCCATTTCGCGGGCGGCAGGAAACGGAAGTCCGTTTTTTAGATTCTTTTGAAGAGAGCGACGGAATTCTTCCGGCTCTTCGGAGAGAATCCGGGCGATCTGATCAAGTTTTTCCACATTTCCGCATTCACTTCCGAAACAGATCGAATCAATGCAGCCGAGTGCATCGAAGATTTCGATGGCACCGCGGGCAAAGTATTCGGCGCTTCCGCATGCGCAGCAGACAGGAAGCTCCAGAACAAGAGAAGCTCCGGCAGACAGTGCGGCTCTGGTGCGCAGGTGTTTCGGCATGATGGCAGGTGCACCCCTCTGGACAAAATTACCGCTCATTAATACAACGGCATAATCGGCACCGGTTTGTTTCAGAGCCTGTTCAATATGATATTTGTGACCATTATGGAAAGGATTATATTCTGTAATTAAACCTACAATTTTCATGTTCTTAACGAGAATCTCCTTGTATCTTGTGTTCAAAAAGATTATACTATAAAAAGAAGTTTTCGGCAAAAGAATTGTATTTCCATACTCGATATAGATTTTTTGGGCTGGGAAGGAGGAAATAAAGTGGATCGCGATAAAATTTTAAAGCTTCTGGAAACTAGAGAATATAAGGAATTGAAAGAAGAGCTGGGTAAATATTATCCCGTCGATATTGCACAGTTTCTGAGTGAAGTGGAAGATAAGCAGATGATAATCCTATTCCGTCTTCTGGCTAAGGAAGAAGGAGCGGAGACCTTTGCATATATGGACAGCGATATGCGCGAGACACTGATCAATGCACTTACTGATTCTGAATTGGAAGAAGTTATGAATGAAATGTATCTGGATGATACGGTCGACGTGCTGGAGGAGATGCCTGCCAATGTTGTGGATCGTCTGCTCATGGTGACGGATGAAGATACGAGAAAGCAGATCAACACACTTTTGAAATATCCGGATGATAGTGCGGGTAGTGTCATGAACGTGGATTATGTGGGACTGCGTCCGGACATGACGGTCGCGGAAGCCATTCTGAAGATCCGTCAGGTCGGTATTAACCGTGAGACGATCTATACTTGTTATGTCACAGAGAAGCGAAAACTGGTGGGAGTGGTCGATATCAAGGACCTTCTGACCAGCAGTGAAAGCCGTACCATGGAAGAAATCATGGATACGAATATCCTCTATGCACAGACAACCGACGACCAGGAAGACGTCGCTATCAAGATTAAGAAATACGGTCTGGTTGCCATCCCGATCGTAGATCATGAGATGTGCATGGTCGGAATCGTAACAGTAGACGATGCGATGCTTGTCCTGCAGGATGAGGCTACGGAAGACTTTAGTATCATGGCCGGTGTTACACCCAACGAAGAGTCTTATTTCGGGACTTCCGCATTCCAGCACGCCAAGAATAGAAGCATGTGGCTGTTACTTTTGATGCTTTCGGCAACCTTTTCCGGACTGGCGCTCGGACATTTTGAGGCACAGATCCTTGCCATGCCTGTACTGAATACGTTTATTCCGATGCTGACCGGAACGGGCGGAAACTGTGGTTCTCAGAGTTCATCTTTGATTATCCGCGGATTAACCGTCGGAGAGATCCGGTTTAAGGATATTTTCCGTGTCATCGTGAAAGAAGTTTCCATCGCGCTGCTGGTCGGAACATTCCTTGCCCTGGTCAACGGAATCCGAATTATGATCATGTACCGCAACCAGGTGGATTCACCGTTCCTGCTTGCTCTGACGCTCGGACTGACGATGATCTGCACGATCATTATGGCGAAAGTGGTGGGCTGTACGTTGCCGCTGATCGCGGACAAGATGGGACTGGATCCGGCAATCATGGCAGCACCACTTATCACGACTCTGGTGGATACCGGGACTACGATCATTTATTTTACAATTGCAATGCAGATATTCCCATTTCTCAAGGGAGTATAGAGACAATACAGTTCATCCGGGATGCAGTCCGGACACTCATACGGTTGTCAAAAAAATAACAAAGCTTGTATGGGGCATGGAAATACGCTATAATGAAATATAGAGTGTACGTTTTCAGATGGAATAGGAAAAACGTTAAATTCATGAATCACGAAGGGAGAAACATTATGAACGTATTAGTAATTAACTGTGGAAGTTCTTCATTGAAATTCCAGCTCATTGACTCTGAATCAGAGGCAGTTTTGGCAAAGGGACTTTGCGAAAGAATTGGCATCGATGGAAAACTGACTTATCAGCCGACGGGTGGAGAAAAGATCACTGAGGACAAACCGATGCCGACTCATACAGAAGCAATCCAGTACGTGCTTGATGCACTGACCGATGCCGAGACCGGTGTTGTTAAGAGCCTGGACGAGATCGGAGCAGTAGGCCATCGTGTACTTCACGGCGGAGAGAAATATTGTGAATCTGTAATTGTTACACCGGAAGTAAAGGAAGTTATCGAAGAATGTATCGATCTTGGACCACTTCATAATCCGGCAAACCTGACAGGTATCGTGGTATGTGAGAAATTGATGCCGGGTACCCCGAATGTTGCTGTATTTGATACTGCATTCCATCAGACCATGCCTAAGAAAGCATTTATGTATGGAATCCCGTATGAATACTATGAAAAATACAAAATCAAACGTTATGGCTTCCACGGAACCAGCCACAGATATGTTTCCAGAAAGACAGCAGAATTCCTGGGAGTACCGTATGAAGAGACCAAAACCATCGTATGCCATCTTGGAAACGGTTCTTCTATTTCCGCAGTTATGAATGGAAAATGTGTAGATACTTCTATGGGACTTACACCTCTGGAAGGTCTTGTGATGGGAACTCGTTCCGGTGATATTGACCCGGCGATCATTGAGTATATTGCTAAGAAGGAAGGCCTTGGAATCTCTGAGATCCTGAATATGCTGAACAAGAAATCCGGTGTTGCCGGTGTATCTGGTGTATCCAGCGACTTCCGTGATCTTGCAGCAGCTGCAGCAGAGGGAAATGAACGCGCTGCACTTGCACTTGATATGTTTGTATATCGTGTTGCTAAATACATCGGAAGCTACGTAGCTGCAATGAACGGTGTAGACAACATCGTATTTACAGCTGGTATCGGAGAAAATGACGGAACAACAAGAGATAGAATCTGTTCATATCTTGGATATCTCGGAGTTGAAATCGACAAGGAAGCAAACGCAAAACGCGGAGAAGAAATGATTATTTCTACACCGGAATCCAAAGTTAAGGTTCTTGTTATTCCGACAAACGAAGAACTTGCAATTGCAAGAGAGACTGTTGCACTGTTATAGTACTCTATTTAGTATAGAAACCTTAAAATTCGTAAATAATTTGGTTGACAAATACGTTTTACATGGTATAATAGACTAGGTGTGAATAGGAGTTAAGAGTATGTTAATAAACCTATCCGACGTCTTATCTGAACCACATAAGACCATAGAAGATAACGTTGTTCCCGAGATGAAGCAGGTTTCAATTGGCGGAAGAACATTTCCGGTGGACAGGATCAGTCCCCTGCATATCCGTATCGAATATGCGGGTGATAAGAAGCTTCATATTACTGGCGGATCATCGCTTACTGTGATTATTCCCTGTGACAGATGTCTCGAGGATGTTGTTGTAGACCTTGATCTTGAGATTGAGAAGAATGTGAATACGGATATGGATTGTGCCGATGATGATGACGATTCCGACGAAGCGAATTACATTGACGGATATCATCTTGATGTAGAGCAGTTGCTCTATAATGAGATTTTAGTAGGGTGGCCGACGAAAGTTCTATGTAGCGAAGACTGTAAAGGGATTTGCAGCGTGTGTGGCCAGAACCTGAATGAGGGTACATGTGACTGCGAAGACACAAGTCTGGACCCCAGAATGTCAGTTATCCGCGATCTTTATAAGAATTTTAAGGAGGTGTAACCTATGTCAATTTGTCCAAAGAATAAATCTTCCAAAGCAAGAAGAGACAAGAGAAGAGCGAACTGGAAAATGAGCGCACCGAATCTTGTAAAATGCAGCAAATGTGGAGCTCTTATGATGCCTCACAGAGTTTGCAAGGCTTGCGGAAGCTACAACAAAAAAGAAATCATTACTGTTGAATAATAGTGATGCGGAAAAATCAGAAAGGATTCCAGATGAACTGGAATCCTTTTTTTAAGTTTGCGCGCCATGGGCGCGCTCTAACGGGTGAAAGTCGTGTGTTCTGCAAGCTGTTATCAGCTTGCCAGTGAAAGCCTGGTCAAGGTAATCGCCAGTGAGCCTTGTAGCGAACCTCCAATGCCTTGGGGTGACCGATTGTGTTGAAGCGAGGTATGCCTGTGAGAAACAGGTGCAAAATAGCAGTCCGTAACATAAAGTGAATCCTGTAGCATCGTTACGTTAGCCCTGTAAGGGACAAGAGGGAGTCGAGTCACTGACTTTCTGACGAAGACCATGGAAGATGTGGAGATACTGGAGTACAGCATTGAAGAACCCTTCGGTGTAGAGGGAGCGGAATGTTATGAAAGTTGATAACGGAACAGAAGAGATCTCATACCATCATATAACCACAAGTATGTAACTGAGGATATAAGCACGCATGCGAAATTTCTCGGGAAGTGGTATGAGAAGTGCAAAACAGGCACTGGAAAAGGTCAGAAAAGCATGTAAAGTGAAGCGGATAAATCGTTAAGAACATGTGCTGTTTCTTGAATAAAATGGTCTGTTATGATAAGATGGAAACAAATTTATCGGTGGAATGATTGATGAGAATGAAAACGGAAGGAGAAGCTATGAACAACAAATGTTTTAAATATCTCCCGGATGGATCACAGTCCTACCTTTCGCTGAATGATTATATTGTAAGTTTTGATCGTGATTATAATAAGAGTGATTTGCCATCGCTCCGGGCATTGGATGGTATTAAAGGAAGTGATATCTATGCCTATCGTCATCTGGCTGACGAAGTGAGCAGCGAATTTCCTGCTTTTCATGATGTGGAAGATCATAATATTGCAAGTTTTCTGAATGAACAGCTCGTAGAATCCGATGAGAACCGGAAGAAAGCGGAAAGAATTTTGGATCGTCTCAGCCTGGGTCTCGCTTGCATGATCTTTTCCTTAAAAGAAGGAACAGAAGGCCGAAAGAAGAATGAACTTACGGAAGCTGACTGGCGCTTCTGGAAATCCTGTACGCATGTCTTTTTTGTCGGGAGAGTTGCCGCAGGAGAAACCGGAGCATTTCTGGAGCATAAAGTCATGGAATATCTGAAATATTTATCTGAATTTCAGAAAACAAAATGGCAGTTTCCGACGATACGTTTTTGTTGCAATGAGACAGTCAAGACGATTTCTCTGATGGGATGTGCGAAGGCGCAGGGGATTACCGGAGAGACGGTGTATGTCTTTGATTTTGGAAATACAGCGATCAAGCGCGGCAGAGCGATCCGTAAGGGAGAGGATTATGAACTGGCAGAACTCTCGAACCGGCTACATGAGGATTTCAGCAGTATGCCGGATACGATCGGAACTGCCGAATGTATTCATAAAGTAATCGTAGATACGGTCTGCGATACAATGAAAGCATTCGGGGAGGATTCCGAAAGCTGCGAGGTCAGTATCTGCATGGCTAATAATCTTCTTGATGGGAAGATTGCAGACAGAGGGTACTACAAAAGTCTCAGACTTCTGGCGGAATTTTACGGGGAATATCTGGAAAATGAACTTTCTGAAATTTGCGAAAGACAAGTGACGGTCTTCATTACAAATGATGCCCAGGCAGTCGCAAATCTGTTCGGAACGTATTCGCCGAATGCGGCAGTAGTCACGCTGGGGACCAGAATGGGGATTGCGTATCCATAAAAACGGTCATGAGACCCGGATATCCTTTCACAATTCTATTGATTTTTAGAACAATGTTTAGTATTATAGTTTTTAGTTGTAAAGCATATCAAGATCGGGCTTTGTACCGGTCCAGATATGTCAGGAGGTAACAGTATGAAGGAAATGACAAAGATCGCAGTGGATGCGATGGGTGGAGATAACGCACCGAAGGAGATCATAAAAGGTGCAGTCGAAGCTGTGCAGAAGCGCGACGATATTCAGGTAATTCTGACAGGAAAAGAAGAAGTCATAGCAGACGAACTTGCCGGATATACTTACAACAAAGAACAGATCACCATTGTGAACACGACAGAGGTGATTGAAACCGCGGAACCGCCGGTCATGGCGATCCGAAGGAAGAAAGACTCATCCATAGTGGTCGGGCTGAAACTTGTGAAGGAGAAGAAAGCAGACGCGTTTGTTTCGGCAGGAAGCTCCGGAGCAGTGCTGGCCGGAGGGCAGCTTCTGGTAGGACGCATCAAGGGAGTCGAAAGGCCGCCCCTTGCACCGCTGATTCCAACGGAGAAGGGATTTGCTCTTCTGATCGACTGTGGAGCGAATGTGGATGCAAGACCATCGCATCTGGTACAGTTCGCAAAAATGGGTTCCATTTACATGAAACACGTGATGGGTGTCAAGAATCCAAAGGTTGGAATCGTGAATATCGGTGCGGAAGAAGAAAAAGGGAATGCGTTGGTGAAGGAGACATTTCCGCTTTTGAAAGAATGCAGGGATATCAATTTCACGGGAAGTATTGAAGCGAGAGAGATTCCGCATGGTCAGGCCGATGTGATCGTCTGTGAAGCGTTCGTCGGCAATGTTATTCTGAAACTGTACGAAGGAGTCGGTTCTGTTCTGATCAGTAAGATGAAGAAAGGAATGATGACGAGCCTCCGCAGCAAAATTGGCGCACTTCTGGTGAAGCCGGCGCTGAAATCCACGATGAAGGATTTTGATGCCAGTGAATATGGAGGCGCTCCGCTGCTTGGTCTTAACGGACTGGTTGTGAAGACGCATGGAAGTTCCACTTCTAAAGAAGTCTGCAATTCTATTTTACAGTGCGTGACATTTAAGGAACAGCGTATCAATGAAAAAATCAAAGAATGTATTCAGGCTGGTGAAGAACCGGTTAATATGTAAGGAAAGAAAGGGCAACAGTTATGGAATTTGAGAAATTAAAAGAAATTATCGCCGATGTATTAGGATGCAACCCGGATACAATTACTCCGGACACAACATTTGTGGACGATCTGGGAGCAGATTCCTTGGATATTTTCCAGATTATTATGGGAATTGAAGATACTTTTGATATTGAAATTGATAACGAAGATGCGGAGAAGATTGCAACTGTCGGTGACGCAGTTGAGCAGATTAAGAACGCAATTAATTAGGCATAATAAAGGAAAAGCCCGTAACAGGGCTTTTTCTTTTAGAAGAGGATAATATGAGCAGAAATTTAAAAGAATTGGAGAAAAAAATCAGTTACAGTTTTTCGGATGAAGGTCTTCTGAAACATGCGATGACGCACAGCTCTTATGTGAACGAAAAACGCCTGAAAAAGACAGACTGCAATGAAAGGCTGGAATTCCTGGGGGATGCAGTACTGGAACTGGTCTCAAGTGAATATTTATTTTTCGAAAATCCAAAGATGCCGGAAGGGGAGCTGACGAAGCTTCGTGCCAGTATGGTATGTGAAAAGGCGCTTGCTTTCTGTGCGCGTGATCTGGATCTGGGAGATTTCCTTCTGTTGGGAAAGGGAGAAGATGCAACCGGGGGAAGGAAGAGGGATTCAATCACTTCGGATGCGCTGGAGGCCTTGATCGGCGCTATATATCTGGATGGTGGTTTTGCTAATGCAAAAGAGTTCATTTTGAACCATGTGTTAAATGATCTGGAAGGAAAAAGACTCTTTTATGATAGCAAGACTATCTTGCAGGAACTTGTCCAGGGAAATTCAGAGAAGAGAATCTGTTACGAGCTTGTCGGTGAAGTGGGACCGGATCACAATAAATCCTTCCAGGTGGAGGTCCGGATCGGGGATACGACTTACGGACAGGGAATCGGCCGCACCAAGAAGGCTGCGGAACAGGAGGCTGCTTATCAGGCGATTTTGAAACTGAAAAACAGAAAGGCTTAGCAGGTGAAGCATGTATTTAAAAAGTATAGAGATACAGGGATTCAAATCGTTTGCGAATAAGATTGTATTTGAGTTTCATAACGGTATTACTGGAATCGTGGGCCCAAACGGGAGCGGAAAGAGCAATGTATCGGATGCCGTTCGTTGGGTTCTTGGAGAACAAAGAGTTAAGCAGCTTCGCGGAGGAAGTATGCAGGACGTTATTTTTTCGGGGACAGAGAACAGGAAACCGCTCAGCTATGCGTCGGTTGCCATTACACTGGATAATTCGGATCATAAACTGCCGGTGGACTTTGAAGAGGTCAAGGTTACGAGAAAACTGTATCGTTCAGGGGAAAGCGAGTATCTGATCAATGGAAGCGCCTGCCGTCTTAAGGATATTAATGAGATGTTCTACGATACGGGTATCGGTAAAGAAGGATATTCGATCATCGGGCAGGGACAGATTGATAAGATTCTGAACGGTAAACCGGAAGAACGAAGAGAACTCTTTGATGAAGCGGCTGGTATCGTAAAGTTTAAACGACGGAAAAATATGTCTCTGAAAAAGCTGGAAGAAGAGCAGCAGAATCTGGTTCGTGTCAATGATATTCTCGGAGAGCTGGAGAAACAGTTCGGGCCTTTGCAGAAACAGGCAGAGACAGCGAAGATTTACTTGAAGAAGAAAGAAGAACTGAAGCGGTACGACATCAATATGTTTCTTATGGAAACGATGCGTCTGAAAGAGCAGATGAAAGATGTGGACCAGAAGCTTACAATTGCAAAGAATGAGCTTGATGAGGCAAATCAGCAGTATGAGGATATGAAGAACGAATACGAGCTCATTGAGAATCAGGTAGATGAGATCGATGCGTCTATTGAGAAGGCAAAGAGTCAGTTGAATGAGACGACACTCTTGAAGCAGCAGCTGGAAGGCCAGATCGAGCTCCTTAAGGAGCAGATCAAGAGTGCCCGCATGAATGATGAACATTATGAGAAGCGGGCCAGAACGATTGATCTCGAACTGGAAGAACGTATAAAACAGAAAAAGACACTGGAAAAAGAACATAAAGAAATCGCAGAGAAGCTGTCTTCGGAAGAGGCAAGGCAGGAACAGGCTAAGACTGTACTTGTTTCAGTTCAGTCCCAGATTGCACAGATCACCGCGAAGATTGAACACCATCAGAATGAAATCATGGAAGTACTGAACGGCCGAGCTTCTACGAAAGCGAAACTCCAGCATTATGATACGATGCTGGAACAGATCAAGGTGCAGAGAGCGCAGCTTTATAAACGACTGGTAGAAGCTGAGAGTGATGCCCAGCGGCATCGTGACGAGCGTAAGATCTATGAGGATGAACTGAGACGCATTTCCCAAAAAATCGTAGATTCTGTGAATAAAGTGAAAGCTTATGAAGCTGATATTGAGAGAATGCAGAAGGAAATTGCGGATAAGAATGAAAAACTCCGGATTGGGCAGACTGCATTTCACAGGGAACAGTCCAGACTTGAGTCTCTGAAAAATATTACCGAACGCTATGATGGATACGGAAACAGCATCCGGAAAGTTATGGAGAAAAAAAGCAGTGTTCCGGGGCTCGTCGGAGTTGTTGCAGATATCATCAAAGTAGATAAAAAATATGAAATCGCTGTCGAGACGGCTCTTGGCGGAAGTATCCAGAACATTGTAACTTCGGATGAAGAAACTGCTAAAGAGATGATCGGTTATCTGAAGAAAAATAAATTCGGACGTGCAACCTTTCTCCCACTGACTGCTATCCGGCCCGGACAGGGAATCGGGAAACCGGAAGTATTAAAAGAAAAAGGTGTGATCGGAACAGCAGACACACTGGTCAGCGTGGAGCCGAAGTTTGAAAAACTTGCAGCTCATCTTCTGGGGCGAACGCTTGTGGTGGACCATATTGATACTGGAATTGCACTTGCAAGGAAATACCATCAGACTTTGCGAATTGTAACTCTGGAAGGAGATCTTATGAACCCGGGCGGTTCTATGAGTGGAGGGGCATTTAAGAACAGCAGCAATCTGCTCAGCAGAAGGCGCGAAATCGAAGAGTTTGAGAAAACAGTACTGCTCCTTGAGAACGAGATGAAGGAAGCACAGGCGGAAGTCGATGCTGCCCGTTCGAAGCGTGCGGAGCTTTATGCGAAAGTAGAAGAAATACAACAAAACCTGCAGAAGGATTATGTCGAACAGAATACTGCAAAAATGAATCTGGATCAGGTGGATGCGAAACAGAAGTACACCAGAGAAAATACAGAAGGCATGCATAAAGAGCGGGAAGAACTGGAACACCGCGTGCATGAAATCGAAGAAAACCAGGAATCTATTCAGGTAGAACTGGAAACCAGTGAGCAATTGGAAAAAGAGCTTTCAACAAAAGTCGATGAACTGCAGATGCAGTTGGAAAAAGAGCGAGCGGAAGAAAGCACTGCCGTACAAAAAAATGAAAATATCCATCTGACTTATGCAGCCCTGGATCAGAAGAATGCATTCATTGAGGAGAATCTGAATCGTATCAGTGAAGAAATTGTGAAATTTGAGGAAGAACTGGCATCCTTAGATGCAAGCAAGGGCGAGAACTCCGGTGAAATTGAAGAGAAAGAAAAGCAGATCGCAGAAATTCGAAAGACCATCGATGATTCAGGAGAACTCTTTACGGAATTGAAAACCCAGATTGAAGAATCGCGTGAAAAACGCGAGAAACTGAATCAGAAGAACAAGGCTTTCCTTGGAAAAAGGGACGAATTGTCGAAACATATGGCAGAACTGGACAAGGAAGTTTTCCGTCTGGACAGCCGGAAAACCGGCTATGAGGAAGCATCTGAAAAACAGATCAATTATATGTGGGAAGAGTATGAACTTACTTACAACAGGGCTCTTGAGATACGAGATGAAAATCTGACAGATCTGTCTATGATGAAGAAGCGGATCCAGGAATTGAAGGCAGAAATTAAAGCACTCGGTTCGGTCAATGTCAATGCAATAGAGGATTTTAAAAATCTTGCGGAACGATATGAGTTCCTGAAAGGTCAGCATGACGATCTGGTCGAAGCGGAGACAACACTTACGAAGATTATCGAGGAACTGGATGAAGCGATGAGAAAACAGTTCACCGAGCAGTTCGGGCGTATCGCGCAGGAATTCAATCAGGTTTTCAAAGAACTATTTGGTGGAGGAAAGGGTACACTGGAGCTGATGGAGGATGAAGATGTTCTGGAAGCGGGCATCCGGATCATCGCACAGCCACCGGGCAAGAAACTGCAGAATATGATGCAGCTTTCCGGTGGAGAGAAGGCGTTGACCGCGATTGCGCTGCTTTTTGCGATCCAGAATCTGAAACCATCGCCCTTCTGTCTGCTGGATGAGATCGAAGCAGCACTGGATGATTCCAATGTAACCAGATTTGCACAGTATTTACATAAACTTACAAAATATACACAGTTCATTGTGATCACGCATCGTAGAGGTACCATGACGGCGGCAGACCGCCTCTACGGTATTACCATGCAGGAGAAAGGCGTGTCTACGCTTGTGTCTGTCGATCTTCTGGAAAATGAACTGGATCAGTAGGAATGGGAGGCATTATATGGCTGAAGAGAAAATGGGATTTTTTAAACGACTTGTGTCCGGGCTTACTAAGACCAGAAACAATATTGTATCGGGCATTGACAGTATTTTCCACGGATTTACCAATATTGACGAAGACTTTTATGAAGAGCTGGAAGAAATTCTGATCATGGGAGATCTGGGAGTAAAGGCCACTTATGCGATTCTTGAGGATCTGCGCAAAAAAGTTAAAGAGCAGCACATCAAAGAGCCGATCGCATGTAAGCAGCTTCTGATCGACAGCATCAAAGAACAGATGTATGTAGGAGAGACGGCTTATGAATTTGAAGAAAGAACATCGGTAGTTCTGGTGATTGGAGTAAATGGGGTTGGCAAGACGACAACCATTGGAAAGCTAGCGGGAAAACTGAGAGACCAGAACAAAAAAGTTGTCCTTGCGGCAGCAGATACATTCCGTGCGGCAGCCGGTGAACAGCTAAGAGAATGGGCAAACCGTTCCGGGGCCGATCTGATCGGCGGGCAGGAAGGAGCGGATCCAGCAGCCATCGTTTATGATGCGGTCCAGGCTGCTAAAGCGAGAAAGGCCGACGTACTGCTGTGTGATACGGCGGGAAGACTTCATAATAAAAAGAATCTGATGGAAGAGCTGAAGAAGATCAATCGTGTGCTGGAGAGAGAATATCCGGAAGCGTACCGCGAGACTCTGGTCGTGCTGGATGGAACGACCGGTCAGAATGCACTTGCACAGGCCAGAGAATTCAGTGAAGTTGCAGACATTACCGGTATCATTCTGACGAAGATGGACGGTACCGCAAAAGGAGGAATTGCCGTTGCGATTCAGGCAGAACTCGGAATACCTGTTAAATATATCGGAGTGGGAGAATCCATTGATGATCTGCAGAAATTTGATTCAGATCAGTTTGTAAACGCTTTATTTACGACAGAAGAAGGAGAAGAGACATGTTAACGTTAGAGAAATTTGAAGAAGCAAGCGAGATTGTAAAACGGGTCACCAAACCTACCAAACTGGTTTACAGTGAGCATTTAAGCGCACAGACCGGAGCTAAAGTATATCTGAAACCGGAAAACATGCAGTATACAGGTGCCTATAAGCTCAGAGGCGCTTATTATAAGATCAGTACCTTGTCAGAGGAAGAACGCGCCAGAGGACTGATCGCTGCATCCGCAGGAAACCACGCACAGGGTGTCGCATATGCCGCAAAAGCCTTTGGATGTAAGGCTACCATCGTTATGCCGACCGTTACCCCACTCATCAAAGTCAATCGTACCAAGAGTTACGGAGCGGAAGTGGTACTTCACGGAGATGTCTATGATGATGCCTGTGCAAAGGCTTATGAGCTGGCGGAGGAGCACGGCTATACATTTGTTCATCCGTTTGATGATCTTGATGTTGCAACAGGACAGGGAACGATCGCGATGGAAATCGTGCAGGAACTTCCGACGGTCGATTATATCTTTGTGCCGATCGGCGGAGGCGGACTGATCACGGGTATTTCTACACTTGCGAAAATGCTGAATCCTAAGATCAAAGTGATCGGTGTGGAACCGGCAGCAGCAGCCAGTATGAAAGCGGCCGTAGCGGCAGGCCATGTTGTGACTCTTCCGAGCGCAAATACGATCGCAGATGGTACCGCTGTAAAAACAGTTGGTGAAAAGACGCTTCAGTATGTTATGGAAAATGTAGACGATATCCTTACAGTAGAAGATGATGAACTGGTCGGTGCATTCCTTGATATGGTCGAGAATCACAAAATGGTTGTCGAAAACTCAGGACTTCTTTCTGTGGCTGCTTTAAAACAGATGGATCTGACAGGCAAAAAGGTTGTTTGTATCTTAAGCGGCGGTAATATGGATGTCATTACCATGTCATCCATCGTACAGCATGGATTGATTCAGAGAGACCGTATTTTTTCTGTATCCGTACTTCTTCCGGATAAACCGGGTGAACTTGTGCGCGTCGCAAAGACAATTGCTGATGAACAGGGAAATGTAATTAAACTGGAGCATAATCAGTTTGTCAGCATTAATCGAAATGCTGCCGTTGAACTCAGAGTCACCATGGAAGCATTTGGAACGGAACACAAAAACAGAATTATTCAGGCATTGGAGCGAGAAGGATTCCGTCCTAAAACAATCAGTGCCAAACTCTATTAGATAAGGGATGAGAATCATGAAACAAGGCAGAATGCCGAAAGTCGGTGAGTGTTACAGACATTTTAAAGGGAATCGTTATCGCGTACTTGCAATTGCAAAGCATACAGAGCGTGCAGAAGAGCTTGTCGTTTATGAAGGACTTTACGGAGAACATCCGGTATTTGCACGACCTTTGGAAATGTTTCTGGAGCAGGTCGATAAGAGAAAATTCCCGGATGTAGATCAGGAATATCGGTTTGAACTGGAGGAAGAGACCGCAGTGGCGGATGAGGAGGAACAGAGTCTGATCATGCGATTTCTTGATCTGAGCAGCAACGAAGAAAAACTGCGGTTCCTTCAAAAATATAAAACAGAACTCACAGATGAATTCCTTTCCGCCGCTGCGCAGAGTATGGATTTTACAGAAAATGCACAGACGATGGAAATGCGATACCAGCAGTTGGTAAAATACATCAAGACATTGATGAAGTATGAAAAACGGATGTAGCAGAAAAAATAATCTAGCCTATTGACAATAAATGTATCGTTGTATACAATGATACAAAAATGAGCCAGGTATACTTGGGTCAGATTTTATATTGACCCCAACAAAAAATATAGTTTTCAGGAGCAGAATCATGGATAAATATTCACTGAGGGGACAGGTTTTTCAGGAGATCCGCGAGGACATTCTGAAAGGCAAATTTAAGGAAAATGAAGAATTACGAGAAGCAACACTGGGTAAGGAACTTGGAGTCAGCAGGACGCCGGTTCGGGAAGCACTCCGTCAGCTGGAGCTGGAGGGGCTGGTTCACATTATTCCGAACAAAGGGGCCTATGTGACGGGCATTACGGAGAAGGACGTGCATGATATCTATATGACGCGTTCCATGCTTGAAGGCCTATGTGCACGTTGGGCGGCTGAGCACATTTCAGAGGAGCAGATTCAGGAAATGGAAGAAGTCCTGCTTCTTACAGAATACCACTTGAATCGTGGAAATGCCGAACAGCTTGCAGAACTTGACGGAAAGTTTCATGAGGTTCTTTATGACGCAAGTCAGAGCCGGATACTCAGACATATTCTTTCTGATTTTCATAAATATGTTCAGGTGGCAAGAAAACGATCCGTGAAGAAAGAAGACAGGGCAAAAAAATCTCTGGAAGAACACCGGGAGATCCTGAATGCACTACGGACCGGAGATGCGGACCGTGCAGAAGAACTGGCACATATTCATATCCTGAATGTTATGGAGAATCTTCATATTGAGCAGGAATAACAGGCAAAAGAAAGGAAGAGTAAGCATGAGCAAGATTCAGATGACGACACCAATTGTTGAGATGGACGGAGATGAGATGACAAGGATCCTGTGGAAGATGATCAAGGAGCATCTTCTTCTTCCGTATATTGATTTGAAGACAGAATATTATGATCTGGGCCTGAAACACAGAGACGAGACAAACGATCAGGTTACTGTGGATTCTGCAATCGCAACGAAGAAATATAAGGTTGCAGTAAAATGTGCAACGATCACTCCGAACGCAGCCCGTGTGAAAGAGTATAATCTGAAAGAAATGTGGAAGAGCCCGAATGGAACCATTCGTGCGATCCTTGACGGTACTGTATTCCGTGCACCCATCGTTGTAAAAGGAATTGAACCTTGTGTAAAGAACTGGAAAAAGCCGATCACGATTGCAAGACACGCTTACGGGGATGTTTACAAAGGTTCTGAAATGAAGATCCCGGGTGCCGGAAAGGTAGAACTGGTTTATACCGCAGAGGACGGAACCGAGACGAGAGAGCTGGTTCATAATTTTACCGGATCCGGAATTGTTCAGGGCATGCATAATATTGATCAGTCAATCGAGAGTTTTGCAAGAAGCTGTTTTAACTATGCACTGGATACGAAACAGGATCTCTGGTTTGCAACGAAAGATACGATTTCCAAGAAATACGACCATACCTTTAAAGATATTTTTCAGGAGATTTTTGATGCAGATTACAAAGAGAAGTTTGAAGAAGCCGGAATCGAGTATTTCTATACGCTGATCGACGATGCCGTAGCACGTGTGATGAAGTCTGAAGGCGGTTATATCTGGGCATGTAAGAACTATGACGGTGATGTGATGAGTGACATGGTTTCTTCCGCATTCGGATCACTGGCCATGATGACTTCCGTGCTGGTATCTCCGGAAGGATACTATGAATATGAGGCAGCACACGGAACGGTACAGCGGCACTATTACAAGCACCTGAAAGGAGAAGAAACATCTACTAACTCCGTGGCAACGATCTTTGCATGGACGGGGGCACTCAGAAAACGTGGTGAGATGGATGGAAATCAGGAGCTGATGGATTTTGCCGATAAGCTGGAAAAGGCAACGATCGATACAATTGAAAGCGGAAATATGACTAAAGATCTTGCACTGATCACGACGCTTCCAAATCCGACTGTATTGAACAGCGAAGATTTTATCAAAGCGATCGCTGAGAGATTGTAAATAAAAACAGGAAAAACGCGCCGATAAGGCGCGTTTTTAACAGTTATTCAGCCAGCTCTTCCCATTTTTCATAGAGCTCTTCCAGCTCTTCTTCATTTGCAGCCTTTTCCTTTGCCAGTTCCTGACACCGGACGGAATTGGTATAGATTTCTTCCTGCATAAGAAGCGTATCGATCTCCTGGTTTCGTTCTTCCAGCCGGGTAATGCGTTCTTCCGTCTTTTTCAGTTCGTTCTGACGCTTCCGGATTCTTGCTTGTTCTTCTTTCTGTTCCTGCCAGCTCATTTTGGACTGGGACATTGAAGAAGTGCCTTCATTCGTAGATTGCTTGTCTGAAATATTGCCACCGGCGTATGCCGTCGTGAGTTCCTCTTTCTTTTCGAGATAGTAATCGTAGTTTCCAATATAATTTACAAAAGTATGGTTCACCAGGTCAAGAATACGCGTGGCTGTCTGGTTGATGAAATAACGGTCATGGGACACATAAAGTACGGTTCCGGTGTACTCATTCAATGCATTTTCCAAAATTTCTTTCGAAGCGATGTCCAGGTGGTTCGTAGGCTCGTCCAAAATCAGGAAGTTCGCCTCGGAGAGCATCAGCTTTGCAAGAGATACTCGTCCGCGTTCTCCGCCGCTCAAATCACCGATCATCTTAAATACATCATCGCCTGTGAATAAAAATGCAGCTAGAACATTCCGGATCTGTGTATTCGTAAGTGTCGGATAATCATCGGAGATCTCTTCAAAGATCGTTTTTTCCATGTGAAGTACGTGATGTTCCTGATCGTAGTAACCGATATGTACATTGGTTCCCAGTGTAAAGCTTCCCGAATCCGCCGCGATCACATTGTTCAAAATCTTAAGCAGTGTCGTTTTCCCTGTTCCGTTATCGCCTACGATGGCTACATGTTCACCTCGCTTAATCTCGAAGCTGACATCCTGAAAAAGGACCTGGGGAGCAAATGATTTTCCAAGGCCTTCAACGCGAAGCACGTCGTTCCCGCTCACACAGGAAGGCTCCAGGCTTAAATGAATATCGGTATTCAGCTCAACCGGTTTTTCAACAGGTGTGATTTTGTTTAACAGCTTTTCCCGGCTTTCCGCACGTCGGATTGATTTCTCGCGGTTGAAGGAACGAAGCTTTTCGATGACTGCCTCCTGATGCTTGATTTCCCGTTGCTGATTCAGATATTCTTTTAGCCTTGCGTCTCTGAGCTGCTGTTTCTTCTGGGCATAATCTGAATAATTTCCCATATATGTCATCAGTGTACCGTTTTCAATCTCCAGCACTTTCGTTACGACACGATTCAAAAAATAACGGTCGTGGGAGACGATGAGCACTGCACCGGAGTAATTCAGCAGGTAGTTCTCAAGCCATGCGATTGAATTCATATCCAAGTGATTGGTAGGCTCATCCAGCAGTAAAATATCCGGTTTCGTCAGCAGAAGTTTGCCGAGGGAAACACGTGTCTTCTGGCCGCCGGAAAGGGCGTCCACCGGTTTCTGAAATTCATCCTCAGTAAACCCAAGGCCTTTAAGAACACCGACCAGTTCGCTTTTATAAGAATAGCCGTCAGCACGTTCAAATGCAGCGGTAAGTCTATGATAAGTGTCAAGTTTCATCTGAAGTGCGTCACCGGTCAGCGTACTGATTTCCAGTTCCAGTGCACGAATCTGACGTTCCATTTCGATAATCTCAGATTTGGCGGTGCGGACTTCTTCGTAAATGGTATTCCCGCTCATCAGGTCCTGGTGCTGGGCAAGATAGCCCATTGTTTTTCCTTTGGTAAGAATTACATCACCGTCATCACTATTCAATTCACCGACGATCATTTTCAAAATTGTGGATTTCCCGGCGCCGTTCAGACCGACCAGCGCCGCTTTCTCACGGTCTTCTATATGAAAGGAGCCTTTATTCACAATAACCTGCTCCCCAAAGGATTTCGTTAAATTGTGGCATGCCAGTATCATTTTCAAACCTCCTTATACTGTAGAAATAGGTACTGTCTACCTCATTATATCGGAAATACAATAAAAAACAACTATTAAGTTTGACTTTTTTATGTCATTTTTATATAATGAAATTTAGAATAAGAATGGAAGGTGGATGTCAGGTGGAAGAAAGAGAAATATCTCAGGCAGTAATCAGAAGACTTCCGAGATACTATCGTTATCTTGGCGAATTGCTGGAACACGGTGTGGAACGAATATCCTCCAACGATTTGAGCAAGAGAATGAAAGTAACTGCATCCCAGATTCGTCAGGACCTTAATAATTTTGGTGGATTTGGACAACAGGGATACGGGTATAATGTAAAATACTTATATACGGAAATAGGGAAAATTCTGGGACTGGACAACCAACATAACATGGTCATTATCGGTGCCGGTAATCTTGGACAGGCACTGGCTAATTATGCAGCATTTGAAAAAAGAGGTTTTGTATTAAAAGGATTATTTGACGTGAATCCACGACTTGTGGGAATTACGATCCGCGGTGTGGAGATCCGGATGATGGATGAACTGAGTGATTTTATTCAGAAGAATGATATTGAAATCGGAGTACTTGCGATTCCGAAGACAAGAGCCATAGATGTTGCGAATGTTCTGGTTGATAATGGTGTGCGGGCGATCTGGAATTTTGCACATACAGATTTGAATCTTCCGGATAATATTATTGTTGAGAACGTGCATTTATCGGAGAGTCTGATGAGACTTTCATACAATATAACACGTTATAATATGGAACATACAGATAATTCATAATTCGACAGAATGTGTTACACACATTTTGCCTGAATCGGCGTAATGAGAGAAGAGTTCCGGCTGCGGGGCTCTTTATTGCGTATTGGAAGGTGAGAATATGAAATATATATTGACGGCTGAACAGATGAAAGCGGCGGACGGAAGAATGATCCATGAGATCGGGATTCCTTCGCTGGTACTGATGGAACGTGCGGCGCTTCAGTGTATGGCTGCAATGAAAGAAGAGCAGATTGATCTGTCCTATGCACTGGTGGTATGCGGCTCCGGCAACAACGGTGGAGACGGATTCGCGGTGGCAAGACTGCTTGCCGAAGAAGGAAAAAGGGTCGATGTGTGTTTTGCCGGAAAATTGGAATCCAGGAGTGAAGAAACGAAGCAGCAGATGCATATTCTGGAAAATCTGGGCGTGTCTGTAGGAAACACTTTACCGGAGAAGGAATATAGTGTTATTATAGATGCCGTATTTGGAATCGGGCTTTGCCGAAATATCGAAGGACATTACCAGAATGTGATTGAACAAATGAACCGGTATCAGGGATACAAAGTTGCGATTGATACTCCGTCCGGAATTTCCGCTGACACCGGGGAAGTACTGGGATGTGCGTTCCGGGCTGATTTGACAGTCACGTTTGCATACGCTAAGGCAGGTCAGGTTTTCTTTCCGGGTTCCGAGTATGCGGGGAAAGTACTGGTAAAGGATATCGGCATTACGGATCCGGGCTTTGAAAACCGGGACGATCTTTATTTTATGCTGGAAAAACAGGATGTGATTTCCAGGATGCCGGAGAGAAAGCCGGATTCCAATAAAGGAAGCTATGGAAGGGTTCTTCTTATTGCCGGAAGTAGGGGAATGTCGGGGGCAGCGTACTTAAGTGCCCATGCGGCGTACATGGTAGGCGCAGGCCTTGTACGGATATACACGGAAGAATCCAACAGACAGATTCTTCAGCAGCTTCTGCCGGAAGCTATTATCACGACTTATGATGAGATGGCCTTAGATTGTTTCCGGGAACTTCCAGATCTGCTTCAATGGGCAGATGTGGTCTGCATCGGATGCGGACTTGGAATTTCAGAGTATTCGCGGAGACTTTTTAAAATGACGCTGGAAATGAACCGGAAGCCGTGTGTGATTGATGCGGACGGTCTCAATCTTCTTGCGGAATTTACCGAAGAAGAGCGAAGAAAATGGGCGCGCCAGAAAGAACAGTATGTGCTGACACCTCATATGAAAGAAATGTCAAGATTGACAGGATATCCTGTTGCAGAACTAAAGAATCATAGGAACGCTCTTCTACGTGAGTTTGTTGAAAAAATGCAGGTCGTTTGTGCCATGAAAGACAGCAGAACACTCGTCGCAGCTTGCGGACATCCGACGTTTCTGAATTCATCCGGAAATGCAGCAATGGCGAAGGCCGGTTCCGGTGACGTGCTGGCAGGAACGATTGCCGGCCTGATGGCTCAGAACCTCCCGACTTTTGACGCGGCTGTGTTGGGAGTATATCTGCACGGCCTTGCCGGAGATACGGCAAGAGAAGAATGTGGATCCTACAGTGTGCTTGCTGAAGATCTCATCCGGGGGCTTGGCAGAACACTAAAAACTTTGGAGGAAAACTTGAAATGAAGACATATAACAGACTGCGCGCAGTGATCGATCTTGATGCAGTAATGTATAACATGCAAATGATGTATCGTAATATTAAAAACGATGCGCGGATGATCGTTGTCGTGAAAACGGACGGATACGGACATGGTGCCGTACCGATTGCAGAAATGTTAGAAGATGTGGAGTACGTATGGGGATATGCTGTGGCAACATTGGAAGAAGGGATCCTGCTTCGAAAAGCTGGGATTGGAAAACCGATTCTTTGCCTCGGATGCATTTTCCCGGATCAGATGGAAGCGATGATTCGGCATCAGATCCGTATGACGGTCTATGACGGTGAACTGGCAGCTCTGGCATCGGCAAAAGCAGAAGAACTGGGAATGAATGCAATCTTTCATATTAAGATTGATACCGGAATGTCCAGACTCGGATTTGCGCCGGATGACGTAAGCGTGAACGCAATCGAAAAGATCAGTCATCTTCCATGTGTAGAGCTGGAAGGAATGTTTACACATTTTTCGCGGGCTGATGAGAAAAATAAGGAGATCACAGATCAGCAATTTACTTCATATATCCGGGTTAAAGAAGAACTGGAGAAAAGGGGTATCCATTTTCCACTACTTCATGTATCAAACAGTGCTGCGATCATCGATCAGCCGGAATTGAATCTGAATCTTGTGAGAGCGGGCATATCTACTTACGGTATGTACCCTTCTGAGGAAGTGAGAAAAGATTCGGTTCCATTGAAACCGGCTATGGAATTGATTTCCCATATCACATATTTGAAATGGATTGAAAAAGGGACTGCCGTCAGCTATGGTGGAACCTTTGTAGCGGATCGGAGAATGCAGATTGCAACAGTACCGGCCGGGTACGGTGACGGGTATCCCAGGAGTCTGTCCAATAAAGGATATGTTTTGATTCATGGGAAGAAAGCGCCGATCGTTGGAAGAGTCTGCATGGACCAGTTCATGGTTGACGTGACAGATATTCCCGATGTGAAGTTTGAAGATAAGGTTACCCTGATTGGTGAAAATGAAGGGGTGTATCTTCCGGTTGAAACGTTAAGTGAATTATCCGGAAGGTTTAATTATGAATTTGTCTGTGACATCAATAAACGTGTTCCCCGGGAATATATTCGCGGCGGAGAGGTAGTAAGGCAGATAGATTATTTTGAATAGAATATTATAAGAATGAAAAGTATGCATGGAATACTTCTGATGAAAGATGGGAATACTTCTTGTATCTTGAAATCGGAGAGTGAATGAAGTGCAGGTAAGACGTGGAGATATCTATTATGCAGATTTAAGTCCGGTAGTCGGCTCAGAACAAGGAGGCATCCGTCCGGTGCTGATCATCCAGAACGATATAGGCAACAGGCACAGCCCAACTGTGATTTGTGCAGCTATAACATCCCGAATGAATAAGGCAAAACTGCCTACACATGTTGAAATCGATTCGGGACGGTACAAAATCGTGAAGGATTCTGTAGTCCTGCTGGAGCAGATACGCACAATCGACAAGCAGCGACTGAAAGATTTAGTCTGTCATGTGGACCGGGAACTGATGAGAAAAGTTGATGAGGCATTGTGTGTCAGTCTGATGCTTCATACATAGTAAAGGAGAAACTGAAATAATTATGGAAGAAGGCAATAGTTTACTTCAGAAAATGAGAAGAGTCTTTTCGGAAAATGAAGATCAGGAGCGGGTGGCTGAAGAAATTATAGAGAAGATTGAGGAAGGCTATCAGAAAGGTGTTCTTGCAAAGCGCGAAATGAAGATGATCTGTAATGTTTTCGGATATATGGATTCTGAAGCAAAAGATATCATGACCCATCGTAAAAATATTGTGGGCCTGGACGGAAATACAACACTTTCAGATGCAATCAGATTTATTCTTGAAGAGAATAATTCCAGGTTTCCGGTCTATGAGGAGGATATTGATAATATTATCGGGATCGTCCATCTCAGAGATGCCATGAAATGTTATCTGGATGATTCTTTAAGAAATGTCCGGATCAAGGATCTGAAAGAGATCATCCGGCCGGTAAGCTTTGTCCCTGAGACAAAAAGTATAGATAAGTTGTTTCAGCAGATGCAGAAAGACAAACGGCATATGGTCATCGTTCTCGATGAATACGGACAGACCGTGGGAATTGTTACGATGGAGGATATCATCGAAGAGATCGTCGGCAATATTCAGGATGAATATGATGAAGAAGAGGAGCTGATCACAAGTCAGCCGGACGGTACATATATCGTAGACGGAATGGCACAGCTTGAAGATCTGGAAGAAATACTGGGCATTAATTTTGAAGAAGAGGATTATGACACGATCAATGGTTATCTGATCGATTGCCTTGACAGAATTCCCTCTGAAGACGAAAAATGCACGGTACAATTTGAAGGATATGTGTTCCAGGTACTGTCAGTTGATAACAATACCATCCGCAAAGTACGGATTATGAAGATGAAGTAACAGTTGGTTCTTGTCAGGAACCGAAAAGAGTGCTAAAATAAAATGATTAATATTTTAGTGAATACTATACGAACAGAGAGGTAAATACAATGTCTGGACATTCAAAGTTTGCGAATATCAAGCATAAAAAAGAAAAAAATGATGCTGCGAAGGGAAAAATCTTTACGAAGATCGGCCGTGAGATTGCAGTTGCTGTAAAGGAAGGCGGCGGAGCTGATCCTGCAAATAACAGCAGACTTCGAGATGCAATAGCAAAAGCAAAGGCAAATAATATGCCGAATGACAATATCGAACGAAGCATCAAGAAAGCAGCGGGAGATGGAGACGCGAACAATTATGAACATATCGTTTATGAAGGATATGGCCCGAACGGTACAGCAATCATTGTCGATGCGCTGACTGACAATCGTAACCGTACCGCGTCAAATGTACGAAGCGCTTTTACGAAAGGAAAAGGCAATATCGGAACCTCCGGCTGCGTTTCCTTCATGTTTGACAAGAAGGGACAGATCATTATCGATAAGGAAGAATGTGAACTGGATGCGGATGATCTGATGATGCAGGCACTGGATGCAGGTGCAGAAGATTTCTCAGAGGAAGAAGACAGCTTTGAGATCCTTACTTCACCGGATGATTTCAGTGAGGTCCGTCTTGCACTTGAGGAAGCAGGAATCCCGATGGCAAGTGCGGAAGTGACCATGATCCCGCAGACATGGGTGACACTGGAAAGTGAAGAAGATATCAAAAATATTCAGAAGACCTTAGATCTTCTTGAGGATGATGACGACGTGCAGGAAGTGTACCACAACTGGGAAGAATAATACCGGAACGGAGGAATCAGATATGACTCATAACACGAAGGAAGAACTGGAGAGATTGTTCAAACTGGCTGTTCCTCTTGCGAAGGAATTTAACAAACGTACATATTCTGATTTGTTCCAGAGCAAATATGAGGAATTCAAGCCCCTTTTTGATGCAATTGAACGGGAGTGTGCAGAAGCTGATAATCCGGATGAGGCGGTGGAAGAGGTAGCGTCCGTGATTCCCGATGCCATGCATCAGATTCTGGAAAAAGCCGGATCCAAACGTAAGAAAGAACAAATTCTGATGAATTACAATATGGGAATGGTGTCTTTCATTATCCCGATGATGCGTTACGGCAGGACACCTGTGTGTGAGAAAGTCGTAGACTGTATGATTGTTTTGTGGAACGATAACGGGCTGGAGATGGATCTTGGCAAATCATCATATGAAGATATTGAGGGCGGATTCAAAGCACGGATGTGCTATATAACCACTGCAGTCTGTGAGGGCCTCGGCAAGCCGGATCATTGTTATGAACTGGAAACACTGAGAAATTACCGTGACGGATATCTGGCAAATTCCGAAGGTGGTATGCAGATCATTCGAGAATACTATGATATAGCGCCGACTATTGTTAAGAGGCTTGGACGCAGCACAGATGCGGGAGAGGTTTATCTGGAAATCTGGAAACAGTATCTTGAACCATGTGTCAGGCTGATAGAGGATGGAAAACCGGCAGAGTGTAAGGAAGTGTACATCGATATGGTACGCACTCTGAAGACAAAATATTTATATTCTTAGGGGGACTCAACATGAGCGATTACAGAATTGAGACGAAGTGTATTCAATCAGGATATACACCGAAGAACGGCGAACCGCGTGTTCTGCCGATTTATCAAAGTACAACATTTAAATATGACGACAGCGATCAGATGGGAAAATTGTTTGATCTGGAAGCTTCCGGATATTTCTACACAAGGCTGCAGAATCCAACCAATGATGCTGTCGCAGCAAAGATCTGTGATATGGAGGGCGGATATGCAGCGATGCTAACGTCATCCGGACAGGCGGCAAATTTCTACGCAATCATGAATATTGCGGAAGCAGGAGATCATATTATCTGTTCTTCTGCCGTATATGGCGGTACATACAATCTTTATGCACATACCATCCGCAAGATGGGCATCCAGGCAACTTTCGTTGATCCGGACTGCACACCGGAAGAACTTGATGCAGCTTTCCGGGAGAACACGAAAGCTGTTGTCGGTGAGACGATTGCCAATCCGGCACTTACTGTACTGGATATTGAAAAATTTGCCAAAGCAGCACATGCACATGGAGTCCCGCTGATCGTTGATAATACATTTGCAACACCGATCAACTGCCGCCCGTTTGAATGGGGCGCGGATATTGTTACACATTCCACCACCAAATATATGGATGGTCATGCATCCTGTGTCGGCGGTGCGATCGTTGACAGCGGTAACTTTGACTGGACAAAATATGCGGATAAGTTCCCGGGACTTACCACTCCGGATGAGACATATCATGGGCTGGTTTATACGGAGCGTTTCGGTAAAGGAGCATACATTACAAAAGCGACTTCCCAGATGATGCGAGATCTTGGATCTATCCAGTCACCGCAGAATGCGTTTCTTCTCAATATCGGCCTGGAGACACTGCATCTTCGTATGCCCAGACATTGCGAAAATGCGCTGAAGGCTGCTGAGTTCCTGAAGAGCCAGGAAAAAGTTGCATGGGTGAACTGCCCATCTATGGAAGGTGATAAATATTATGATCTTGCCAAGAAATATATGCCAAACGGTACTTGCGGTGTCATTACATTCGGTCTGAAAGGTGGTCGCGATGCAGCTGTGAAGATGATGGACAGTCTTAAGATGATTGCGATTGTGACTCATGTCGCAGATGCGAGAAGCTGTGTTCTTCATCCGGCAAGCCATACACATCGTCAGATGAATGATAAAGAACTTCTGGAAGCAGGAGTACAGCCGGATCTGATCCGTTTCAGTGTGGGCATTGAAAATATTGACGATATTATTGATGACCTGAAACAGGCACTGGAAGCAGTATAGTTAATAAAATGATTTAGGGAGATTGTGAAAAAGCAGTCTCCCTTTTTGTTGCCATGCAGATGAGAAAAATGATCCCGCGAACCATTTTTGAGTATAGTATTTCCTTCCCCTGTGCATACTTTTATTTGCAGAGAACCGTGTTCTGAATGAAATGTGTATAGAAAGAGAGGGAGCAATAATGGAAGACAGTGATGTGAAAGAATATCAGATACGTAAGCGATCCAACATGAGTGAGACAGAGGCAAATGACAAGAAAGAACCGGAAAATCTATCGGAGGAAGACATTCATATCCGGGAAATGGGAACACTTCCGCTTGAAGAAGGTCATGCACACCGGATTGAACTTCTGACGGTGATAGGAGAAGTTGAAGGACATGAAGCGGTGTCCGGAAATACGAAGGCAACCAAATATGAACATCTTCTACCTAAGCTGGCCCAGATAGAAAATAGTGAGGAAGTTGACGGAGTACTGATCCTTCTTAATACACTCGGAGGTGATGTGGAGGCAGGATTAGCCATTGCAGAAATGATAGCTTCCCTCAGTAAACCGACCGTTTCGCTGGTACTTGGCGGCTGTCATTCTATTGGAGGGCCACTGGCGGTTTCGGCGGATTATTCTTTCATTGTTCCGAGTGGCACCATGATCATTCATCCAGTCAGAACCAGCGGTATGTTTATCGGTGTCATGCAGAGCCTTCGAAATATGGAGAAGACGCAGGATCGGATTACCGGATTTCTGGCTGCCCACTCAAAGATGAGTCAGGAACGCATTGAAGAACTGATGCTGGATCCGACACAATTGGTAAAAGATGTAGGTACGATGCTCGACGGAGAGCAGGCCGTGAGAGAAGGTCTCATTGATGAAGTAGGCGGAATCAGTCAGGCTTTGAAAAAATTGCATGAAATGATCCGGGAAAAACAAAAAAAGTCTGATGAAAATTAAGTAATGACACGAACGGCGGCTAATGCTATAATAGTATAGTATGTATAAAATCAGCCGATTATTAAACCGGCAAAGATAAAAGGGGTATATTTGATAAGGGGGAAGTTTTATGGCTTCAAAAACAGAGGGAAAGGAAAAAACGTCAAGGACTTCCACCTCTTCTAAATCGAAGGGGAGAAGTCAGACAAAAAAGAAAACAGGGAATACCGGGGGAGTAAAAAAGACAAAAACAGCTGCAGCTGCCTCTCAGAACAGTTTTATTGCAGGAGAGATTCTGATTTGGGTGACATTGGCAGTGAGTATTCTCCTTGTAATCAGTAATTTCGGGCTGGCAGGATTTGTCGGAGCGAAGATCGCTGGAGTGATGCAGAAATATATCGGATGGATGGCGTATGTATTTCCGATCCTGTTATTTTGCGGAGTTGCTTTTGTGGTTTCTAATAGAGGAAATTCGGTTGCATATATAAAAATATCGGCCGCCGCCGTACTTACAATTCTGTTGTGTGTGCTTCTCCAGCTTCTGAATGACAGAGGCGGACTGATTGGTGAAGGTATTGCAGATCTGATGGTGCCTGCGATCGGAGTGGCCGGTACATATGTTGTCGTAGTGATTCTGATGATCATCTGCATTGTGTTGATCACAGAACGCTCTGTTTTACGCGGAGTGAGAAAGGGAAGCGAGAAGGCTTATGACCGCGCGCGTGAAGATATGAAGCGTCACAGAGAAGAATCTATCGAGAAGAAGATGCAGAAGGAGCAGGTTCGCGAACAGGAAAGGGAACAGAAGCGGATGGATCACCAAGTCTCCGGTGTGTCGTTTAATACCACACTGGACAGGAAGCTGGAAGAGCCGAAAACCGAATCGGAAACCGATAAGAAAGAACAGAAAAAACGCACATCGAGAGTGAAAGCAACAAAGCGTTCGAAACAAGATGTTAACACGGTGATTGCAGGGGCGGAAGAGGCAGCAGCGAAGCATATCATGGAGCAGACTGGTCAGATTGCACTTGACGATGTTGTAATTAACCGTGCAATGCCGCTTTCTGCAGTAGAGTTGAAACCGGAGCCCGAACCGGAACCGTCTGTAAATCCGGCTGAGCATGTCCCGGATTTCCTGAAAGATGCGATGGAAGAAGCAAAGGCAGCATCCGGGAAAACACAGCCTGAGACTGTTTCAGAAAGAATCACAGCTCAGGATCATACGGCGGATGTTCCTCAGAATAAACGCAATTCATCAAAAATGAAGGCAGATGTCTCGAAAGAAACAGCGGATGTGGAACAAATCATATCACAGACACAGATGCCGAAAGAGTACAGCTTCCCACCCATTTCTCTTCTTAAGAAGGGATCAGGAAGCGGCGGGGATTCCGATAAGCATCTTAGAGAGACTGCCATGAAGCTTCAGAAGACACTCCAGACATTCGGGGTCAATGTTACAATTACGAACATCAGCTGTGGACCTTCTGTTACCAGATATGAACTGCAGCCGGAAATGGGCGTGAAAGTCAGTAAAATCGTTGGCTTGGCCGATGATATTAAGCTGAATCTTGCTGCTGCCGATATCCGAATAGAAGCACCGATCCCGGGAAAAGCGGCGGTTGGAATCGAAGTTCCGAATAAGGAAAATTCTACAGTCATGCTGCGTGATCTGCTGGAGTCTGATGAGTTTAAAAAGAATAAATCAAAAATTGCATTTGCTACAGGTCGGGACATTGCCGGAAAGGTTGTTGTGTCTGATATTGCGAAAATGCCGCATCTTCTTGTAGCAGGAGCAACCGGTTCCGGAAAATCCGTCTGTATCAATACATTGATCATGAGTATTCTTTATAAAGCAAAACCGGATGAAGTAAAACTGATTATGGTAGACCCGAAAGTAGTAGAACTAAGTGTCTATAACGGGATTCCGCATCTTCTGATCCCGGTTGTAACGGATCCCAAGAAAGCGGCAGGTGCGCTGAATTGGGCGGTTGCAGAAATGAATAAGCGGTATCAGCTTTTTGCTGAATACAATGTAAGAGATATCAAAGGTTTCAATGACAGAGTAGAAAATATCAAAGATATTGACGATCCTGATAAGCCGCAGAAGATGCCGCAGATCGTGATTATCGTAGATGAGCTTGCAGATCTCATGATGGTTGCACCGGGAGATGTGGAAGAATCGATCTGCCGTCTTGCCCAGCTTGCACGTGCAGCCGGAATCCATCTGGTACTTGCGACACAGAGACCATCGGTTAATGTCATTACCGGTCTGATCAAAGCAAATATGCCGTCAAGAATCGCATTTTCCGTCTCATCGGGGGTCGATTCCAGAACGATTATTGACATGAACGGGGCAGAGAAACTTCTCGGAAAAGGTGATATGCTTTTCTATCCGGCAGGATATCAGAAACCTGTGCGTGTTCAGGGAGCATTTGTTTCTGACAAAGAAGTACAGAATGTTGTCGAGTATCTGAAAGAAAACAGTGGCAAGATCACTTACAACGAAGATATCCAGAACCACGTTAATCTGAATCCGTCGGCTGCTCAGGCATCCGGAGGAGCGGATGACCGGGATGTTTATTTCGTGGAAGCAGGCAAATTTATTATTGAGAAAGATAAAGCATCGATCGGCATGCTTCAAAGAGTATTCAAGATTGGATTTAACCGTGCAGCACGAATTATGGATCAGCTTGCAGAAGCCGGGGTTGTAGGCGAGGAAGAAGGAACAAAACCAAGAAAAGTGCTGATGTCGATGGAAGAATTTGAACAATATATAGAAGAATACGTTTAGAAAAACGGAAGGAGACGAAAGACAATGAAATGTATGAACTGTGGAGCGCAAATCCCGGACGATCGTCTGATCTGTCCCCGATGCGGCCGGGAAATA
Source organism: Bariatricus sp. HCP28S3_A7 (assembly GCF_052066375.1). Classification (NCBI taxonomy): domain Bacteria; kingdom Bacillati; phylum Bacillota; class Clostridia; order Lachnospirales; family Lachnospiraceae; genus Bariatricus; species Bariatricus sp. HCP28S3_A7. The sequence continues at coordinate 63,254 of NZ_JBQHSG010000003.1, forward strand.
CAAATCGTGCCTGACTATAATCCGCTTGATGACGTACTCGCAGCTCAGGTAAAAGGTGCTGTAACGGAATCATTTGATCCGGTAGGACACGCAAGGGACGGAAGAAGGAGTACCTCGGAGAGAACTTCAGCCGGTCAGGTAAGCAGCGGGAAAGCCAATCCTCGCAGAAATACGGGAAAAGGTCGTAGCGGTAATTTGACTCCGGAAGAACTCAGAGAGCGAAAGAAGAGAATAGAACGAAAGAAACAGATTGCAAAGAAAAAGAAAATCCGAAAACGAATCATTTTATTTTCCGGGGTTATCCTGGCTTTGATCGTCGGTGTAATTGTATATTTGAATTCTTATACCGGTAAAGTGAATAAAGGCTACCGGATGTTGGAAAACGGCAAATACAAGGAGGCACTTCTTTGCTTTGAAAAGGCTGTTTCTAAAAATGAGAAGCGTGGTGAGGCCTATGAAGGACTTGCGAAGGTCTATCTGGCACAGAATGATACAGAAAGCGGAGAAAAGGTTTTTCTGAATGCAATCAAAGAACAGCCTTCGAACACGGAAATTTATCAAAAAGCGATTCAATTCTACATAGATACGGATCAGAAGATGAAGGTGTCCGTTCTTCTTGATCAGTGTACAAGTGAACAGGTTCTCTCAGCATGTAGTGATTATATTTCGGAAGAACCGGAATACAGTCTGGATGAGATGAAAGAATATGAAGAAATTCAGGCATTGGAACTTACCGGCACAGGAACGGCCATCTACTATACGACCGATGGAACCGATCCGACTCAGAATAGTCTGAAGTATACGGAACCGATTCGGCTTGACGAAGGAGTAACGGAGATCAGAGCAATTTCCGTAAACGAAAAAGGAATTCCCAGTCTGGTTGCCAGGAAGACCTACACGATCGAGTTTCCGATTGAAGATGCGCCGTCTGTGACGCCGTCAACGGGATCGTATGATACCGTGCAAAGCATTGAAATCGTGGTACCTGAAAACTATGAAGGTTATTATACGACGGATGGAAGTGATCCGGATCCATCGTCTTCCACTACGGTGAAGTATACAGGTCCGATCACGATGTCTGAGGGAAGTATTACCTTTAAAGCAGTGCTTGTAAATAAAAAAGGACGGATCAGCGATGTCACGATTCGAAAATATGAGTTGATTTTATCAGAATAAAAGTAGAAGAAGTACTTGATATTTAATTGTTTATAATTTATCATAAAGAGAGTAAAACAATTAGGAGGCATAAGCAATGTACAAGATAACAAAAGCTGAAAAATTAGCTGATAAGATTTATCTTATGGATGTTGAAGCTCCTCGTGTTGCAAAGCATTGTGAACCGGGGCAGTTTGTAATCGTTAAGATGGATGACAAAGGGGAAAGAATTCCGCTTACGATTTGCGATTACGACAGAGAAGCAGGAACCATCACGATTGTATTCCAGTCAGTTGGCGCTTCTACAGAGAAGATGGCATCATTAAAAGAAGGGGATTATTTCAGAGATTTCACAGGTCCGCTTGGATGCCCATCAGAATTTGTAAAAGAAGATCTGGAAAGCCTGAAGAATAAGAAAATCTTATTTGTTGCCGGTGGTGTAGGTGCTGCACCTGTTTATCCGCAGGTTAAGTGGATGAAAGCACACGGAATCGATGTAGATGTTATTGTCGGAGCAAAGACAAAGGACATGCTGATTCTTGAGAAAGAAATGGAAGCCGTTGCCGGAAATTATTATCCATGTACAGATGACGGAACATACGGACATGCCGGAATGGTAACAACCAAGATCGAAAAACTGATCGAAGAAGGCAATAAGTATGACGTTTGTGTAGCAATCGGACCGATGATCATGATGAAATTTGTCTGCCTGCTTACCAAGAAACTGGAGATTCCTACCATTGTAAGTATGAATCCGATCATGGTAGACGGTACAGGAATGTGCGGCGCATGTCGTCTGCATGTTGGTGATGAGATCAAGTTCGCATGCGTAGACGGACCGGAATTTGACGGACATCTTGTAAACTTTGACGAAGCAATGAAGAGACAGCAGATGTACAAGACTGAAGAAGGCAGAGCATTGTTAAAATTACAGGAAGGTGACACACATCACGGTGGATGCGGTCATTGCGGAGGTGACGAATAATGGCAGACGTATTAAAGAAAGTACCTGTAAGAGAACAGGATCCGAAGGTACGTGCAACAAATTTTGAAGAAGTATGTTATGGATATAATCAGGAAGAAGCTACAGCAGAAGCTTCCCGTTGTATCAACTGTAAGAATGCACAGTGTGTAAAGGGATGTCCGGTAGGAATCAATATTCCTGGATTCATTCACGAAGTAAAAGAAGGCAATATTGAGGAAGCTTATAAGATTATCGGACAGTCTTCCGCACTTCCGGCTGTTTGCGGACGTGTATGTCCTCAGGAATCACAGTGTGAAGGTAAATGTATCCGCGGTATCAAAGGTGAGCCGATCTCAATCGGTAAACTGGAGCGTTTCGTAGCTGACTATGCGCTGGAACATGATATCAAACCGGTTGGAGCAGAAGTCAAGAACGGACACAAAGTAGCTGTAATCGGCTCCGGTCCAGCAGGTCTTACCTGTGCCGGCGACCTTGCTAAATTAGGTTACGATGTAACTGTATTTGAAGCACTTCATGAACTGGGCGGTGTACTGGTATATGGTATTCCGGAATTCCGTCTTCCGAAACAGAAAGTTGTTGCTAAAGAAATCGATAAAGTGAAAGAGCTCGGTGTTAAATTCGAATCCAACGTTGTAATCGGCAAATCTACAACGATCGATCAGTTAATCGAAGATGAAGGATTTGAAGCAGTATTCATCGGTTCAGGAGCAGGTCTTCCGAAATTCATGGGTATTCCAGGAGAAAACGCGAACGGCGTGTTCTCAGCAAATGAGTACCTGACAAGAAGTAACCTTATGAAGGCGTTTGATGATTCTTACGATACTCCGATTGTAGCAGGAAAGAAAGTTGCTGTAGTCGGTGGTGGTAACGTAGCAATGGATGCTGCAAGAACAGCACTTCGTCTTGGCGCAGAAGTACATATCGTTTACCGTCGTTCTGAAGAAGAACTTCCGGCACGAGTAGAAGAAGTACATCATGCAAAAGAAGAAGGTGTTCAGTTTGATCTTCTTACTAATCCGGTAGAGATCCTTGAAGAAGACGGATGGGTAAAAGGAATCAAGTGTGTACGTATGGAACTTGGTGAGCCGGATGCATCCGGAAGAAGACGCCCGGTAGCTGTAGAAGGTTCTGAATTTGTGATCGATGTTGACACAGTTATCATGTCACTTGGTACTTCTCCGAACCCGTTGATTTCTTCTACAACAGAAGGTCTGGAAGTTAACAAGTGGAAATGTATCGTAGCAGATGAAGAAACCGGAAAGACCTCCAAAGAAGGTGTTTATGCCGGCGGTGATGCTGTTACAGGTGCAGCAACTGTTATCCTTGCAATGGGTGCTGGTAAAGCAGGAGCAAAAGGTATTCACGAATTCCTTTCAAACAAATAATCTGAATGATTCATAATCGTGATCAAATGAGTCTCTCTCCAAAAGAGAGGCTCATTTTTTACAAGGTGAGTATAATGGACAATTTATCGGAAAGAATAAAATCGGAACTTCTTGAAAAAGCAGATCCAAAGTACAGGGAATTTCATTCGGGACTGGTGCCGGGAACAGAAAATATTATGGGAGTACGCATTCCCGAGCTGCGTAAAATTGCAAGAAGTGCCGCTAAAGAGGATTGGAGAAATTATTTAGAGAAGTGTTGCCCTGACACCTACGAGGAAGTGATGATCCGTGGTATGATCATCGGGTACGCAAAGATGGATGATGAAGAAAGAATGCAGTATCTGAACCGGTTTGTACCCGAGATCGATAACTGGGCCGTCTGTGACAGCTGCATGAGCACTTACAAATTCATGCAGAAAAAACCAGAAATATGGTATTCTTATCTGCGGCAGAAAGTCGAGGAGGGTACCGAGTTCAGCATCCGTTTCGGTGTTGTTGGGCTTATGGATTATTTTATAAATGAGGAATACATAGATCGTTTGTTGAAAATCTTTGATAAGATTCAACATGAAGGATATTATGTAAAAATGGCAGTTGCCTGGGCGATTTCCATGTGCTATGTGAAATTCCCCGAAAAAACCAGAGCATTTCTGGAGCACAATCATCTGGATACATTTACACAGAATAAAGCAATCCAGAAAATAAGAGAATCCTACCGGGTTTCTCAAGAGGAAAAAGAAGAATTAAAGAAATTGAAAGTACCGATCAGGAAAGAGGAAAAGAATGAAGTTTAAATATATTTTATTTGATCTAGACGGGACGATTACAGAATCCGGTCCTGGAATCATGAATTCGGTGGCGTATGCGTTGGAGAAAATGGGGTATGAGGAAAAAGACAGAGAAAAATTAAAAAGATTTATCGGTCCGCCACTCACCGATTCGATGATGAAATACTATGGAATGAGTGAAGAAGATGCCGCGAAAGCTGTCAGGTATTATCGAGAATATTATACAGAAAAAGGTATCTTTGAAAATTCTGTATATGACGGATTTGATGAGAGTATAAAAAGATTGAAGGAACAAGGACTCATATTGGCAGTGGCAACTTCGAAACCGGAACCGTTTGCGAGAAGAATTGCAGAGCATTTCGGATTTACCGGGGACTATGCCTGCGTGTGTGGCGCAACCATGGATGAGGCGCGTATCCGGAAAGCTGATGTGATCCGATATGCGCTGAATACGTTAGAAATCACGGAAGAAGAAAAGCATCAGGTACTTATGGTCGGAGACCGGGAGCACGATGTCCTAGGAGCAAAAGAAAACGGATTATCCTGTATGGGGGTCTTATACGGGTACGGTGACCGGAAAGAACTGGAAGAAGCCGGAGCGGACTATATTGCCAAGACAACTGCAGAAGTAGCAGAAATCATCTTGAACGCATAAATTCCTACCAATTTTGTATTGAATTTAGTACAATTATTTTAGTTATTCTTATTGCGTTAAATATTTAACAGATATATAATATGGTTAAAATATTAACAAAGAAAAGGAGATGCTAATAATGAGCAGATTTACTTTACCAAGAGATGTATACCATGGAAAGGGCTGCCTGGCAGAACTGAAGAACTTAAAAGGGAAAAAAGCCATCCTTGTAGTAGGCGGAGGTTCTATGAAACGCCAGGGCTTCCTTGATAAAGCTGTAAGTTATTTAAAAGAAGCAGGCATGGAAGTCAGACTGTTTGAGGGTGTGGAGCCGGATCCGTCTGTAGAAACCGTTATGAAAGGCGCAGAAGTTATGCGCGAATTCGAGCCGGACTGGATCGTATCCATGGGCGGAGGTTCTCCGATCGATGCTGCAAAAGCAATGTGGGCATTCTATGAATATCCGGATACGACATTTGAAGAGCTTTGCATTCCGTTTAATTTCCCGGAATTAAGACAGAAAGCAAAATTCTGTGCTATCCCGACAACATCCGGAACTGCTACAGAAGTAACAGCATTCTCTGTAATTACCAACTATCAGACAGGCGTGAAATATCCGCTTGCTGACTTCAATATTACACCGGACGTTGCAATCGTTGATCCGGAACTTGTTGAAAAACTTCCTGTTAAACAGGTTGCTTACACAGGTATGGATGCACTTACCCATGCTATCGAAGCCTATGTATCTACATTGAACGGACCTTTTACAGACCCACTTGCGCTTCAGGCAATTGAAATGGTGTTTGATTATCTCCCGGCTTCTTACAACTGTGATATGGATGCCAGAGAACAGATGCATTATGCACAGTGCCTTGCAGGTATGGCATTTTCCAATGCTTTACTTGGTATCGTACATTCTATGGCACATAAGACAGGTGCTGCATTCTCAACAGGACATATTCCACACGGATGTGCAAATGCAATTTATCTGCCGTATGTAATCAAATACAATGCACATGACAAAGTCGCAGCAGGACGCTATGCAGAAATAGCACGCAGAATGGGACTTCCGGGAACCTCTGAAAAAGCTCTGATTAACAGCTTATGTGAAAAGATCGATGCATTTAACGTCAAACTGAATATCCCGAAGACTCTGAAAGAATTCGGAATCAATGAAGAAGAATTCAAAGAAAAAGTTGCTAAGATTGCCGAGCTTGCAGTTGGAGATGCCTGCACAGGATCCAACCCAAGAGCGATCGATCCGGAAGCAATGGAAAAACTTCTGACATGTACATACTACGGAACAGAAGTAGATTTCTAATTGAACATTGCGATTGAAACATATAAAAGAGAGGTACAGTTTTAAAGAGATCTGTATCTCTCTTTCTGTCTTGGAACATATTGTTATCGTTATGCAACAACTGAAGATTTTACATTGCCAGCCTATATGGTTTCATGTATAATATGATTGGGCAAAAATAAAATGATACATATAGGAGGAAACGAGTATGTCAAAGAGGGAAGACATCCATAAAGTACTGATCATCGGTTCAGGGCCGATCATCATCGGACAGGCGTGTGAGTTTGACTATTCAGGCACACAGGCATGTAAGGCACTCAGAAATCTGGGGTATGAGATTGTACTTGTTAATTCAAATCCGGCTACAATTATGACAGATCCGGAGATTGCGGATGTTACGTATATTGAACCGCTGAATGTGGAACGGCTGGAACAGATCATTGCGAAGGAAAGACCGGATGCACTGCTCCCAAATCTTGGAGGACAGTCCGGACTGAATCTTTGTTCCGAGCTTTCACAGAAAGGAATACTTGATAAATATAATGTAAAAGTAATCGGTGTACAGGTAGACGCAATAGAACGTGGGGAAGACCGTATCGAGTTCAAGAAGACAATGGAAGGCCTTGGGATCGAGATGGCAAGAAGTGAGGTTGCCTATTCGGTTGATGAAGCACTTGCGATTGCTGATAAACTTGGTTATCCGGTGGTCCTTCGTCCGGCTTATACGATGGGCGGCTCCGGCGGCGGACTTGTATACAATGTAGAGGAATTGAAAACGGTCTGTGCTCGTGGCCTTCAGGCGAGTCTTGTAGGACAGGTGCTGGTCGAAGAATCGATCCTCGGCTGGGAAGAATTAGAGCTGGAAGTGGTGCGTGACTCTGAGAATAACATGATCACCGTATGTTTTATAGAAAATATAGACCCGCTGGGTATCCATACAGGTGATTCATTCTGTTCCGCACCGATGCTTACGATTTCCGAAGAAGTTCAGAAACGTCTTCAGGAGAAGTCCTATAAAATCGTGGAATCCATCCAGGTCATCGGTGGAACCAACGTGCAGTGGGCACATGATCCGAAGACCGATCGTGACATTATCATTGAGATCAACCCGAGAACATCCCGTTCTTCCGCGCTTGCTTCCAAAGCAACCGGATTTCCGATCGCTCTTGTTTCAGCAATGCTGGCAACCGGCCTCACGCTGAAAGACATTCCTTGCGGAAAATACGGCACATTGGATAAATACGTACCAGACGGCGATTATGTCGTGATCAAATTCGCACGCTGGGCATTTGAAAAATTCAAAGGTGTGGAAGATAAACTGGGCACCCAGATGCGCGCCGTCGGTGAAGTCATGAGTATCGGTAAGACTTACAAAGAAGCGTTCCAGAAAGCAATCCGAAGCCTGGAAACAGGGCGCTACGGACTGGGGCATGCGAAAGACTTCGACAGCAAGTCAAAAGAAGAACTCCTGAGACTTCTGATCACTCCGTCCAGTGAAAGGCATTTTGTGATGTATGAGGCACTCCGGAAAGGTGCAACAGTAGAAGAAATTCATGAAATTACGAAAGTAAAACATTATTTTATAGAGCAGATGAAGGAACTCGTGGAAGAGGAAGAGGCTTTGATGCAGAATAAAGGCCAGCTTCCTTCTGATGAAGCGCTGATCACGGCAAAGAAAGATGGATTTTCCGATAAATATCTGAGCCAGATTCTGGAAGTTCCGGAAGAAGACATCCGGAACAAGCGAATCAGTCTCGGAGTGGAAGAGGCATGGGAGGGCGTTCATGTAAGCGGTACCAAGGACAGCGCATATTACTACTCCACCTACAATGCCGAAGATAAGAATCCGGTAAATAATGACAAGCCGAAGATCATGATCCTCGGCGGCGGACCGAACCGCATCGGACAAGGAATTGAGTTTGATTATTGCTGTGTACATGCGTCCCTTGCACTGAAGAAGCTTGGATTTGAGACGATCATTGTCAACTGTAATCCGGAAACTGTTTCTACGGATTATGATACCTCTGACAAACTGTATTTTGAGCCGCTTACACTGGAAGATGTACTCAGCATTTACAAAAAAGAGAAACCGGTCGGTGTAATCGCACAGTTCGGAGGCCAGACACCGCTGAACCTGGCTGCGGACCTGGAGAAAAATGGTGTGAAGATTCTCGGAACTGCTCCGTCTGTAATCGATATGGCAGAAGACCGGGATTTGTTCCGTGCAATGATGGAGAAGCTTGAGATCCCGATGCCGGAATCCGGAATGGCGGTTACGGTAGACGAAGCACTCGCTATTGCTGAAGAAATCGGTTATCCGGTAATGGTACGTCCTTCCTACGTACTCGGCGGACGTGGAATGGAAGTCGTTTATGACGCAGAAAGTATGGTAGAATATATGCAGGCTGCAGTCGGTGTGACACCGGACAGACCGATCCTGATCGACCGTTTTCTCGGACATGCAACCGAATGCGAAGCCGATGCAATCAGCGATGGAACCCATGCATTTGTTCCGGCAGTTATGGAGCACATCGAACTTGCAGGTGTACACTCCGGTGATTCTGCATGTATCGTTCCATCTAAATACATTTCCGAAGAAAATGTACAGACGATCAAGGAATACACCAGAAGGATCGCAGAAGAAATGGGTGTCCGCGGCCTTATGAATATGCAGTATGCGATCGAGAACGGCAAAGTATATGTGCTCGAAGCAAATCCTCGCGCATCCCGTACGGTACCGCTCGTATCCAAAGTATGCAACATCCGTATGGTGCCGCTGGCCATCGATATCGTGACATCCGAACTGACCGGAAGACCGTCACCGGTACCGGCACTGAAAGAGCAGAACATTCCGTATTACGGAGTCAAAGAAGCCGTATTCCCGTTCAATATGTTCCAGGAAGTTGACCCGGTACTCGGACCTGAAATGCGGTCTACCGGAGAAGTGCTCGGACTCTCCAGATTTTACGGAGAAGCCTTCTTCAAAGCACAGGAAGCTACCCAGACCAGACTTCCTCTGGAAGGCACTGTACTGATCTCCGTAAATGATAAGGACAAACCGGAAGTTGTCGATTTGGCACGTGAATTTACAGAAACCGGCTTCAAGATCATCGCTTCCAGACACACCTGCGAACTTCTTCGCGAAAACGGAATCGAGGCGGAGATGATCAACAAGCTGCAGGAAGGAAGACCGAACATGCTGGATCTGATCACAAACGGAAAGATCGATCTGATCGTGAATACCCCGATCGGAAAAGACCGGATCTGGGATGACAGCTACCTGCGAAAAGCGGCAATCAAGAAGAAAGTACCGTACATGACGACAATTGCGGCAGCAAAGGCAACCGTAAGCGGAATCAAATCCATGAAGAAGCAGGGATGCGGAGAAGTCAGATCCCTTCAGGAACTTCACTGTATGATTCATGATAAATAAATAGATAGTATAAAGGTATCGGTAGTTTTACTGATACCTTTTTTCTGCTATAATTAGTTCCGGACTATATGAAAAAGGATGGTAAAATATGAAAATTACGTTACTTACAGTAGGTAAAATAAAAGAAAAATACTTGAAAGACGCAATCGCAGAATATTCAAAACGGCTGAGTAAATATTGCAAGCTGGAGATCATCGAAGTGGCAGATGAAAAAACTCCGGATAATGCAAGTGAAGTTGTAGAAAATGTAATACGGGATAAAGAAGGAGAAAGACTTCTGAAATATGTCAAAGATGATGCATTTGTGATTACGCTGGAAATTAAAGGGAAAATGATGACTTCTGAGGAATTGGCAGAGAAGATCGATACTCTGGGAATACGCGGAGTCAGTCATATTATGTTTATTATCGGCGGGTCGATCGGACTCGGGGAAGATGTGATAAAACGGTCGGATTTTGCGCTTAGTTTTTCGAAAATGACGTTTCCGCATCAATTGATGAGGGTGATTCTGCTGGAGCAGATTTACCGGAGCTACAGGATTATTTCGGGGGAGCCGTATCATAAATAATAGCGAGAAGAATACTTATAGAAAAAGTAAATAATAAGCCGGTTCCATTTATATTCTTGATTGGAAGCTGAAAGTAGAAAGTGCTATCATTAGATTTAGCAAAAGTTTCTGAAAGGGGATAAAAATGGAAGAATTGAAGTACGTAGATCGCAGAAATACAAATTGCGGAAAGTGGGATGGTCTTTCTTATATGTTTGGACGAGATGATCTGATTGCTATGTGGGTTGCAGATATGGATTTTCAGGCACCTGGCTGTGTAAAAGAAGCAATGATGCATTATGTAGAACAAGGAGTTTTTGGATATTATGCCGTGCCACCCTCATATTATGATGCTTTTTTGGAATGGGAGAAGAAACACTATGACTTTCAAGTTGAAAAAGAATGGATCAGATTTTCACCGGGAGTTGTAGCTGGATTTAGCTGGGCAATACAAATCATGACAGATCCTGGAGATGCAGTCATTGTAATGACTCCGGTATATTATCCATTCATGAATGCAATCAAGAATAATAAAAGAAAGCTAATTACCTGTGATTTGAAAAATCAAAAAGGAATATACACCATAGATTATGATAATTTTGAAAAGAAAATCGAAGAAAATCAAGTCAAACTGTTTATTATGTGTTCTCCTCATAATCCAGTAGGGCGTGTCTGGAAAAAAGAAGAACTCTCGCGTATGCTGGAGATATGCAAAAAGCATCATGTTATGGTGATCTCGGATGAAATTCATCAAGATTTGACTTATGAAGGGCATAAGAATATTCCAGCTCTTTTAGATGAGGAATATCATGACATGTTGATATCAATGACAGCACCATCTAAAACTTTTAATCTGGCAGGTGTTCAAAATTCTATTATTTTAATTGCAAACAATGCACTTCGCCAAAAATGGGATCAATTTGTGGAAGGAATCCGTGTGAAAAGTGGCAATACTTTCGGATATATCGCGGCGGAAGCAGCATACAGAGGTGGAGAAGAATGGTATGAAGCAGTAAAATGTCAAATTGTTAAAAATTTTCATTATCTGAGTGACACTTTAAAAGAAAAACTTCCACAGGTCGTAGTATCACCGCTCGAAGGGACATATCTTGCATGGGTTGATTTACGAGCATATGAGAAAACAGAAAAGATAAAAGATAAGATAATCAATGAATGTAAATTGGCAGTGGATTTTGGAGATTGGTTTGGCGGAGAACGTTATCGAGGATTTATAAGAATGAATCTGGCTACTTCATTTGAAAATGTAGTTACTGCTGTAGATGGACTAGTACATTGTTTCAAATAATTATAGATAATATGAATATATATACGTATATATAATAAATATTTATAATGAATAGAGCGTCAAATAATTGACAATTATTTGACTGGTTTCTATAATTTATTTTGTAATTCATTTGTTTATTTATAATACAGGAGGAAGAAATGAAAAGAAGAATTGTAAGTGTTTTGCTGTGCTTGACAATGACTATGATGCTTGTGGCCGGATGCGGAGGAAAAAAAGAAGATTCTTCCCAATCTGAAGAAGTCCAAAAAACAGAAGAAACCAAGGAATCGGAGCCGATTAGCGGTGGTAATTTGTCGATACCGATTGGATCGGATTTGAAATCATTTAATTATGGTACCATTTCGGGAGATGACGATGCAGAGATGGTATTAAGTACCATTTACGATGAACTCTGTAGTGTGACCAGTGATGGAGTACGGTATTATTTGGCGGAATCCTGTGAATTGTCTGAAGATGGTACAACTATGACAGTCAAACTCAGAGATGATCTGAAATGGCATGACGGTGAGAAGATTACAGCAGATGATTTAATCTATACAATTGAGTGGCTCCAGAATTCGGACAACCAAAAAGGAACAGATAATATGCGAGTCACATCTGGTGGTCAGCCTCTCACAACAGAGAAAGTAGATGATCTGACTGTGAAAGTAATTTCACCATATCCGCATGCATCTATGATGTACAGTATTGGTGAGCTTCATATTATGCCGAAACACATCTGGGAAGATGACAGTCTTACAGATGAAGAAAAATATTCATCTGCAATCGGATCTGGTCCATACAAATTAAAAGAATATATTCCGGGTGAAAAAATTGTTGTAGAAAAGAATGAAGATTATTATCGTACTGAGCCTAGTCTTGATACGATTGAATTCAAAATCATGCCTGATTTTAGTGCAAGAGAAGTTGCATTCCAGAATGGTGAAATCAATATGTTGCGTGTAACAGATGCAAAATCTTTAGAAGCTTATGAGAACAATGAAGACTATAAAGTGTATAATTTTCCAGAAGGTCGTATCAATTTCTTAATTATGAGTAATAAAGGAATCCTTCAGGATAAGAAAGCACGTCAGGCAATTTGTCTTGCACTTAATATTCCGGAAATTGTTGAAGGTGTTTATGGAGACGATACTTTTGCAGTTCCGGCAAATAGTATGTTTAGCAGGTTATCTTATTTTTATATTGATGAATATGTAAATTATGAGCAAAATCTGGAAGAGGCTAAGAAACTTGCTGAGGAAGCAGGGATTGTAGGGAAGAAATTAACTTATGTATTCAATAACAATCGAACTGGTATGGAAAGTACTGCGCTTATGATTCAGCAACAGTTGAAAGAAATTGGCGTTGAGGTGGAAGTCCAGGGACTTGATTCAGCAGGATTCTTTGCTGCACAGACTGGCGCACAGCCGTGGGATTTCCTTACAAGCGGTTATATGTCAAATGGAGAAGAATTCCATTCAATGCCATTTTATACATCTGCATATGGCGGATATATGGGATATGATGTATCACAGGATGTAGATGCTGCCTGGGGAGAAACAGAGATGACTACAAATATGGAAGCAAGAAAAGCAGGAGCAGAAAAAGCATATAAAGCCGCACAGGATTGCTATTCACTTGTTTCTATTTCAGATACGAATTATGTTGTAGTTATGCAGAATAATTATGAGGGATTTGAAGATTATGGCATGAATACTCTCTTCGAAGATTTTACAAAATTTCATCTTACAAAATAAAAATTAGCGTAGAATACGAAGATTAGAAAAGGAAGGTGGAAGTCCTTCCTTTTCTTGTATTATATTGTCAGTTTGGAGGAATGAAATGAAAAGATATATAATCAAACGTATTCTTCAAGTTATTCCGGTTATTATATTGGCTTCGATTTTGTCTTTTGCGATGATCTATATGGCGCCCGGAGATCCTGCAGAATTTTATAGGACACCGAACATGACAGATGAAGATATGGAAATTGTCCGGGAAAATATGGGACTGAATCAGCCGGTACCCGTCCAATATGTCAAATGGGTGAAACAGATTCTGAAAGGTGATTGGGGATATTCGATACATAATAAAAGAAAAGTTACTACACAAATTTTAGAAAAACTACCAGCTACACTTGGGATTATGGGTGCATCGATATTATTTTCACTTGCAGTGGCAATACCGCTTGGTTTGATAGCAGGTAGCAAGAAAAATACACTTGCAGATAAAACAATTAGTGTATTTAATTATATCGGTATTTCTATTCCTGAATTCTGGTTTGCAATTCTAATGATTTTATTTTTATCGTTGAAATTGAAGCTTCTCCCCGGATCTGGAATGCATACAACAGGAGAAAATTCGTTTTGGGATGTTGTGAAACATGCTATCATGCCGGTGCTTGCTCTCAGCATCAGTAAAATATCTATTTATGTTAGGTATATCCGGGCAAATGTTATTACGCAGATGGAAGAAGATTATGTACTTACAGCTAGAGCAAAAGGAACACCTGAAAAACAAATTCTATTTCATCATGTCATGAAAAATTGCCTTCTTCCTATTATTACAGTTGTTGGGATGAATCTTGGAAGCCTTGTAGCCGGATCCTATATTGTTGAAACAGTATTTGGATGGCCGGGACTTGGAACTTTTGGAATTACAGCAATCAGAACCCGTGATTATCCGTTGATAATGGGAACTACTATGCTTTCTTGCATTGTGCTGATTACCGGAAATTTTCTGGCAGATATATGCTATCATTTTGCAGATCCTAGGATCAAACTGGAAGGAGGAAAAGCAGTTTGACAGATATAAGTTACAGTCAAGAACAATTGAATCCTTTAAGCATTTCGCAAAAAGACCGTATTGAGAGAGAAGAGAGAAGTTTTATTAATGATTTTATCTATAATCTTCGTAAAAATAAGGTTGCAGTTATTTTGCTTTTTATGCTTTTGATTATTGTGATTGCTTCACTGTGTGCACCATTATCTCCATATGATCCGGATAAGGTGAGCATTGCTGAAAAATATATGCAACCAAGTTCGATACATTGGTTTGGAACAGACGATATGGGAAGAGATTATTTTACTAGAGCTCTTTATGGTGGAAGAGTATCATTGAGTGTAGGCTTATTTTCTATGATCATTTCTACTGTATTTGGTGTACTATATGGCTCTCTTAGTGGTTATGCCGGCGGCAAGATTGATGCAATTATGATGCGTTTTGTCGATGTATTTATGTCCATTCCGAGTTTTGTGTTGATCGTAGTGATTAATGCATATGTATCGGCTAATATTACAACACTAATTATAATTATTGCAATATTTTCTTGGATGAGTGTTGCACGTATTACCCGTGCCGGAACGATGTCTCTAAAAGAACGTGATTTTGTAATGGCGTCAGAGAATTTTGGCGCAAGCAAATGGCATGTACTCATAAAACATATTATTCCAAATATGACATCACAAATTATTGTTGCATCCAGTATTAGCATGGCTCAGGCAATCTTGACGGAATCTGCACTGAGTTTTATGGGATTCGGGGTTCAACTTCCCAAGGCATCCTGGGGAAGTATGTTGCAAAGTGCGCAGAAAGATATTTTAAAGAGTCCACTTCTGGCAATCTATCCTGGACTTTTGATACTGATTACTGTGATGTCTTTTAACCTTCTGGGCGATGTTCTGAGAGAAACATTAGAGCCACGTAACAGAAAATAAAGCGTAAATGGTTTAAAAATGGGTAGAAAGAAATGAAAGAAAAATACATATTAGAAGTAAATGATTTGTCAGTTTCCTACCATACTTATGCCGGTGAAGTGCAGTGTGTAAGAAATATTTCTTTTAACATTGAAAAAGGAGAATGCCTTGCCATAGTTGGCGAATCTGGTTGTGGAAAATCTGTTACAGTTAAATCACTCCTTGGTTTAATTCGACCACCGGAAGGTGAGATTAAGACAGGGAGCAGTATTCGTGTTGAAGGGGAGGAAGTGACAGGATTCTCTGAAAAAGAATGGAATGAAATTCGCGGTGATAAAATAGCAATGATATTTCAAGATGCTCTTGCAGCATTGAATCCAACAATGAAAATCGGTAAACAGATTGAAGAGGTTATTTTGAATCATAGAAAAATTAAAAAAAGGGAAGCCCGAGAAATGGCAATAAAGCTTCTTGAAAAAGTAGGTGTACCAGAAGCAAGAAAACGTTCGAGACAATATCCGCATGAGTTTTCCGGTGGAATGAGACAAAGGACAATGATTGCGATGATGATGGCAAATGATCCAGATATCTTGATTGCAGATGAACCTACAACAGCGCTTGATGTCACGCTTCAGGGACAGATTCTAGAATTAATGCGGACATTTCAACAGGAAAAGCAAATGTCATTGATTCTTGTAACGCATGATCTTGGGGTTGTAGCTCAAATGGCTCAAAGCGTATTGGTTATGTATGCCGGAAATATTGTAGAAAAGGGTGACGTAAGGGAGATATTTTATCAGACAAAGCATCCCTATACAATAGCTCTTTTAGAATCACAGCCAAGTCTTATGAATGATAAATCACAGGGAATGCATGTTATTGAAGGAACGCCGCCTGATTTGCTAAATCCTCCGTCTGGATGCGCTTTTTGTGACAGGTGTAGATTTGCCATGAATCTTTGTAAAGAAAAAAAACCACAATTCGTAGAATGTGGAAATGGTCATGCAGTCGCTTGTTGGCTCTATGATGAGAAGATCAGAGCATGTCTTGGGAAAAAAGAGGGAGGAAGAAAAGAATGAATAAAGAAGTGCTTCTAAAAGTTGAACATCTTTGTAAATATTTTTCTATGCCTCATCATAAAGTGTTAAAAGCGGTGGATGATGTAAGCTTTGAAGTATTTTCAGGTGAAACTTTGGGACTTGTAGGGGAATCTGGGTGCGGAAAAACGACTTGCGGACGAACGGCAATTGGAATATGTCCATGTACGTCAGGAAAATCAATGTACAAGGGTAAGGATATTTATTCTATGAAAAAAAGTGAGAGAAATATCTTTCATAAAGAGGTTCAGATGATTTTTCAGGATCCATATGCATCATTAAATCCGAAAATGAAAGTTGTGGATATTGTGGCAGAGGGGATGGATATCCAGAAAATCTCAGGCAGTAAATTGCAAAGAGCAGAAAAGGTTGAGGAACTTCTGAATCTTGTGGGGCTTGGATCGGAACATATGTATCGATATGTACATGAATTTTCTGGAGGACAAAGACAACGGATTGGAATCGCGAGGGCTTTGGCTGTAAAACCAGAATTGATCTTTTGTGATGAGCCTATCTCGGCACTTGATGTATCAATACAAGCTCAAATTATTAATCTTCTGGTCAAATTGCAAAGGGAAAGAAAACTATCATATTTATTTGTTGCACATGATTTGGCGATGGTGAAATATATTTCTGACCGTGTTGCTGTTATGTATCTTGGCTCGATTGTCGAGCTATCGGACACCCAAGAATTATATAATAATCCATTACACCCTTATACACAGGCACTGCTTTCTGCAGTACCGGTATCTGATCCTGATCTTGAAAAAGAGCGTAAACAGATGGAATTAAAAGGAGAAGTGACAAGCCCTATTGACTTGCCTAAAGGTTGTAAATTTGCACCAAGGTGTCCTAGGGCAGAAGAACGATGCAGAATGATTGAACCTTCTTACAAAGAAATGAAAAATGGGCATTTTGTTGCTTGTCATTTATGCAGTAAACGAAGTGAATAATCAGTGTTGTTAAACACAGAAGGAGAACTATGGAAAAAGAAAGATTATCCTGTGTAGATTGTGGAGCTGTTTTTTGTGCAAGAGGAGGTGATAATTATCCAAAGTTTTGCCCGACAGCAAAAATGCAAGAAGAAGAAAAAAAAGAATTATTGGAACTTTATGAAGACAATAAAGAAATTACAGTTGCATCAGCAGAAATTGAATATCAGTATTATGGAAAGATGACACGAATTGAAGAAACCATAGAGTTTGCACGCAAGATTAATGCAAAGAAAATCGGAATTGCAAACTGTGCGGCACTCTACCAAGAATCAAAAATTGTGGCAAAACTGTTTCGAAATCGTGGATTTGAAGTAATTTCAGCCTGCTGTAAAACAGGGGCAATTCCTAAAACTGAAGCAGGTATTCCGGCTGAATGTGAAAAAACAGGTAAAATTATGTGTAATCCGATCATGCAGGCGAAAATATTGAATAAAGAAAAAACAGATTTAAATGTAGTGATTGGACTCTGCGTAGGACATGACAGTTTATTTTACAAATATGCAGAAGCATTGACGACGACATTAATTGTGAAAGATCGGGTTTTAGTACATAATCCGGCGGCTGCACTATATGCAATTGATACAAGTTATAGTAGATTAATGAAATAATCTGTTTACTAAAATTGATTTATACTGCTTAATTCCTGAGAAGTTTCTCCCTCTTTTTTGTACATTTTACACCTTGTTATTTAAAAAAATGAGACTATAATAGAGAATGTTAAAAGATTAACAAGCAAGGAGGCATTTGTAATGGCAAGACTTAGAATGATGCGTACACCACAGAAATATGTGCAAGGAAGAGATGCTCTTTTCAAATTTCATGAAGAGATGAAAGAACTGGGAGATAAATGGTTATTTATCTGTTCAAAAAGTGGGCATAAGATGTGCCATGACAAAATTGAAAAGAGTTTTGATGGAACGGAGGATCTTCGCGTTTATGAAATCTTCGGTGGAATTTCCAGTACCGGTGAGATTGAAAGAATG
The DNA here is from genome assembly GCF_052066375.1 of Bariatricus sp. HCP28S3_A7. NCBI lineage: Bacteria > Bacillati > Bacillota > Clostridia > Lachnospirales > Lachnospiraceae > Bariatricus > Bariatricus sp. HCP28S3_A7. The sequence goes on from NZ_JBQHSG010000003.1 coordinate 81,539, forward strand.
CGTAAACTCGTAAAAGAGAATGGAATCAATGTTGTTGTGGGTGTTGGTGGAGGATCAGCAATCGATACTGCAAAAGCTACAGCATATTATGAAAAATTACCTGTTGTGATTGTTCCTACCGTGGTAGCAACGGATGCTCCTTGCACAGGACTTTCCGTAATATATAACGATGATGAAACGTTTAACAGTTATTTGTTCTATCCAAAGAATCCGGAAGCTGTCATTGTAGATAGTGATATAATTGCAAAAGCACCTGTGAAATTCCTGGTTGCAGGTATGGGGGATGCACTTGGTACTTATTTTGAAGCAAGAGCATGTGAAAGAACAGATGCACCAAGTCTTGAATTTGGAGGAATTACCAGATCTGCAATGGCGCTCTGCAAGCTTTGTTATGAGACATTGAAAGAATATGGAGCAGCAGCAAAACATGCATGTGAGAATCAGGTAGTAACCCCTGCGTTGGATGCAATTATTGAGGCGAATGTATATTTGTCAGGTGTGGGCGCTGACAACGGAGGACTTGCAGTAGCCCATTCATTTTACAATGGTCTAACAGCACTTGGAGGACACAGTGCACCGCATGGTAATTGTGTTGCTTTTGGAACGTTGGTACAGCTTGTCCTGGAAGGTGCTTCAAAAGAAGAGTTCAAAGAAGTACAGGATTTTTGCCGGGAAGTAGGACTTCCGGTTACGCTGGAAGAAATTGGAGTGACTACCAAAGAAGAAATCAAAGTAATTGCAGAAAAATCTTGTGTGGAAGGAGAATCCATCCATAATATGGTAGCAGATGTTACTCCTGCACAGCTTTATGATGCGATTGTTACGGCTGATTCTTTGGGAAGGGCGGTATTGCAGAAGAATTAATTGAAAAGTAATATTAACGAAGAGAGAGGAAGCGCATTCCATGTCTTTATGAAAAGATGTTGGGGATGTGCCTTCTCTTTTTCTGTTTATCATTTCTTATTAAATTTAGTATATCATTATATGAAGTGAATATAACTATATGGATTTATATTTTTTTTGAATATTAATAGAAATAATCTATAATTAGAAGTGTATATTACTAATACCAATTGGACTCTTTATAGGAATCGTGATAGCATAGAGCAGATGGAGGTATAACATGAAAAGACTGTTAATTGTATCACATTGTATTCTGAATACTGCGTCCAAAGTGGCAATGGATGAAAAAGAGCTTCAAGAGGAATACAGACTTAGACGTACCTTGATGACAAAGGTAATGGAAGACGATATTCAACTTTTGCAGCTCCCCTGCCCGGAATTCATCCTGTATGGCTCAAGAAGATGGGGACACGTAAAAGATCAGTTTGATCATCCGCATTTTCGTAAAGAATGCCGCAAGATGTTAGAACCGGTTCTCATGCAGCTGGAGGAATATCTAAGATATCCGGATGAGTACCAGGTGCTGGGAATCGTATCTGTGGATGGAAGCCCAAGCTGCGGTTATGGTCTTACCTGCAGGGGAAACTGGGGCGGAGAATTATCCGGAAATATGGATGAAGTTTCAGTTAAGGTGGGTACTTGTAAAGGCGTGAAGGAACCGGGAGTATTGATGGAAATTCTGGAAAAAGAATTAAAAGAACGGGAACTTCAGGTACCGATTTACAATATGAAAGATACAATTCAGTTGTTAGACTCCGTTTCTGGTAAGGAAACAAGCAAAAAGAATTGTTGAAAAAACCAGAACAGTAACATACATCTATAGGATGAGAAAGAAGGAGAAACAACTATGAAAAACAGAAAAGTGTATGTAACAGCATTTTGCGGAGTGTGTGTGGCGATGAATATCGTTCTCGGTATCATTACAGCAGCACTTGGAATTCCGCTGTACCTTGATACTTTGGGAACGGTTCTTTCTGCAGCGATTCTTGGACCGGTTCCGGGTATGATCGTGGGATCATTAAGCAATATTATTACAGGACTTATGTACAGTGTTACAGATATTCCGTTCTTCCTTGTAAATATGGCGGTAGGTCTGGTCGTTGGTCTTGTTGCCAAGAAGTTCACATGGTCTATTATCCCGGCAATTGTAACAGGTCTTGCATTAAGTGTGATCTGTCCTGCAATCGGAACACCGATCGGTATTTATGTATATGGTGGTCTGAACGGTTCTGTATCAGATATGCTAGTTACAGCATTAGTACAGGGAGGAAAGAGTATTTTCCAGGCATCATTCCTGAGAAATATCGCTTCTAACCTGATCGATAAGGTTGGAACCTGTATTATCGGCTGGGCACTGATTAAGGCAATGCCGGCGCGATTCCTGGATAATTTCAAAAAAGAGCAGTAAGGAATAAGAATGATTAAGATAAAAGACTTAATACACAAATATACAGTATGGGAGTCCGAAACCGAAAAAAGCAAAAAGACAGTATTGGATGGGATATCATTAGATATCCCATCCGGTCAATTTGTGGCAATATTAGGTGCAAATGGTTCCGGTAAATCGACGCTTGCCAAACATCTGAATGTGCTTCTGTTACCGGATGAAGGAACGGTCTGGATCGATGGAAAGAAAACGGAGGACAGAGCAGCTTTATGGGAAATTAGAGAAAAAGTCGGTATGGTTTTTCAGAATCCGGACAACCAGATCATCGGAACCAGTGTGGAAGAAGATGTGGCGTTTGGGCCGGAAAATAAGAATCTGGAACCGAATGAGATCCAGAAAAGAGTGACAACCAGTCTGAAAGAAGTCGGACTTCTTGAAAAGAGAAAAGCCTCTCCTTTCCGGTTGTCGGGAGGGCAGAAGCAGCGGGTTGCCATTGCCGGTGTTCTGGCAGGTCTGCCAAAATGTATTGTTCTAGATGAACCGACAGCCATGCTTGATCCGAAATCCAGAAAAGAAGTTTTACAAGTGGTACATGAATTAAATAAACAAAAAGGAATAACCGTGATCCTGATCACCCATCATACGGATGAGGTAGTAGATGCAGATCAGATTATTGTGATGGACAAGGGACACATTATAAAAAAGGGAACTCCAACAGAGATTTTTCAGGATCTGGAGCTGCTTCGAAGCGTAAAAATGGATGTGCCACAGGTGACGGAACTTGCGCAAAGACTCTATCAGGACGGTGTTCCCCTGGAACTTCCGGTTCTGACGGAGGAACAGTTTTTGGAACAGATGATGAAAATAAAGAACCATATGGAAGGGGGAATCCGAAAATGATGGAAGTAAGAAATCTCACTTTTACATATGGGAAGAAGACTGTAAATGAATGCAAGGTTCTGGATGATATTTCGTTTGAAATCAGAGAAGGAGAATTGATTGGCCTGATTGGCTCTTCAGGATCTGGGAAAACAACACTGATCAAACATTTGAATGGACTTTTGAAAGCTGATTCTGGAGATATTCTGTTTCATGGACAAAGTATTTACGATAAAAAATATGTATTATCTAAATTGAGGAAAGAGGTTGGTCTTGTTTTTCAATATCCCGAACAACAGCTTTTTAAAAACACGGTGCTTGCGGATGTCAGTTTCGGCCCGCTGAATATGGGATTGTCGCACGAAGATGCGGAAAAATCGGCAAAAGAGAGTCTGGAACTGGTCGGAATTGATTCGGACTATTACTATGTAAGTCCTCTTGAATTATCCGGAGGACAGAAGCGCTGTGTCGCCATTGCAGGTGTTCTTGCGATGAACCCGAAGATTCTTGTTATGGATGAGCCTGCTGCCGGACTGGATCCGGGGACCCGCAGGAGTATTTACCAGCTGGTAGAAAGAATCAAAAAGGAGCGGCAGATTGCAGTTGTTCTTGTGTCTCATCATATGGAGGATGTGGCAGAATATGCGGATAGAGTGCTTGTGCTTCATGATCACAGGCTTGTAAGACAAGGAACGGTCAGAGAGATTTTCAACCAGATTGATTATCTGAAAAGCATTGGAATCGGTGTACCTCAGATCACAGATGTTACAGAGAAACTTCGTCTGTCCGGTTTTGCGATTGAACATGCGGCTATTACTGTGGATGAGGCTGAAAAAATGATTCTCGAAGTGCTTCAAAAAAGGAAAGGAGAGCGCAGATGATACGAGATATTACGATCGGACAGTATTATGCAAATACCTCGGTTGTCCATAACATGGATCCCCGTACAAAATTGATGGGGGTACTGGTTTATGTGCTTACTCTTTTTCTGGTGAAAAACCCCCTTCTGTACCTGGTATATCTTGGAATTGTTTTCGTATTATATCACGTTTCAAAGGTTCCGCTTTCATTTATGCTGAAAGGACTGAAGGGGATAATAATTCTGCTGATTTTTACGTTCTGCTTTCGCCTGATTTGTACACCAGGGAATGTAGTAGCAAAGTTCTGGATTTTTCAAATCACGGAAGAAGGAATCATAAAAGCCATCAGCCTTACCTCCAGAATCGCATTAATGATTCTGGGTGCATCTTTGTTATCCTATACAACAACACCAAAGGAGATGGCAGATGGACTGGAAAAAGCACTTTCTGGATTGGAGAAGTTTCATATACCGGTGCATGACATGACGGTGATCGTCATGATTGCGTTTCGCTTTATTCCGATTCTTCTGGAAGAGATCAACGTTCTTATGGATGCTCAGGCGGCCCGGGGTGTAGAATTTGAAAAATGCTCTGTTTTGAAAAAGTGTAAAAATGTGCTGACGCTTCTGATGCCATTATTCATGTCAACAGTAAGAAGATCATCTGATCTTGCGATGGCGATGGAAGCAAGAGGATATTCCGGAGATAAGCCAACTTCTAAAATGTACCCGTTGGTGTATCAAAAGCGGGACAGGATTGCATATGTTGTTTTGTTCTTCTTTGCTGTTCTGATGACCAGCTTACGAATCTGTCACGTCTGATCGAGTAATGATTCCAATTGGACGATCTTGAAACTCTGTAGTAAGATGAGAGTTAGAGGCAGTAAAACACGGTGTATTTTGTTTGAAGGAGCATCTGTATTATGAGAGAAAATTATCTTAGTATTGGAGAAATGGCCCACATTAATAACACAACAGTCCCGACACTCCGATTATATGATTCGCTTGGACTATTAAAACCATACTATACCGATCCAGAAACCCATTACCGATACTATGATATCAAACAAAACGCCCGCTTTGACATGATTCAGTATATGAAAGAACTGGGGATGGAATTAAAGGAAATCCGGGAAGTCCTAGATTCGGAAGATTTGCGTAAGATTGAATCGGTTCTTATCAGGAAAAGAGAACAGACCATACAGGATATCGAACATTTGAAAATCCAGCGAGATGCAATCGATCGAGCCATCGGCAGTATTGAAAGATACAGCAAATCTCCAAGCAGGGGAACGATCACATTGGAATATATACCGGCCAGGCGGATCTATTCGATGGATACGGATGTAAATTTCTATGATCATGATATCGATACATATGAAAAAATTCTCAAGCAATTAAAACATAAACTGATCGATCATGACGTCCCGCCGGTTTATTATTGCAATGCCGGTACTCTTATGAAAAAAGAAGATTTCATCCGGAAGCAATATATTTCCAATAAGATTTTTGTATTTGTAGATGAGCATTTTCCATTGATTCATCAGACAGAAGTGATAGAAAACAATATGTATACCTGCATTTATCTGGATGAGTTTGATTCAGAAAAAGAGTATGCCGAGCTGCTGCTTAGACATTGTAAAGATGAGCAGTTTGAAATTACAGGTGATTATATTTGTGAAGTGCTTACAGAGTTTAACGTTTTTGATTGTGAAAAAAGGTCCATGTATCTGCGCCTGCAGGTTCCTGTAAGTTTCTCAAAATAGTACAAAAATAATTAATAAAATAATTTTAGAAGCCTCCTTGACTCTCACCTTACATGAGACGATATCATGTAAGTAAGTTAATAAGTGATGAACAATCAAAGGAGGTTTTTCTTATGGAAAAAATTAAAGTTGTTCAGTATGGTTGTGGTAAGATGAGTAAATACACGCTTCGTTATCTTTACGAAACAGGCTGTCAGATCGTAGGTGCCATTGACACGAATCCGGCTATTGTAGGAATGGACGTAGGCGATTATGCAGGACTTGGAATCAAAACAGGAGTTTTGATCAGTGATAAAGCAGACGAAGTGCTCGATAATACGGATCCGGATATTGCGGTTGTGACTTTGTTCAGTCTGGTGAGTGACTGCTTCCCGCATTATATGAAGTGTCTGGAAAGAGGAATTAGTGTCATTTCCACCTGTGAGGAAGCTACTTATTGTTGGACGACTGATCCGGTTCGTGCAAATCTTCTTGATGTAACAGCAAAAGAACACGGATGTACATTTGTAGGAAGTGGTATGGAAGATATTTTCTGGGTAAATATGGTAGGCATGGTTGCCGGAGGATGTCATAAGATTGAGAAAATTGAAGGTGCTGTAAGTTATAATGTAGAAGATTACGGACTTGCACTTGCAAAAGCGCATGGAGTAGGACTGACTCCGGAAGAATTTGAAAAGCAGATCGCTCATCCGGAAGAAATCGAACCTTCTTACGTATGGAATTCAAACGAAGCCCTCGCTTCCAAGATGGGATGGACGATCAAGAGCCAGACACAGAAATGCGTTCCGTATTTCCATGACAGTGATCTGTATTCATCTACGCTGGGTGATACCATTCCGAAAGGAAACTGTATTGGAATGGCTGCAGTTGTAACAACCGAGACATTCCAGGGACCGGTCATCGAAACCCAGTGCATTGGTAAAGTCTATGGACCGGATGATGGAGATATGTGTGACTGGAAGATTACCGGCGAACCGGATACAGAATTTCATGTTGTGAAACCGGCAACCGTTGAACACACCTGTGCAACAATTGTAAATCGTATTCCGTCTGTATTACGTGCACCGTCCGGACTGGTAACAATGGATCAGCTGGAGGAGATTGCATATCCTACTTATCCGATGGAATTCTATTTGAACAAATAAACCATAAATGAAAAATCACCACCATATCAGAGCTTATACTTGGAAATGGTGGTGATTTTTTTGCAAAATTCTGTTACAATGCAAAAGAAAGATAAAGATAAAGGCAGGTATACATACCAATGAAGATTATCATTTCCCCTGCAAAACAGATGAAAGAGAATCACGATTTTATGGCAGCCACCTCACTCCCTGTGATGCTAGACCGCACGGAACGAATTCTCCGTCAGATGAAACAGTTTGACCGGGCAGAATTGAAGAAGCTCTTCCGCGCAAATGACAAGATTACGGAAGAGAATTTCCAGCGTTACCAGAATATGGATCTTAGAAAAGGCCTGACACCGGCTGTCCTTTCGTATAATGGACTTGCATTCAACAACATGGCGCCGCAGGTCTTTACGGACGGGCAGTGGGAGTATGTAAAGAAGAATCTGAAAATTCTAAGTGGGTTTTATGGAATATTGAATGCAACTGACGGTGTCGTCCCCTATCGTCTGGAAATGCAGACAAGAGTTGGAATTGACGGAGCTAAGGATTTATATGATTTCTGGGGAGACAGTCTTTACCGGAGAATTGCGGATGAAGTGAGAGAGGATGTATCAGAGGGAATAGAACCGATCATCCTGAATCTTGCATCAAAAGAATACAGTCAGGCTGTGGAACCGTTTGTTGAAGCAAATATCCGATTTGCCACATGCATATTTGCAGAGTATTCCGGTGATAAATTGATCACCAAAGGAACGAAAGCGAAGATGGCAAGAGGTCAGATGGTCGCTTTTCTCGCGAATGAACATGCACAGGATCTGAATGTCGTGAAGCAATTTTCTGGTATGGGGTTCCGGTATAGTGAAGAACATTCTTCAGAAAAAGAAATGATGTTTATTCAAGTTTAGTTAACGCTCTGCAATTGTTAACTTTTATAGAATTGTAGGTTGACAATCAGCCCGCGTTTGTATATACTGTGAACATACAAAAAGAAATGGAGGCATATTGATATGCAAAAATCAAAATTATCAGTTCAGGATATATGCAGTATTGCAATCATGGCGGCGCTGACGGCGGTTATGGCACAGATTTCGATTCCGATGCCGATGGGGGTTCCGATGACGATGCAGACCTTTGCGATTACACTTGCCGCTGTCATCCTTGGATCTAAAAAAGGTGCACTTTCCATTCTGGTCTATGTACTGATGGGAGCAGTGGGAATTCCGGTATTTGCGGGATTCAGTGGTGGAATCCAGAATTTGATCGGACCGACAGGCGGATTCATCATTTCCTTCCCAATCATGGCATTTATTATCGGAATCGGAGTGGAACACAAAGATAAAAAAGGAATGTTTACGTTGATGCTGATTCTTGGAACGGTTTCCAATTATGTTGTTGGCGTTATCGTGTTCTGTATCATTGCGAAAGCGCCGGTATGGACAGGAATTTCAGCCTGTGTTCTTCCGTTTATTCCTACGGCGATTATTAAGGCGGTTCTTGCATCTGTGCTTGGACTTCAGATTCATAAAAGACTGGGAGCGGCATTACAATGGAATTAAGACCGCATCATTTATTATGCACGCAGGCATATAGCGGGAAAGGGTACAACGAGGAAAATGACACCGGAAATGCTGGAGGACATCTGTGAGGGGTGCAGCTGGTATCCGGTCAGTGCATGCCGTAGAATTCTTGTGGGAAAAAATGTCGAAAGATAGAATCATAAATTAAGCCGGGGACATGATTTTGGAATAGAATCATGTCTCTTTTTCTTATATATAAAAATTTATAGAGATTTTATGTGACTATGGTAAAAGAAAATGATAGAATAATGTCAGTATAAAAAATGAATAAGGCAGGTTATAACAGGATGGACAGTGAACTTAGATTCGCAATCCTTATTGATGCGGATAATATTTCAGATAAATATATTAAGACGATACTGGACGAGACAGCGAACAGCGGTATCGCCACATATAAGAGAATTTATGGAGACTGGACGAGCCCGAGGCTTGCATCATGGAAGAATGTACTTCTGGAGAATTCAATCATACCGATGCAGCAGTACAGCTATACTACCGGCAAGAATTCGACCGATTCGGCGATGATCATCGATGCGATGGATATTCTGTATTCCGGAAATGTAGACGGGTTCTGTATTGTATCGTCAGACAGTGATTTCACCCGTCTTGCTTCGAGACTGAGAGAGTCTGGTATGCAGGTGATCGGAATGGGAGAGGAGAAAACACCTCAGCCTTTCATTTCGGCATGCAATCAATTCAAGTATCTGGATCTGATCTGTGCCAGCCAGCAGGAAGAGGAAATGTGTGAAAAGGCAGACGACGCGAAGAGTACTGAGAAAGTTCATCAGAAATCTTCACAGAGCAAACGAAAGAAGAAAGACTTAAAGCGGGTACGAAGAACGATCAATGCAATCATCGATAAGTTTTCTGATGATGAAGGGTGGATTTATACCGGGAAATTAGGAGATCAGCTTTCCAAGAGGATGCCGGATTTTGATGTACGTAATTATGGATTTTCCAAGCTCACACCATTTATTCGTTCTCTTGGGGATTATGAAGTTAAGAAATTACCTTTAGAAAATGGTCAAAAACAGATCTGCTGCAGAATCAAAACAGAGAAGCAGAAGAATGGAAAAGAAAAGGAGTGATTCATATGTTAGAGATTGTTTGTTTAATATGGCTGTGGCGTGTAAATGGTAAGAATGCCGCAGCAAATGGGCAGAGCCCGAGAAAATATCGTATTATGACACTTGCGCTATGGTTCGGAATGGAATTTACCGGATGCTTCGCAGGGGCGATCCTCATGGCTTTGTTGTTCCCGAATGATGATCCTTTCACAGGTGCGTTTATTTTAGGCTGTATCGGAGCAGTGATCGGAGGATACATGTCTTATGTGGCAGCGAAGAATTCTCCGAAAGTGGATCAGACGTCACAGACATCCAATCCGTGGAATCAGGTACAGAGCCAATGGAATCCTTCTCAGAATAACCAGGGCTATCGTTTAAACAGAGAGCCAAACGACCAGGATCAGGCGCAGAACCAGTGGAATCAGGCGCAGAATCCATGGGATGCCCAGCAGCAGAATGAAGCTGTAAAACAAAACCCGGTCAATGATGCCGACTGTCTGGAAATGCCGGCGACAATTCATATCATTTCAGAAAAGGGAGGATATGAGGGATGTCAGGATTCGTTTTTCCTTAACGGGAATCCGATCTGTATGCTTGGACCTGGAAGTGAGTATGCATTTTCGACGAATGTGAAAAAGAATACGATTACGATAGGAAGTCCGGTACAGCCCGCAGAAGACAGCGAACATTGTGTACGGTTCATCGCATCTGAGATGGGATATATTGAAATTCATACATCAGCAGGAAAAATGCTGCCGGAAAAATTCAAAAACTTCAAATAAAGCAGATATATAAAGCCAGTGACCAACATATATTTACAACAAAATGGTTAATGGCAGAACTATGAGACGGGAATCAGACCAGAATGGGAAAATGCTGGGATATCGAATTGCGGATGCGGCAAATATGCCGAAAGATGTTATGCTTGGTGTCCCCATAGTGACCATGACAGGGCAGTTGGAAGTAAACGTTGAGAATTATCGCGGGATTCTGGAGTATACAGATATCCTGATCCGCATAAAGAGTAAATGCGGACAGATTAGGATCACCGGAAAAAATCTTCAGATTGCTTATTACACAAATGACGAGATGAAAATCACGGGACGAGTGGAGAAGGTTGAGTATCTATAGCAGAAAGGGCTGAAAAGTGTATGCTGATTGCCGTTTTACAATATATTTCCGGATATCTCAGAATCAGGGTGGAAGGATATTCGCCGGAGCGTTTCATCAATCTCTGCAGTTATCATGGAATCTATCTATGGAATTTAAAACCGTGCGGACACGCATACGAAATGAATATCAGTGTCCGTGGATTTCGCGAATTAAAGCCTGTTATACGCAAAACGAGAACGAAGGTTGTGATCATGGAGCGGGCAGGCTTTCCTTTTTTTTTACACAAATACCGAAAGCGGAAGCTGTTTTTCGGTGGAATCTTCTTCTGTATTATCTTTGTTTATGTCATGTCGCTTTTTGTATGGAATATCCATATCGACGGGAATCTTTCGCGGACAGACGAGACCATGCTGGAATTTTTGGAATCAGAAGGAATCTACCATGGAATGTTAAAATCGAAAGTAGACTGTGACCAGATCGTTAGGGATATCCGGAAGGAATACGATAATGTAATCTGGGCGTCGGCATATGTAACCGGAACACGTCTCATGATCCGTGTGAAAGAAAATACAGACCGGGTCATGGAGGAAACAGAAGACTCTGGGCTGGATCGTGCAAATGGACAGCCGGCAGATATTATTGCGGAAAAGGACGGAATCATTCTTGAAATCATAACGCGGGAAGGTGTTCCAATGGTTCACGAGGGAGATTCGGTACAAAAAGGAGATATCCTTGTGAGTGGTACAGTTGAAATTCTTAATGATGCAAAAGAAGTCATTGGATATCAGTACCATCAGGCTGATGCTGATATTACTGCGCAAACAGTATATTCCTATGAAGACAGTCTGCCGATCACTTATGAGATAAAAAAATGGACAGGAAATAAGAAATATGTATGTTGGATAGAAACGGATCAGCATTTATTCAAACTGGGAACCGGAAAGAATGAATTTGCACACAAAACATATACTACACTTGAGAAGCGTTTTTGTATTGGTGAACATTTCTGGCTTCCTGTCACTTTGGGCATGGATGTGATCGAGGAATATCAGCCGCTCAATAAAAAACATCAGGAAAAAGAGTATCAGGAAAAATTGTCTGCTGATTTTCAAAAATTCTGTCTTAATTTAGAGAAAAAAGGGGTTCAAATTTTGGAGAATAATGTTAAAATATACAGTGATACTGCGCGTGCATCTGCCAGGGGTACTCTGACACTTGCAGAAACAATTGGCTCGAAACACCTGACTGCAAAAAAGGAGCTGCCATCAAGTGATGCTAAAGATACGCAACAGGAAGGAAATTGAGATATGGGAATTCTTGAGACTGAAATCGAGATACCGGCAGAACACGAACGGAATGTCTTCGGACAGTTCGATGTTTTTGCCAAAAAGATAGAACGTACATTACATGTGACGTTAATCGCACGAGACGGAAAAGTGAAGATTCTTGGTGATGAGCGTAATGTAGAACGTGCAGAGAGGACACTTACCCAGCTTACAGAATTGTCTCGCCGCGGGAATGTTATACAGGAACAGAATGTAGACTATACCCTATCACTGACAATGGATGACAGCACCGAAAGTGTCCTGGAGATTGACAAAGATCTGATCTGTTATACACTTCAGGGTAAGCCGATCAAACCGAAAACGCTTGGACAGAAGAAATATGTAGATGCCATTCGGGAAGATATGATTACCTTTGGTCTGGGCCCTGCAGGAACAGGAAAGACTTATCTTGCGATGGCAATGGCAATCACCGCATTTAAGCAGAATGAAGTGGGCAGGATCATTCTGACGCGGCCTGCAATCGAAGCTGGTGAGAAGCTTGGCTTCCTTCCGGGAGATCTGCAGAGTAAGATCGATCCCTACCTGCGTCCACTTTATGACGCATTGTACCAGATCATGGGTGCGGAGAGTTTTCAGAAGAATTCGGAGAAAGGCTTGATCGAAGTTGCACCGCTTGCCTACATGCGTGGAAGAACACTGGATAATGCGTTTATTATTCTGGATGAGGCACAGAATACAACTCCGGCTCAGATGAAAATGTTCCTCACACGAATCGGTTTTGGCTCCAAAGTGGTGATTACCGGTGATTCGACACAGAAAGATCTTCCATCCGGTCAGACATCCGGTCTGGATGTGGCAATCAACGTAGTAAAGAATATCGATGGAATTTCCATCTGTCAGTTGACCAGCCGAGACGTTGTTCGGCATCCTCTGGTACAGAAGATCGTCAAAGCATATGAAGATTATGAACAGAAAACGGAACTTAAGAAAAAGAGAAGCAAGGACAGAAGGAAACGGTACGAAAGATGAGAATTTATTTAGAAAATGAAGGAGATCTGGAATTGGATCTCAATTATCAGGAAGTCGCCCAAAGAGTCGGGGATGCCGTCCTGGATTATGAACAGTGTCCGTATGAATCCGAAGTGGAGCTCCTTTTGACCATGGATGAAGAAATCCGTGAGATGAACCGGGAATTCCGGGATATAGACCGTGCAACAGACGTACTCTCTTTCCCGATGATCGCATATGAGTCTCCCGCGGATTTTGCATTTCTGGAAGAAGATGAGAGTTGTTTTGATCCGGACACCGGAGAACTGATGCTTGGAAACATTGTCATTTCCAAACAGAAAGTGGTCGAGCAGGCAGAAGAATACGGACATACAGTCGAGCGGGAATATGCATTTCTTATCGCGCACAGTATGCTTCATTTACTGGGGTACGATCACATGGAAGAAGAGGAACGTGCGGTGATGGAGAAGAAACAGCGGGAAATTCTCGACGGACTGGGAATAACCCGATAATCTGGAAATGAGATAAATGAGGTGCTATATGGCAAAAAAGAAACAATCGAAAGGCGGAGGATTTCTTGCACAAGGAATCATCCTTGCATCGGCAGGTATCATCACAAAAATCATAGGTTTCATATACCGGATCCCGATGCTGAATTTTATGGGGCTCGATGGACAGGGATATTACGATATCGCTTTCCAGGTCTACACAATTGCTCTTACAATATCATCCTACAGCTTACCGCTCGCTGTTTCCAAGCTGGTTTCTGCCAGAATGGCAAAAGGAGAAAGAAAAAATGCATATCGTGTTTTCAAGGCAGCTATGCTTTTTGCCTTTGTGGCAGGAGGATTGATCACACTGGTCGTACTATTAGGGGCAGATACGATTGCAACAAATATTATGGGGGCGAAGCTCAGTTCCTATGCACTTAAGGTACTGGCACCCGGACTTCTGATCGTATCGATCATGGGTGTACTGCGAGGATATTTTCAGGGACTCGGAACCATGATTCCGACTGCACTTTCCCAGATACTCGAGCAGATCGTGAATGCGGTAGTCAGCGTTGTCGGTGCTTCGATGCTTTTGAAGTATGGAGAAAGTGTAGCAAAGACCCAGGGCAACGAACTTCTGGCGGCTGCATATTCTTCGGCAGGCGGTACCCTTGGTACCGTGGCAGGTGCTCTGATGGGCCTTGTATTTCTGGGATTCAGTTATTGTGCTTATAAGTCTATTCAGAAGAAACAGCTTCGCATGGACCGATCAAAGCACACTGAGGATTATAAGACGATCTTCAAGTTGTTGCTTCTTACGATCGCACCTGTCATCTTGAGTACGACCGTATATAATTTAAGTAATGTCGTTGACAGTGCCATGTTCAACAAGATTATGACAGCGCAGGGATTTTCGGAAAAAGAATGTGTTACCTTACTTGGTAAATTAGGTCAGTATTATACTTTATTCAATGTTCCTCTTGCCGTCGCAAATGCGCTTGGATCTTCCATGATTCCGGGGCTGGTCCGTGCGTATGAGAGCCATGAGCGCAAACTGGTACATAACCGGATTTATATGGCGGCCAGATATACGATGCTGATTGCAATCCCAAGTGCGGTTGGATTCTTTGTACTCGGAGAACCGATCATGAATTTCATCTGGCCGAGCGTGGATAATTCGATGCAGAACATGATCTGGAAGATCGGTGCGATCTCGCTGATTTTCTATTCACTTTCCACCATTACAAATGCCGTACTTCAGGGACTGAACCGAATGATGAAACCGGTGAAGAATGCAACGGTGTCTTTGATCCTTCATCTGGTCTCCCTGTTTATCATGATGGTCGTATTTAAGTGGGGACTTTATGCAGTGATTGTAAGCAAGATCGTTTTCTCACTTAGCATGTGTATCATGAATTCGCATGATATCCGTGAAGCATGCGGATATGTTCAGGAACGCCAGCGAACCTTTGTGATTCCGGGAATCGCAGCCGGTATCATGGGAATCGCGGCATACCTCGCACACCTGGTACTCGATATTTTTGTTGGCGGAAGATTTGCGACGTTAGTTGCACTGTTCACGGCTGTGATTGTCTATGCCGTGTGCCTGCTGAAAATGGGAGGACTTACGGAAGATGAACTTTTATCCATGCCGAAAGGCGCAACACTGATCAGCATTTGCCGTAAACTTCATTTATTGAACGACAGTGCATACTAAGATTGTATAATTCTGTGAAAATGGTTGATACTGTATACAAAAAGGAGTTGTCCTTATGGGGAAAAAATATGGTATTGGCCTTTTCACAATCGCTTTAGTTATTATGGCTGTGGTCACTTACGGATATCGGGCAGAATATCGATATTCTCAGGAACTTGTGGAAGAAGGGGAAAAAGAGCAGACTGAAAACAGTATCAGTCAGGAAAAAACGGTAAGTACACAGGGAGATGCTCAGAAAGATGAACTGTACTATCTGAAAGATTTGAACGGTTACGTTGTCGTCTATATGAACGATAGAACAACGGTTTATGAATATACAAATATTTTGATTTCTGATCTGCCCGATACGTATCAGAATGAAATCAAAAATGGAATGATCATCGAAGGAACGGAAAAACTCTATGGATTTCTGGAAAATTATTCCAGCTAAAGTTCGCCGGACCTCCGGATGACATAACAGAAAGGAACAAAAGAAAATGGATGAAAAAAAAATTGCCCGTATTAACGAGCTGTATCATAAATCAAAAGCAGAAGGATTGACGGAAAAAGAAAAAAAAGAACAGCAGATTCTGCGCCGTGAATATATTGAAGCATTTAAAATGAGCCTCCGGGGGCAGCTGAATAATATTTCGATTCAGGAAAAGGATGGAACAATCACAAACCTCGGAGAAAAGTATGGAAACAAAAAAGCAAATTAGGGCAGAAATTTTGAAAAGAAGATCCGCACTTTCTAAAGATGAAGTAGCGGATAAGAGTAGAGCAATCTGCCGGAAAATTGTTTCCTGTGAGCAATTTGTACAGGCAGAGATCATCCTTCTTTATCTTGATTTTAATCATGAGGTGGAGACCGGTCTGATCTGGGAAAAAGCGCAGAAAATGGGAAAACATGTCGCTGCTCCCAGGCTCATCGGCTCACAAATGGTATTTGCCCGGATCCAGTCGGAAAAGGACCTGATCCCTGGTAAATGGGGAATCTCGGAACCGAAAAAGAACTGCCCTGTTATCCGTGAACATGACAGCAGGACAGTTGTTATTATGCCGGGAGTCGCATTTGACTGCAGCAGGAACCGAATCGGTTACGGCGGCGGTTACTACGACCGGTATTTCGCCGGATATGATTCAGTTTATAAAATAGCTGCTGCATATGACCTGCAAATCGTGGAACAGGTTCCGGCAGAACCGTTTGATCTGAAACCGGACTGTATCGTGACAGAATCTCATATTTATGCAGGATAATGCAGTCTCTCTTCGGTGATATCATTCAGAACTTCATCGAGGTATTTTCTGGCAAGATAATTTGCCATTCTGAGATTCATATCCAGATAATTTCCGCAGTCCTTCGCACAGGAACCCGGTATATCTCCGGTATATTCTGCTATAAATGTAAACATTTCCTTCATCAGTGGCACGATATCTTCGGATTCGTAATCGCCGGTCAGAAGGAGGTAAAAACCGGTCCTGCATCCCATCGGGCCGAAGTAAAGTGTCCGATCTCCATAAACTTCATGATTTCTAAGGAAGGTGGCACCTAAGTGTTCAATGGTATGAACTTCAGCCGTATTCATAACCGGTTCTTCATTCGGATTGGTCATACGAATGTCAAAGGTGGTCACAGGGCAGTCACCGGCAAAATCTTTCCTGGAAACGTAGAGCCCCGGAATCAGTCTGAGGTGGTCTATGGTAAAACTGGTAATTTTCTTCATGATAATCATTTCCTCCATATACATCATTTTGTATTCAATTATAACGTGGAATGATAAAAATAACAAGTAGGCGAACAGAGAACAAAAGAGAGTCAGGAGGCATAAAAATGAAACTCTATTTAATACGGCATGGTGAGACCGACTGGAACAAGACACGAAGACTTCAGGGACAGGTGGATATTCCCCTCAATGACTTCGGACGAAAGCTTGCCCGCGAAACAGCGCCGGCACTTCAGAACGTTCCCTTTGAGGTGGTCTATACGAGTCCGCTTCTTCGGGCAAAGGAAACGGCAGAACTTGTGATCGGGGACCGGAAGATCCCGATGATCGAAGACACAAGGATTATGGAGATGGGATTTGGTGAATATGAAGGATTGATCTGTAAAGGACATGATTATAATATTCCGGATCCGGCATTTCGAAATTTCTTTCTGGCACCGGAGAAATATGACCCTCCGCAGGGAGGAGAGTCCTTCGAACAGCTTTCTGAACGGCTGCATGCATTTCTGGAAGAGATCTTTCATAAGAAAGAGCTTGCAGATAAAACGATTCTCGTCTCCACGCATGGTGCGGCTTTATGTGGTATGCTGCGTCTGATCAAGAAAGCGCCAATCGAACAATTCTGGGGCAGCGGAGTCCATAAAAACTGTGCAGTTACCGTTGTGGAAGTAAAAGACGGCAAGGCTCATATACTGGAAGAGGCTGTTACATATTACCGGGAAGAGGTTGCAGACTGGTAAAAGAAAAACTTAGGAATAAATAAAACCGGGAGAGAAAACCGGGAGAGCATGTATTATTTTACATTCTCTTCCGGTTTTTTCTATTTATTCAGGGGCGGCGCAGGATTCCCTTACCGCGAGAGAGCAGGGGAGCTGGATCTTCATCGCAGTACCGGACTGCTGCCGGATGATATGGTGCAGAATCGACGCACCGTAATGTCCCATATTATAAGCAGGCGCATGGATCGTTGTGAGCGGCGGCATCGTAAATTCGGCGATGCTGATATCATCAAATCCAATCACCGAGATGTCGTCCGGTATTCGGTATCCGTATTCCGTAAGTGCCTTGATCGCACCCATGGCGATAGGATCGCTGGCTGCAAAAATCGCCGTCGGAAGCGTTTTGCTTCGGATCAAATCACAGGTCATCTCATAGCCGGAATCAATTCGGAATAATCCCTCCCTGAGATATGGTTTATAATGAATCTGATGCTCCTCACAATAGCTCACGAACACCTTTTTGCGGTAATCCGGATAAAGCTGTTCAGGGCTGACATATTCCTTGCCGGTCAGGAAACCGATTTCCTTGTGACCAAGTCCGGTCAAATAATCCATCACAAGCTTTACCGCATGTTCAAAATCGATCATGATTGTGGAGATATCCGAATTTTTAACCGGCATATCAAGAAACAGAATCTTTGGATTTAAGTTTACCAGAGATTCAACTTCTGTTTTACTGAATTTGCCGATACAAATAATGCAATCTACGTCTTTTAACGCGTCAAAATAATTGACATCACTCTTATATGTTCTTACCACCTGTATATTATGTGAAATGCAGTAGTCCTCGATTCCCTGGCGGATCAGGAGATAGTAGCTGTCCTCAAGTTCCTGCTGGGAAGAAAACCACTGGACGATCCCCATGGTGAACGCCGTCTTCACGGAAACGCGATTTCTTTTAACATAATGCATCTTATTGGCAGTATCCAGAACCTTCTGACGTGTCTCCGGTGAGACGTTGAGTGTCTCGTCATTATTTAAAATCCTGGAAACAGCCGCTGCCGAAACATTTGCCGCTGCAGCGATATCTTTAATGGTTGCCATAAAAGTCCCCCTTGATATTTGCAAGTTTACTATATTTTACTATTATATCAAACTCAAATGGAAAATGAAAGATAAAGATTGCGTACAAAAGGATATTTCCGTACTTATCCTTCACTTTACACAAAAATCAAACAGTAAATTTGTGCATAAATTTTAGTAAATTTATATTGAATATTTACTAAATATGTTGTATGATTTAGTTAATCAAAAATGTACGAAATAAACGGAGGGAACGTCATGAGACAAATCAATCAGATTGTGGAAGAAATGAAAGCCGGAGCTTGCAGAGAACTGTTAAGAGATATTTACGTAGACGAGGGAGTGATTGGATATCAGGAAGAACGCTATGTGAGAGCGCTTGGCGAATATGTGAAGATCTTCGGAGAACAGGAAGTAGAAATCTACAGTGCTCCGGGACGAAGCGAAGTAGGCGGCAATCATACCGATCATCAGCACGGCATGGTTCTGGCAACTTCAATTAATCTGGATGCCATCGCGATCGTAAATAAGAACGAGGATTCCAGCGTGAACATTTACTCAGACGGTTACGGAATGATCGAACTTTGTGCTGACGAGCTGGAAAAACGTCCGGAGGAAGAAAGCACTTCAGCCGGTCTGATCCGCGGTGTGCTTGCCGGACTGAGTGAAAGAGGATATAAAGTCGGCGGATTTAACGCGTATGTGACAAGCGATGTGCTGAACGGTGCCGGAATGTCTTCCTCCGCAGCATTTGAGACGATCATCGGCACCATCATTTCCGGATTATATAACGATATGGTGATCAGCATGGTTGAAATCGCGCAGGTGGGACAGTATGCAGAGAACGTATACTTTGGAAAACCTTGCGGACTGATGGATCAGACAGCATGTGCAGTCGGCGGACTGATCCACATTGATTTCGCAGATCCGGCAAAACCGATCGTAGAGAAAGTAAATGTTGACTTTGAAGAACACAAATACAGCCTTTGCATCGTTGACACAAAGGGATCTCATCACGATCTTACCGATGACTATGCAAAGATTCCGGAAGAAATGAAGCTCGTTGCAGAATTCTTCGGAAAAGAATTCCTTCGTGAAGTTCCAAAAGCAGATTTCTATGCAAATATTGCTGCACTTCGCGAGAAGACAGGAGACCGCCCGGTGCTTCGTGCGCTGCATTTTTTCGAAGATAATGACAGAGTGGCAGATCAGGTAAACGCACTAAATAACGGAGATTTCGAAGGCTTCCTGAAAATGATCAAACAGTCCGGCGATTCATCTTTTAAGTATCTGCAGAACATTTATACCAACAAGGACGTACAGAATCAGAGCATGTCCATTGCACTTGCAGTCAGCGAAATGACTCTGAAAGATCACGGAGTATGTCGTGTACACGGAGGCGGATTCGCCGGAACGATTCAGGCTTTTGTACAGAATGATTTCGTGGAAACTTACCGCGCAGCACTGGATGCCGTATTCGGAGAGGGCGCATGTCATGTACTGAAAGTGCGTAAATACGGCGGAATGAAAGTAATGTAATAATTCAGCATAAAGAAGTTGGAAAGGAAGAAAAAGAAATGATTTATGAAGCGGTTGCGAAACTGATGCAGTATGGTAGAACAACAGGACTGGTAGCGGCAGAAGATGAGATTTACGTTACAAACCAGGTGTTGGAAGCACTCAATCTGTCCGAGTATGAGAAACCGGAACAGATCCCGGAAGAAGTGGAACTTGAGGACATTCTGAAAGAGATCACCGATTACGCAGTAAGCCGGGGTATGATCGAAGATTCTGTTGTTTACCGTGATCTGTTCGATACAAAGATTATGGGAAAACTGGTTCCGGCTCCAAGTACTGTAATTGCAAATTTCAATGAACTCTATCAGGAAGGACCAAAATGCGCGACTGATTATTTCTATAAATTAAGTCAGGACAGTGATTACATCAGAAGATACCGTATCAAAAAGGATCAGAAATGGCTTACTTCCACAGAATATGGTGAACTTGAGATCACCATCAATCTATCAAAACCGGAAAAGGATCCGAAAGCAATCGCTGCGGCAAAGACGGCGAAACAGAGCGGATATCCGAAATGCCTTCTCTGTAAAGAAAATGAAGGTTATGCAGGCCGTGTAAACCATCCGGCCCGCCAGAACCACAGAATTATTCCGGTTGTAATCGACGACAAAAACTGGGGATTCCAGTATTCACCATATGTGTATTACAATGAACACTGTATCGTATTTAACGGCGAGCATGTACCGATGAAGATTGAGGAAGCTACATTTGCAAAACTCCTTGATTTCGTAACACAGTTCCCACATTATTTCGTTGGTTCCAATGCTGACCTCCCGATCGTAGGAGGATCCATCTTAAGCCACGATCATTTCCAGGGCGGCAATCATGAATTTGCCATGGCAAAAGCTCCGGTTGTAAGAGAATGTACGATTCCGGGATTCGAAGACGTCCATGCAGGAATTGTAAAATGGCCGATGTCCGTTATCCGTCTTCAGAGCCGTGAAAAAGAGCGCCTCATCAAAGCGGCAGCCCACATCCTGGAAGTCTGGAGAGGATATACAGACGAAGAAGCATTTATCTTCGCTGAGACTGACGGAGAACCGCACAATACGATTACTCCGATCGCACGTATGAGAAACGGACAGTTCGAGCTGGATCTGGTTCTAAGGAACAACATCACGACAGAAGAGCACCCGCTGGGTGTATACCATCCACATGCAAAACTTCATCATATCAAGAAAGAGAATATCGGCTTGATCGAAGTGATGGGACTTGCCGTACTCCCGGCGAGACTGAAACAGGAAATGGAAGAGCTTGCCAAAGCGATCCTTGCAGGAAGCGATATCCGTGCAGATGAAATGCTGGAGAAGCATGCTGACTGGGTTGAGGAATTCCTTCCGAATTACAGCGAGGTGAATGAAGGAAATATTATGGATATTCTTCATGAAGAGATTGGTAAGGTATTCAGTCAGGTGCTGGAAGACGCCGGAGTTTATAAGCAGACAGAGGATGGACAGAAGGCATTTGATCGGTTTGTAAGTAGTTTGTAAGAGGGGAATTAGTTTGTAAAGGGACGCCCCGCCCAATTCCATATTGTATTCCGGACACGCTTGCGCTCGGGAAAAAACGCAGCGGTACTATGATGCCAGGTTGTCGCCTGCCCGGCGACTCCTGCCATCAAGTGCCGGCGTTTTTTACGGTCCGGAATACAACATGGGATTGGGCGGGGCTGTGCTTTGCAAAACTTTAGGAGTAAGGTTGTTTGAGGGACGGATGGCGCCTTACGGCTTATCCTGGGAAAATATTAAGATGATAAGTTGTGAATGATAATTATTACGTACTTTTAGAAGAAAATATGAATTAAGTACGGTATAAGCAGGGATGTTTGGTTGATGATAGAAAAAGCATGTTCAACATGTAATAGTTAATAATTTGAGTTTCAGGCGATTTGTGATGTCCGTTTTGGAAATGAGGATACGATATCAAGACCGTATATTGCGTTTTTGGGTGTTCTTGTGTATGTATTAGGGATTGTGACTATTTTGAATCCGGATGGAGTTCATTTTTTCCTGAGCCGGTGGAAATATAATAATCCGGAGTTGTCTGAGCCCGGGCGATTGTTGGAGCAGATAGGCGGAGGTTTTATCGTTGTGATCGGTATAGGGATTATGACGGGTGCTTTATTACTTCTAGTATAACGTCCAGTTATTTTCGAGATGCTATATTAGTATTGTAATCTGTAGAGACGGAGTGTATAATTACAATTAATTTGAGAGAATTTGAAAGAGAGAGGTGAAAAGATGAGAAGATAATCGACGTTTGATACATTTCGTCCGACTATGCTTATTGTGGAACATGATGCTCGGTTTCGGAATAAAATTGCGACAAAAGTGATTGATATGTAAAATGAATATTGAAAAAGCAGATCGAAAAGAGCATAATGGTAGGAAAATATCTACTCAATTTGGAGGAAGAGCGTATGATGAAGCTGGAATTGAAAAAATGGTCTATCGAGGATTCAGATGATCTGGTATCTATTTGTAATGCAGTAAGCAGAACGTATCTTTCAAACCGGTTGCCTTTCCCATATACGGAAGATAATGCAAAATGGTGGCTGGGTATGGTGGAAGAAAACGAAGGTTCAAATGGTATTTTTCGTTCCATTTCTGTGGATGATAAAATCGTTGGAAACATTTCGGTTGAAAGGAAAGATGACGTTTTCTGCAAAGATGCGGAAATTGGATATTTTCTACTGACGGAATACTGGTCAAAAGGAATTATGACAGAGGCAGTCCGGCAAATATGTCAAATTGCTTTTGATGAGCTTGATATTTTGCGGATCACCGGGCTGGTATATAATCCAAACAATGCATCCAAAAAAGTCCTTGAGAAAAATGGATTTGCAATGGAAGGCACGATGAAACAGGCCGTTGTGAAGGATGGGAGTATTTATGATCTCTGTATTTTGGGGAAACTGAGATAGAATAGTATGGACAAAGAAATTCCATTCAAACACCCAGATAAACGGCGTGAGACCATTGATCATACTGTTGTGCTGCACCGAGTATTTGAATCGGCATCTGCCAGCCAGAAAATACCGATACACGAATTATTTGCCGTTTGCCTGATTGCTGTCATCAATGAAGGAATCAAACTTACCAGCCGAAAAAGGAGAGAATACAATCACACAAAATAAAAATCCGTATTACTCCGTTATATTGAATGGTATTTCAGCTATCATACTCCCGTCTTTGAACTAGTCAGCCCCGCCCACCTGTCCCATCTATGCCAGGACCGTAAAAAACGCCGGCACTTGATGGCAGAAGCCGCACAAAATGCGGCGTCCTGGCATCATAGTACCGCTGCGTTTTTTCCCGAGCGAAAGCGTGTCCAGGTATAGATGGGACAGGTGGGCGGGGCGTCCCTTAGTCCAAATCCCCTCTAATCTTCATCATCCCCCGAAGCCGTATAAGTCTGACGTTTTCTCGCCATCTCATCGCTTGCAAGGTATTCATCATAAGTCGTGATCTTATCGATCATCTTACCTCCCGGCATAATTTCCATAATACGGTTTGCGGTAGTCTCGACGATCTGGTGGTCACGGGAAGCGAAGAGCAGTACTCCCGGGAATTTTTTCATTCCGTTGTTGAGTGCGGTAATTGCTTCCATATCCAGGTGGTCAGTCGGCTCGTCCAGAATCAGGACATTCGCACCGGAAATCATCATTTTCGAAAGCAGACAGCGCACTTTCTCGCCTCCGGAGAGCACTTTAACTTTCTTGACACCGTCTTCACCGGCAAAAAGCATTCTTCCGAGGAAGCCGCGTACATAGGTCACATCCTTGACTTCGGAATACTGTGTCAGCCATTCCACGATAGTGTCATCGTTGTCGAATTCTTTCCCGCTGTCTTTCGGGAAATACGCCTGCGAAGTGGTAACACCCCATTTATAGGTTCCCTCATCCGGTTCCATTTCTCCGATCAGGATCTGGAAGAGTACCGTTTTAGCAAATTCATTTCCACCGACAAATGCGACTTTATCGTCATGATTGAGTGTGAAAGAAATATTGTCCAGAATTTTCACACCGTCAATTGTCTTGGAAATTCCGTCGACTGTAAGCACTTCATTTCCGATCTCACGATTTGGCTTGAAATCGATATAAGGATATTTGCGGCTGGAAGGGCGGATCTCTTCAAGCTGAATCTTCTCCAACGCGCGCTTTCTGGAAGTCGCCTGACGGGATTTGGAAGCGTTGGCGCTGAATCGGGAAATGAATTCCTGTAATTCTTTGATTTTTTCTTCCTTTTTCTTGTTCGCTTCTTTCATCTGACGAATCAAAAGCTGACTGGATTCATACCAGAAATCATAGTTTCCGGCATAAAGCTGAATCTTTCCATAATCAATGTCTGCAATCTGTGTACAGACTTTATTCAGGAAATAACGGTCGTGGGATACAACAATCACAGTATTATCAAAGTTGATCAGGAATTCTTCCAGCCATGCGATCGCATCCAGGTCTAAATGGTTGGTCGGCTCGTCCAGAAGCAGAATATCCGGTGATCCGAACAGGGCTTGCGCAAGAAGTACTTTGACCTTCTGTGCACCGGTCAAATCCTTCATCAAAGTATAATGAAGCTCTGTCTCAATACCAAGTCCATTCAGAAGTGTAGCTGCATCGGATTCTGCCTCCCACCCGTTCAGCGTGGCAAATTCGGCCTCCAGCTCGCTTGCTTTGATTCCGTCTTCATCGGTAAAATCTTCTTTTGCATAGATGACTTCCTTTTCCTTCATTATCTCATAAAGGCGCGCATTTCCCATAATGACTGTGTCCAGAACCGGATACTGGTCATATTTAAAGTGGTCCTGCTGCAGGAATGACAGACGATCCCCCGGTGAAATGATTACTTCCCCGGAAGTCGGTTCAAGCTGTCCGGAAAGAATTTTCAAAAAGGTTGACTTTCCGGCTCCGTTCGCTCCAATCAGGCCATAGCAGTTTCCTTCCGTAAATTTAATATTTACATCTTCAAACAATGCCTTTTTCCCGACACGGAGCGTTACATTACTTGTGCTTATCATAAAGTTTAATCTCCTTCATATAAAAATATCTGATTTTAGGTAGTCCTCGCATAATCGTAACATGCCTTGATGAATAACGCAAGTTAATTCATGCAGATTGTTCATATACCGTGAAAGAGGAAAATGACTTTCTTCTGTTGCAAAAAAACGTTTCCATTTCTAAACCAATATGATAAGATTATAGAAAAAGTAAACGTTCGGAGGAAATGAATATTATGACATACTCCAAAGAAATGGTAGATCTGAAATTTGCGAAAAGTGCATACTGGAATTTCCTTTTATGGGGGATCTGCTCTTCACTTGGAATGACGATATCGACCTTCGTTGATGCACTTCTGGTCGGAAATCTGGTCGGAAGCCAGGGGCTCGCCGTGACAAATCTTTCTACTCCGGTCTTTCTGGCATACGCATTGTTTGGGCTGACACTTGGAGTGGGTGCCAACGTATACATAGGGCGCCTGCTTGGTTCCTCCGATGTTGAAAAAGCAAACCGGGCTTTTCATTCTGTACTTGCAATTGGGCTTGGCATCAGTATCTGCTGTCTGATTCCTGCAGTTCTCCTTCGAAAGGAGCTGTTGGGGTTTTTGGGGGCAGGAGGAGAGTTGTATTCTCTCGCCGAACAATATTTGATTGTGGTATTTTGTTCTGCACCGGTTTTTATCATGTATCATATTCTTTCTGTTTCCGTGCGGACAGACGGTGACCCGAAACTTGCAGCATCAGCTTCCGCAGTCGTGATCTTGACGAATCTGACCTTGGATATTCTGTTTATGAAGGTGCTGAACCGGGGAATTATAGGAGCATCTTCTTCTTTATGTATTGCAGAAGGACTTGGTCTTATCGTACTGATGTCCCATTTCTTGAAAAAGCAGTCCTTGCTCCGGTTGGGACTTGTTACTCCGAGAATGAAGGAACTCCGCAATTTTGTTGTTAACGGATTTGGTGTGGGGTCGGCATATATTTTCCAGGGACTTATCATGCTTGTTTTTAATATGCTTCTATTATTATATGGCAAGGAACAAGGCGTTTTGCAGGTAGCGGTATTCGGAGTGATCTATACCATCAGCATGGCACCGTTCGCAGTATTTGACGGGGCCGGTAATGCGCTGGCAGTCGTGACCTCTATTTTTGCAGGCGAGCGGGACAGCGAAAGCATGATTGCGATCCTGCGTCAGGGTATGAAAGCAGCTGTGATCGCGGGAGGAATTTTCGGAATAATCTGTATCCTGTTTGCGAAAAATTTGGCCGGCTTTTTCGGCCTGGATCTGGCGGCGGTGCCATATGCAGAATCGGCAATCCGGATATTTGCATTCAGCATTATTTTCACAGGGATCAATATGGTAGCAACGGCCTTCTGGCAGGCAATCGGACGGGCGAAGCTGGCAGGTGCCATGTCCACATTGCGCAATTTTCTTCTGATGCTGATTTTTGGAAGTCTGTTGATTGCCAGATGGCAGATCAAAGGACTTGCTCTTACTTATGTGTTGGTGGAAGGAATCGGCACGCTTTTTGTTGCAATCGTACATAAATATCAAAGTTCTTATCCTTATATAACCGAAAAATATCATGTAGTGGGACATGTCTTTGAAAATAATTATCCAATCCATGCCGAGAGTGTGGAACACATTTCTTCAGATCTGGATTCCGTTTGTGAGGAATGGAAAATCAGCCCGAAACAATCGTTTTTTATTCATTTTATTGCCGAAGAACTTCTACTCAACATCATTAAGTTCGGACTCAGGGAAAAAGGTGAAAAACGTTATGTTGCCATTAAGCTGCTGGAGAACGAAGACGAATATATCATTCGTATACGGGATAATGTCCATACATATAACCCCTTTGATTCCAGCGGGGATGAGATTGATAATGGTGTATTAAAACTGATCACAAAAAAAGCAAAATACTATTATTATCAGCGAAAACTTATTTTTAACTATTTATACTTAATAATATGATTTGGAGAATGGAATTGTGAATTGTAATTTTGTATTTCAGGATGACCAGGAACTGCACAGACTAACCGTACAGAACAGACTGCTCAGAGAGTATGAGCTTCCGGTTTTGCGACGGATTCTTTCCGGTAAATCCGATGTCCGGATTCTGGATATCGGCTGCAATGATGGTCACAAAACAGTAAACCTGTTTTCGGATTTTCCCGGTGTACAGGTAATCGGACTTGAATATCTCGAAGATCTGGCTGCAAGGGCAGTTTGCCTTCATGGGAATGATCATTTTACTTTTTGCCGGTGCGATGTGGAAGAACGTGATTTTGCACAGATCCTCACTGATGTAATGAAAACCAGAAAGATTGAGGCATTTGATGTGATCTATCTTTCTTTCGTACTGATGCATCTTGCCAATCCCCAAAAGCTACTTGTTATCCTTCAGCAATTTCTTGCCGAGGATGGGAGGGTGGTCATTGTCGAACCAAGTGATCGCACATCCAGGCTTGTTCCGGATGAAGAGGATCTGTTGGGAACGTTTCTGGAAATTCTATCCAGTGATCCGCTGGCCGGAAACAGAACCTGTGGATATGATCTTCCAAAGCTGCTTGCATCAAGCGGGTACCAAGATATAATTATAGAACAGGAAGCAATCTCCTGTAAACCGGAAGAACTTGCTAAAAAACAGGATATTTTTGAAACCTTTTTTTCCTATCTCCCGCAGGATCTGGATATTTTATGCGAGCAGAACCCGGAGAATCCCCAATATAAAGAATGGAAAACATGGATGGATCTTCATTATGAGACTTTAAAACAATCTGTTTGTCAGAAAAATGCAAAGATTTCCATGGGACTTCTGATCGTATCTTGTACCAGGAGGTAGTAGATGGAAAATATTTTAGTCGGAAAGGGACCGGAAAAAGAACGATTCTATTTAAAAGAGCTACAGGAAGAAGATTTGGATATGGCTGTCACGCTCTGTGACCGGTGCGTGGGTGTAAACCTATATCCAAGGAAAGAACTTGCTTCTGCAATTCAACGTAAAAATCATTTTTTTTATCTTCTTCTTACGTCAGACGGGAAAGCGGCGGGATATATTTATTTTTTTACCACTGTCATAAAGGAATTATCGACACGTGCCAGACTGCCGGAGGATCAAATCGCAGCAGTTTGTTCAAATAAGGAAGGGGTAATCGGAAACATTCAGTCAATTGGTGTCGCGGATGCTTTCCGCGGGAAAGGACTCTCTGTTTCTTTATTGGAGTTCAGCCTCAAAAATCTTGCAGAGCTCATGGCAGATACTGCATTTATTGTATGCTGGAAGATCGGGAAAAGAGTCCCGCTTCGCGCATCACTTGAAAAACTGGATTTCTGTTATCTCAGCGATGCGCATAAAGTCTGGTATGATCTTCCGGATTTAATCTGCCCGTATTGCGCAGGACGATGCAAATGCGACGCGGCGGTATACTATAAACCACTCACAAAGGAGGATGCACTATGAAAATGAAGCTGTTGCCTAAATTTATACTATCCCTTGGGGCAATGGGAGCCGTCTTAACTGTAACGATCTCTTTTTTCAGCTATGAAACGTCAAAAAAATCATTAGAAGAAATGTATGCGAAACAGGTGACGGTAGGAAGTGAAAGTATTGCTACGATGCTTTCAGTGGATGATGTCCGGGATATAATCGGTGAAAACGGCGATGAGACAGAAGCATATCGAGAAACGGAAGCGCTTTTCAATCAGTTAAAGGAAGACGGTGAGATTACTTATTTGTCTCTGGTGGTTCCGGATGAGGACAGCGTGACATTTTACATAGATGCAATGGTGGAAGAAATGGGAGATGATCCGGCAAATCAGATTCCATATGGTTCCGATATTCTGTATACGGATGCAGCTCAGGATGAAAAGGACCTGGAGAAATATGAACTGATCTGGGATCTCTATTCAGAGAATAAGGGAACAGACACACCGGTCATAACAGATAACTCTTATGGATACAACTATACTTCCGTTTCTCCGGTTCTGGATGAGAATGGAAATGCGATTGCGGAGATCCAATATATCCTTGATATGCAGAAGGTACGTGGGGAACTGAATTCTTTCCTTTATAAGATGCTGCTGATCGCTTTTCTGAATATCGTTGTTGTAATCATGCTTTACGTCGTATTTGTACGCAACAGTATTACAAAGCCGGTAAGTAAACTCGCTCTATTTACCAAAAAGATCATAGAATCCGGAGAGTTTAACAGGCAACATTTTGAAATGAAGACCGGGGATGAAATCGAAGATCTCGGTCACTCATTCAATTATATGCTTGAAGAACTGGAAATCTATATCGATAATCTTGCCAAAGTTACAGCTGAAAAGGAACGGATCGGTGCAGAACTGAGTGTGGCTACCCAGATTCAGGCGAGCATGCTTCCATGCATTTTCCCTGCGTTCCCGGATCGCCCTGAATTTGATGTCTATGCCACGATGCAGCCGGCAAAAGAAGTCGGGGGAGATTTTTATGATTTCTTCCTTGTGGATGAGGACCATCTTGCTCTTGTCATTGCTGATGTGTCCGGCAAAGGAGTTCCGGCAGCACTTTTCATGGTCATTGCCAAGACTTTGCTGAAGAATAGTGCACAGACCGGCGCTTCACCAAAAGAAATTCTGGAAAAGGTGAACAACCAGCTCTGTGAAAATAATGATGCAGAAATGTTCGTTACAGTATGGATTGGAATTCTGCAGATTTCCACAGGAAAGATTGTCTGTGCAAATGCAGGCCATGAATATCCGGCAATCCGCCATGCCGGAGGATGTTATGAACTCGTGAAAGATAAACATGGTTTTGTTCTGGCCGGAATGGAAGGTGCCAGATACCGTGAGTATGAGCTTCAGCTTAAACAGGGCGACGGCCTGTATGTATATACGGATGGTGTGGTCGAAGCGACCAATGCGAATCAGGAGCTTTACGGAACAGAACGGATGCTGGCCGCACTGAACATAAATCCTCATGCAATACCAGAAGAGCAGCTTCCTGCTGTGAAAGCAGATATTGATTCGTTTGTCGGAGATGCACCTCAGTTTGACGATATCACAATGCTTGGCCTGTATTATCGGGGACCGGCAGGAAACAGTCAATAAAAATGCTTCAGAATGGTCATAAACAGTTATATTCGGCCTGAGAATAAGGAGGAAACGATGAAAAAGAGACTACTGGCACTACTATGTGTGACGATTTTGGTTGGGAAAAGACATCGGACACCTGGTCTTTGACAGCATCCAAAAAGTTATCGGATACCAAAGTCTATTATGCGGACGGTGTCGTTTACAGCGATTATTTCTATGTATATGGCCTGATATTATTTAATAATGACTATGATGTTCTGTGGAACCGGGTAAGTGTAAATGAACTCATAGAGGAAGATCCTGTGGATCCGGGGAAAGAAGATCCGGGTACCGATCATCCCGGAACGATCACTCCGGATCCGGATGATAACATCATCATCAAGATTGTACACACGAATGACATTCATGCACGAGTGACCGACTCAAGTGAAGGAATCGGTGTAGAACGCCTTAAGACGATTATTGACAGCTGGACTTCAGATGCCGCAATGAGCACCGTGATCGATTCGGGAGATCTTTTTCACGGACAGCCGATCGCAACGCTGTCAAAAGGCGAATCCATAGCGAAAATTACAAAAGCACTGGGATACGATCTGATGACAGCGGGCAATCATGATTGGAGCTACGGAAAAGACAGGTTGAAAGAGCTGGCGGAAATGGCTGACATTGAAATGCTTTGCGGCAATGTCGTAACAGACAGCGGCGAATCATTTTTCGAAGATGAATATGCGGTATATGAGTCTGATTTATCGGATGGACCAAGCGTAAAGTATGGGGTTTTTGGTACCATAGATCCGCAGCTTTACACTTCTACGACTCCATCCAATGTAGAAGGTCTTACCTTTACAGATCAGGTCGCATATGCGAAAGAAAGCGCAAGACATCTGAAGGAAGATCTCGGATGTGATATTGTCATCGGGCTGACCCACACACTGGGTCCGGAGGAACTTGCAGGCCAGGTGGACGGAGTGGATATCTGGCTTTGCGGACATGAACATATCAATCTGGACGAGACCGTGACAACACCGGACGGAGGAACTGCATATGTGATCGAGAGTGGTTACTACCTGCAAAACGTCAGTCTTATCGAACTGGAATGCTTTACCGATGAAAATAACGAATTCAGCGGATTTGAGCTGACACACACCGTCCTCAATGAGAAAGATGCTGAAGCCTATGCGAGGGATCCGGAAATGACAGCCCTATTGAATGAGATCAACGATGAACAGGAAGAAATCCTCAACACGGTAGTGGGACAGACACCGGAATATCTGGACGGAGACTGGTACAATCTGAGAATCGGAGAAACGAATCTGGGAAGAGTCGTGGCAGATGCTTATCTGCTGGAGACCGGAGCCGATGTAGCTTTTGAAAATGCAGGCGGTATCCGAGCTTCCATAAAAGCCGGTGATGTAACTTATGGGGATATCATCGGTGTCAGCCCTTATGGAAACTATATTGTAACAAAGAAGCTCACAGGTGCGCAGCTTCTTGACGTGTTTGAGACTTCGCTTGACATCCAGGTTCAGTGTATTGAGGCATACGAAAGAGGAGATGACAGTGCATGGCCGTCATCCAGCGGGAATTATCTTCAGTTTGGCGGTGTAACCGTGGAGTATGATCTGTCACAACCGGCAGGCAGCAGAGTCGTAAGTGCCAAAGTTCAGGGTGAACCGCTGGATCTTGAAAAGCTTTATACGGTTGCAACGAATAATTATGCCTCCGCATCCAATTATTATGACTCATTGGCAACTGCCGAAGAAACCGGTCAGTTCCGTGCATGTGACGAGGCACTGGTATCCTTCTTTGAGCAGGATGAAGAAGCCATTGCCAAGACTCTTTCTAACCAGGCTATGATTCCGGCAGAGAAATGTCAGCATACCGATACTGAAATACGGGATCAAAAAGATGCAAGCTGCACAGAAGAAGGATATACCGGAGATGTGTACTGTAAGAATTGTGGCGAGTTAATCGAAAGCGGAGAACCGATTTTGAAGACGTCTCATACATATAAAGACGGTATCTGTACCGTATGCAAGGCAAAGAATCCTTCTGCAAATCCGTCCGAAAAGGAAAAGACGGATACCCAGGCTTCCGCTGCCAGCCCTAAAACAGGTGATGAGAATCACGCGGGAGTATTCGGCGCGATGCTTCTTCTTTCAGCAATGACGATTGTGGCTTTTCGAAAGAAAAAAAGTATGGTATCATAGTCCTTGATCAAATGAATTTAGTATAATTTGAAAGGGGCGATTTCTTGATTCAGGCAGGATTAGTATTAGAAGGCGGCGCGACGAGAGGAGTATTTACATCCGGAGCACTGGATTACCTGATGGAACAGGATCTATATTTTTCGAATGTGGTTGGTGTCTCTGCGGGTTCCTGCAATGCGGTCGATTATGTGTCAAAACAGATCGGACGAACGAAGGACTGTATGATCCACCAGGGAAAAGATTACAATTTTTACTATGGACTGAAGGGATTCGTAAAGGAGAGGAGTGTCCTGGATATGGATATGATCTTCAATAAATTTCCGAATGAACTGATACCGTTTGATTTCGATACTTTTTTCGAATCCGATATAAAATGTGAGATCGTAATAACAAATTGTGTTACAGGAAAAGCAGAATACAGGACCGAAGAAAGTGATCGTGAAAGACTGATGAAATTATGCCGGGCCAGCAGCAGTATGCCACTTGTTTGTCCGATTGTCACACTGGACGGAGTTCCATATTTAGACGGAGGTCTTGCGGACTCTGTACCGATCCTCCATATGCAGAAACAGGGGATAAAGAAGAATGTTCTGATCTTGACACGGCCGAAAGGATATCGTAAAAAGCCGGTATCTAAGGGCCTCGCACGTGTCTACAAAAAGATGTACAGCAAATATCCGGAAGCGGTACGGACCTGCATCCTCAGAGCCAAACGCTATAACCAGACGATGGAATATATTGATAAACTGGAAGAAAAAGGAGATATTTTTGTCCTTCGGCCTCAGATGAAGCCGGTATCACGTCTTGAAAAGGATCAGGATAAACTGGCTGCTTTCTATGAACATGGTTATACGTTGATGAGAGAAATGCTTCCTGATATGCTGGAATACCTGGGAGAAGTAATGGAAGACGGGGATCGGAAAGATGACGAATAAGAAAATCTCAGATTCTATCGTAGAAACGATCCATATTGTGCGCCCACAGCATCTGAATTCTGTAGGGAGGCTGTTCGGTGGTGTCCTGATGCAGTGGATTGACGAGGTTGCCTGCCTTGTTGCAAAGCGTCATTCTCATACCGGGGTAACCACAGCTTCTGTAGATAATCTGAATTTTATCATGAGTGCGTATCAGAACGACGTACTGGTTCTTATTGGTAAAATAACATTTGCAGGACGGACATCCATGGAAATACGTGTAGATACTTATAGAGAAGATATTGACGGAACAAGACATCCGATCAACCGTGCATACCTTACGATCGTTGCTCTGGATAAAAATGATCAGCCAACCGAGGTCCCGGGTTTGCTCATTGAGAGTCCGTCTGAGCAAATGGAATGGGAGAGCGCGAAAAAACGCAGAGAGATGCGGATCTTTCGGCGTCAGGAAGGGTTTTAATTGTCATGCATAAAAAAAGGTCCACTGGACCTTTTTTTAGTGCCTTTCCGGAGGGCCCCCGTTTTTCTGCATCATCTGAATCATCTGAACCATCCGGTCGATCTGCATTCTCTCCTCCTGTGACTTTCCTTCTTTTAGGAGATCAAGTATCAATGCGATTTCCTCCTGCGTGAACCGGATGCCCTTTTTATTCGCTCCTGTTATGAGTGTCATCATCACCGGAACCAGCGCTTTCCCGCTTTTTCCCTGAGTCTGCATCACTGCAGCTTTGATCAGTTCCAGTTTCACCGGATCGAGTTTCTTCATTGCAGGATCGTTCATCCATTCGTCCATTTGAATCCTTCCTTTCTGCCTGGAACGCATTCATCATTCCCATCATATCTGCCATGTCTGACATTCCGGAAGACTGCATCATTTCTTCCATATTTACAGACTGCATCATCTGCATCATTTCCACTGCCTGTTCCATATTATCAAACATTTCACAGGCCTCCTTGGTCAGATAAGGTCTTAGATCATCCATAAGAGTATGGATATCCAGCTTTTTTTGCCGCAGCCGCCTTCTGCGGCTATCATAATAAGGAGGTTGGAAATAGTAAATGGCATTCTGTAGTTCACTGAGTTTGGCATAAATACCAGCCATACGCTGTAAATCCGGCGGAAGATAGGGAATCATAAGCTTCATGGTCTGCAGCAACTCTGTTGTGACCATCAAGTCAAATGGTGTCATTTTAAGAGGCGGCTTTTTTTCCATATTCACTCCCCGGATACAACGTTATCAATATATATGATAAAAAGTAGCTTTTCAGAACCTCTTAAAAAAAGATAAGCCGATTCGTCGGCGATTTTACGAATATATGGAGAGAGATTATGTATAGTTACAATAAAATAGAAGTATTTCTTGTGAAAAGAGCATCATAGTAATTCAGCATATACTGATACTAAAGAAAGAAAGGACAGAATAATATGTATTCCAAAATCATGATTGATGGCAATTCCATTTATGAAATAGATGAAGAGTGTTTGAGGCAAAAGGAAAGAAAGAGACGAGAAAAAGAACAACAAAAAAGAGAAGAAAATCCAAAAAAGCAAAAGAATGTAAGAAACTTAACAAAATGAGTACACGTAATATAAGGGATGCCATATTAAGGCATCCCTTATAGTTTTATCTTAGTCTAGCATCCGCAGCCACAGTCCCAGTTGTTGTTTCCGTTACAGCAGAAAAGAAGAATCAAGATGATCCAAAGACAACTGTTGTTTCCGCAGTCATCTGAACGTCCGCTTCCGAATCCGCATCCGCCGCAGCAGAAGAGAAGAATGATGATCAGAAGGCAGGAAGAGATTCCACCTCTGTTACATCCGAACGTAGAAGCTGAATTTTCGCAGCCACAGCCGCAGTTTGTTGCACTTAAGTCACTCATGTTTATACCCTCCAACAGGTTTCTTTACACTTTATCATATGTATCAAGGCTTGCCAGTGTTTCGAAGAAAACAAACATTTTTTGACGTGTTTGAATATTCTATATTAAAGAAAGAATGACTCGAGGAAATCGATGTATGTATAGCCTGAAAAGAAATGTACATTACTGGTGTCAGGATACAATTTCAGGAAACCTGACCGGGAAAGGGATCAATATCGCAATCCTGGATACCGGTATTGCACCTCATCCTGACCTGAAGGATCATATGATTGCCTGGAAAGATATGGTTCATAATAGAGAAAAGCCGTACGATGATAATGGACACGGCACACATGTATCCGGAATCCTGTCCGGAGATGGGCGGAGCAGCCGGAAGACCATATCGGGAATCGCGCCGGAATCCGGAATCATGGCAGTGAAAGTGTTGAACAGTAAAGGAGACGGAAGAATCGCTCATGTGATTGAAGGTATCCAATATATCTTAAGAGAACGAAACCGGTATCGAATAAGGATCGTCAACATTTCCATCGGAACAGCACCGCATCCGGGAAATGCAGATGAAGCAGAACTAGTGTCCTGGGTAGATCGGTTATGGGACGCAGGATTGGTTGTTGTCACCGCAGCCGGAAATCTGGGGCCGGACACCTGCAGCATCACCCTTCCCGGAATCAGCCGCAAAGTAATTACGGTTGGTTCTTGCCTGGGACAGTCATTTTCTAAGGAAGTTCCTCAGCAGGCTCTCCTTTATTCCGGCTGTGGACCAACCGAAGAATGTGTCAAAAAACCGGATATCACAGCACCCGGAAACGGGATCTATTCCTGCAATTACCGCTATCCGGTGTACAGTCGAATGCCTTATCTCAAAAAAAGCGGTACTTCCATGGCAACTCCGGTTGTTTCCGGAAGTGTTGCGCTTCTTCTGGAAAAATATCCGGACATGAAGAACACTGAAGTGAAATTGCGTCTTTGGGACAGCTGTGATGATCTGGGACTTCCGGAAAACAGACAAGGACACGGGCAGATCAATATAACCAAATTACTTACGTAAAAAAATTTTAGATTGTCAAGAAAAAACACTTGACACCAAAACGGAAATATTATATGATATCCGAGGTGATAAGTGATGGATGAAATTCTGAAGCAAACATTATTATATGATTTTTACGGTGAACTTCTGACGGATCACCAAAAGGAGATCTATGAACAGGTTGTTCTGGAAGATTATTCGCTGAGTGAGATTGCGAAGGATGCAGGGATCAGCCGCCAGGGTGTGCATGATATGATCAAGCGTTGTAACAAGACACTGGAAGGTTATGAAGAAAAGCTGCATCTTGTGGAGAAGTTCATGTTTATCAAACAGAAAGTTCATGAAATCAATTTATTACTGGAAGATTACGAGGATCAGAATGAGGCTGAACTGATACAGAAAGTCAGAAAGCTCTCAGGCGAGATTATAGAGGAGTTATGATATGGCATTTGACAGCTTAACTGAAAAACTTCAAAATGTATTCAAGAACCTGAGAAGCAAAGGTCGTCTTACGGAAGACGATGTCAAGACCGCACTCAGAGAAGTGAAGATGGCGCTCCTTGAGGCGGATGTGAATTTCAAAGTGGTAAAGAAATTCGTGAAAGATGTTCAGGAACGTGCAGTAGGACAGGACGTGATGAATGGCCTGAACCCGGGGCAGATGGTGATCAAGATCGTAAATGAAGAACTGGTAAATCTGATGGGATCCGAGACAACCGAGATCAAGCTCCAGCCGGGCAGCGCGAAGACAGTCATTATGATGGCAGGTCTTCAGGGTGCTGGTAAGACGACAACGGCGGCAAAGCTCGCCGGTAAGTTCAAACTCAAGGGCAAGAAACCACTTCTGGTCGCATGCGATGTTTATCGTCCTGCTGCGATCAAGCAGCTGCAGATCAACGGGGAAAAGCAAGGCGTGGAAGTTTTTTCCATGGGCGAGAATCAGAAACCTGCGAACATTGCCAAGGCTGCGTTGGAACATGCAGCGAAGAACGGCAACAATCTGATTATTCTGGATACAGCCGGACGTCTTCATGTAGACGAAGATATGATGGCGGAGCTTCAGGAGATCAAGAAAACCGTGGAAGTGCATCAGAGTATTCTGGTTGTGGATGCGATGACCGGTCAGGATGCCGTCAATGTAGCGGATCAGTTCAATAAACAGATCGGGATCGACGGTGTGATCGTTACGAAGCTCGACGGTGATACCCGTGGCGGTGCGGCGCTTTCTATTAAAGCCGTGACCGGATGTCCGATTCTCTATGTCGGCATGGGTGAGAAACTTTCAGATCTGGAACAGTTTTACCCGGATCGAATGGCATCACGTATACTTGGTATGGGCGATGTGCTAAGCCTGATTGAAAAGGCAGGTCTGGAAATCGATGAAGACCAGGCCAAGAAGATGACCGAGAAGCTCAAGAAGGCACAGTTCGATTTTGATGATTATCTGGAAAGTATGAAACAGATGCGTAAGATGGGCGGTTTCGGAAATGTAATGAGCATGCTTCCGGGACTGGGAGCGATGGGCGGCAAAGGAAAGATGCCGGATATCGATTCCGACGAAGCGGAGCGTAAAATGGCCCGTGTGGAGGCAATCATTTACTCTATGACTCCTGCAGAGAGAAGCAACCCGGATCTTTTGAATCCTTCCAGAAAGCGAAGAATTGCAGCCGGAGCAGGTGTGGACATTGCCGAAGTAAATCGCACAGTCAAGCAGTTTGACCAGATGCGCAAAATGATGAAACAGTTCCCGGGAATGATGGGAGGAAAAGGCGGAAAACGAGGCAAATTCAGAATGCCGTTCTAGCCGTTATCAGAAGATATATACGCCTTGTGCGTTTATATACACAATATTAGAAAATAATTCAGGAGGTGACATAAAATGGCAGTAAAAATCAGATTAAAAAGAATGGGACAGAAGAAGGCTCCTTTCTATAGAATCGTTGTAGCTGATGCAAGATCTCCAAGAGACGGAAAGTTCATCGAAGAAATCGGAACTTATGATCCGAATCAGGATCCGAGCGTATTCAAGGTAGATGAAGAAGCAGCTAAGAAATGGTTAAACAACGGTGCTCAGCCTACAGAAGTAGTTGGAAAGATTTTTAAAGCAGCAGGTATTGAGAAATAGGCTGCTTCGCGGAGGTGCGAGTGATGAAAAATTTAGTAGAAGTAATTACGAAAGCACTTGTGGACAATCCGGAAGGCGTTGTAGTTACCGAGAAACAGGAAGGCAAGACAACCGTTATCGAAGTGCATGTATCCGACAATGATATGGGCAAGGTAATCGGTAAGCAAGGCCGTATTGCAAAAGCAATCCGTTCCGTTGTTAAAGCAGCTGCGGCAAAAGAAGACAAAAAAGTTGTAGTTGAAATTATGCAATAATAACCGTAAGAAAATGAACGCAGGTAAGGTTTTATCTGCGTTTTCTTTTCGTAATCAACATGAAAGCAAGGGAGAAAACGATGCAGCAAAATGAATATTTACAAGTAGGCGTCATCACCTCGACCCATGGTATACGCGGAGAAGTAAAGGTGTTTCCGACAACCGACGATCCGTCACGCTTTGAAGACTTGAAAGAAGTCGTTCTGGATACCGGTAAAGAATACCGGAAACTCGCAATCGAAGGTGTAAAATATTTCAAACAATTCGTAATCCTTAAATTTAAAGGAATCGATAATATAAATGATATAGAAAAATATCGAAAGATGCCCCTTCTGGTGTCAAGAGAAGACGCTGTAGAACTGGAAGATGACGAATACTTTATGGCTGATATTCTGGAAATGGATGTATATACAGATGAGGGAGAATTATTCGGAACGCTCACAGATATCCTGGAGACGGGCGCCAATGATGTGTATGTGATCGACACCAAAGAACACGGAGAAGTGCTGATCCCTGCGATTAAAGACTGCATTCTGGATGTGAATACCGAAGAAAATAAAATGACGATTCATCTGATGGACGGATTGATTTCATAGGACAGGAGAAAAACGTATGAGATTTCACATTATGACTTTATTTCCGGATATGGTATTAAATGGTCTGAATACGAGCATCATCGGACGTGCAGCCGAGAAAGGAATTCTCCAGATTGAAGCCTGGAATATCCGGGATTATGCGTTTAACAAACACAACAGTGTCGATGATTATCCTTACGGTGGCGGTGCGGGAATGTTGATGCAGGCAGAACCGGTTTTTCAGACTTATAAGGCAATCTGCGGTGAAATCGGGGCTTCCGATGACAAGAAACCGCGCGTTGTCTATCTATCACCCCAGGGCAGACCGTTCAACCAGTCCATGGCAGAAGAATTTTCCAAAGAGGAAGAACTGATCCTTCTCTGTGGCCATTATGAAGGAATTGATGAACGAGTTCTGGAAGAGATCGTAACAGATTATGTATCGGCAGGCGATTATGTTCTGACCGGAGGCGAGCTCCCCGCTATGATGATGGTGGATGCCATATCCAGACTGATTCCGGGAGTCCTTCACAATGATGTGTCAGCAGAATTTGAAAGCTTTCAGGATCATCTCCTGGAATATCCGCAGTATTCCAGACCGGAAGTATGGCACGACAAGCAGGTACCTCCGATCCTCCTTTCCGGTCATCATGCAAACGTAGAAAAATGGCGCAGAGAACAATCCGTAATCCGGACTGCCAAATGGAGACCGGATCTTCTGAAACATGCACTCTTAACAGAAGATGAGTGGAAAATTGCCAGAGAAATACGTGATAAAAAGAAAATAAACGAATAAATAATCTACTTGGCTGTAAACAGTGTCATATGGTATAATATTTTCAGGTATAATTCTTTGTGTCTGGAAAGGGGGACTCTATATGATGGAACAGAAAATAGAGAGTCTGAAACGTGCATTAAAAGAAAGTAAATACACGGTAGCACTCTGTGGTTCCGGTATTCTGGAAGAGGAAGGGTACATGATGCTCAAAAAGCCGGAGAGAGCTTATGATATCGAAACCCGATATGGTGTGTCACCGGAATACATTTTTTCTGATGGGTATTACAGCACAAGACCTGATAAATTTTTTGAATTTTACAGGAATGAAGTGCTCCTGGATATTGAGCCGGGAGATTCTCCGAGAAAACTGGCAGAACTTGAAAGAGCCGGAATGATCGACTGTATTGTAACGAGCAATATTTACAACCTGTCAGGGCGTGCAGGATGCAGAAATGTCGTCAATCTGCACGGAAATATTTACGATAACAAATGCCCGCACTGCGGAAGAAGTTATTCGGTCGATTATATAAAAAATACCGTCAAAGTTCCTCGATGTGAGAGCTGTGGATCCGTGATCCGGCCCATGGTATCGCTTTTCGGAGATATGCTGGACGGACAATTGATTGCCAGAACAGCTACAGAGCTTGAAAAGGCAGATGTTCTTCTGATTCTTGGAACTACACTGGATTCTGAAGTATTTCATAATTATGTAAAATACTTTGACGGAAGCCGACTTATCGTCGTTCATAAGGAACCACATCTGAAAGACAGATGCGCAGACCTGGTTATTTGTGATGACCCGAAAAATGTGTTGAATGCACTATGATTTCACAAAAAACCCTTGCATCCTTTGCTGTGTTGTGGTAAAATGTAGCATGTTGTGAGAAGAAAGAGATGGTCCTCTGGTACGAATTACGTATTTATGAACGTCAAAATATGAAGGAGGTCACACATGAACGAAATTATTAAAAACATTGAAGCAGCACAGTTAAAAGCAGATGCTCCGGAATTCAGAGTTGGTGATACTGTAAAAGTATACGGTAAAATCAAAGAAGGAAACCGTGAAAGAATTCAGGTTTTTGAAGGAACTGTTTTAAAAAGACAGGGCGGCGGAGCAAGAGAAACATTTACAGTAAGAAAGAATTCTAACGGAATCGGTGTTGAGAAGACATGGCCGCTGCACTCACCAAACGTAGAAAAAGTAGAAGTTGTTCGTAAAGGTAAAGTAAGACGTGCAAAACTGAACTACTTAAGAGATCGTGTAGGTAAGAGAGCAAAAGTAAAAGAGTTAGTAAAATAGTAAATGCTTTAGAGGGACAAATACAAATGGGTACTTGTCCCTTTTTCACACTATAGAATAGGATTTCTGATATTTACAAAAGGGGAGAACTATGCACAGAGATTTGCAATTCGGGAAAGAGACGAAAAGGCGGGCCAGTTTTGAATGGGTTCCGGGAGCTTTGAAATGGCTTCTGCAGATCATCATCGTATGTTTTATGGCGTTTGTATTTGTGTGGTATTTCGGACAGCGAGTCAGCAACATCGGGGATTCCATGAGTCCGATCATTAAGAACGGGGATATCGTTCTGGTAAATCGCATTCTCTACGACGCAAGTACACCCAAAAGAGGAGATGTGATCGTATTCAAACCGAACGGAAATGAAATGCTTCATTCATACATTAAGCGAATCATTGCACTTCCCGGTGAGACGGTGAAAATCGAAGAAGGAAAGATATTCGTTAATGGGAAAGAGCTGGAAGAGGAATATGAAACCAGTGCAATTGTCGATGCCGGGCTTGCGTCTGAAGAAATCACTCTTGCAGGAGATGAATTCTTCGTACTGGGAGACAACCGCGAGAGCAGTACAGACAGCAGAATGCCTGAAATCGGTAATGTGAAACGTTCTGAAATCGAGGGAAAGGCATGGTTTATCATAACCCCCGGGAAGCGTTTTGGATGGATAGAATAGAAAGAAGTGAGGATGAAGTATGAATTTTCAATGGTATCCTGGACATATGACAAAGGCAAGAAGGATGATGCAGGAGAATATCAAATTGATCGATCTGGTAATCGAACTTGTGGATGCAAGAATCCCCATGAGCAGCCGGAATCCGGATATTGACGAACTGGGACGAGGCCGTGCCAGACTGATCCTTCTAAATAAAAGTGATCTTGCAGATGACAGATGCACAGATGAATGGGTAGCATATTTTAAAGGAAAAGGATATTCAGTTGTAAAAGTAAATTCGAGAAAAGGCGGCGGAATGAAAAGCATTCAGAATGTGATTCAGGAAGCGTGCCGTGAAAAGATCGAGCGGGACCGGAAACGAGGAATTTTAAACCGTCCGGTTAGAGCTATGGTTGTCGGAATTCCGAACGTCGGAAAATCTACATTTATTAATTCTCTTGCCGGAAAGGCCTGCGCCAAAACCGGAAACAAACCGGGAGTCACAAAGGGAAAACAGTGGATACGCCTGAACAAAAATGTCGAGCTTCTCGACACACCGGGAATCCTCTGGCCGAAATTTGAAGACCAGACAGTAGGTCTCCGACTGGCTTTAATTGGCTCCATTAAAGATGAAATCATGAATATTGAAGAACTGGCAGCTGAACTTTGCGGATTCATGAAGAAAGAATATCCCGGAAGATTAGCTGAAAAATATGCGGTAGATGAAGTGGAAGATAATTATCAGATGCTGGAACAAATTGCAGAAAGCCGTCATTGTCTGGTTCGCGGGAATGAACTTGACACGAAAAAAGCAGCTTCCATGCTTCTGGATGATTTCAGGAATGGTAAGATCGGACCGCTTACGCTTGAATTTGTAAAGGAGTATGAACATGAATCATAATACAGAGCAGGAACTCGTTAACACAGCGGATACTGTTAAAAAAACTTCCGGTTTCTGGAAAGAACTGGGCAGCTGGATCCTTTATTTTTTATTTGTCATCGTAATCACATATCTGATTATTACATTTGTCGGTCAGCGCACCAAAGTTGACGGACATTCCATGGAACCGGCGTTAAGCAATGGAGATAATCTGATCGTAGACAAGCTGTCCTTCCGATTCCGTGATCCGCAGCGGTATGAAGTAATCGTATTCCCATACCAGCACGCGGAAAATACATATTATATCAAACGCATCATCGGGCTCCCGGGCGAAACTGTCCAGGTGAAGGACGGAGCCGTATATATCAACGGTGAACAGCTGGACGAACATTTCGGAGCCGAGCCGATGGTAAATGCCGGAATTGCGGCGGAGCCGATTACGTTGGGTGAAGATGAGTATTTTGTATTGGGAGATAACAGAAATCACAG
The DNA here is from genome assembly GCF_052066375.1 of Bariatricus sp. HCP28S3_A7. Classification (NCBI taxonomy): domain Bacteria; kingdom Bacillati; phylum Bacillota; class Clostridia; order Lachnospirales; family Lachnospiraceae; genus Bariatricus; species Bariatricus sp. HCP28S3_A7. The sequence goes on from NZ_JBQHSG010000003.1 coordinate 124,984, forward strand.
CAGCGACAGCCGGGAACCAAGCGTCGGTGTCTTAAAGCGAGACCAGCTCATAGGGCGTGCATGGGTTCGGATCTATCCGTTCAACAAAATCGGAGTGGTAAATCATGGATAAAAAAAGCATCAGAGAAATTGAAGAAGAATTCAAACAGACTACGGGGGACCGAAATGCGCTTTATTTGCGTTATGCTGATGATGACCGCGCCGGAGTCATTCGCCTGATTGCGAAATACAGGAAACAGGATGAGAAATGTAAAAAAGAACAGGATCGCCTGGAGGCGATGTGCTGTTATGAGAAGGAATACAGCAGCTACGGCATAGTATGCGGTATCGACGAAGCCGGAAGAGGACCACTGGCAGGTCCGGTCGTTGCCGGTGCGGTGATTCTTCCGAAAGATTGCCGCATCCTATATCTGAACGATTCCAAACAGCTCTCTGCTAAGAGAAGAGAATGTCTTTACGATGAGATCATGGAGAAAGCGATTTCGGTCGGTGTCGGTATGGCAAGCCCGGCAAGAATCGATGAGATCAATATTCTTCAGGCAACTTATGAAGCAATGCGTAAGGCAATCGACAATCTGAACTGCGTACCGGATGTCCTGCTCAATGACGCCGTTACCATACCTGAAGTTTCTATCAGACAGGTGCCGATCATCAAGGGGGACGCAAAAAGCCTTTCCATAGCCGCAGCAAGCGTCATTGCGAAGGTCACAAGGGACCGGCTCATGATCCAATACGATGAAGTGTTTCCGGAATATGGTTTTAAGGATCACAAAGGATACGGATCCGCCGCACATATCGAAGTGTTGAAACGTCTCGGTCCGACACCGATCCACCGACAGACATTCATTAAAAATTTTTTTGACTGATCCGCTAGAAAGAGAGCGGCGTGATCAGCTATCTGAACACACAGGTTGTACTTGCGGGAAACCAGATCTGATGCGATATGAACAAACAAAAGGAACACAGAGATCATCATTCAAACAGACGAAGAACAGGAGCTGATTATGAACTCCTTGCAGGAGATTTTCTGAAAAAGCAGGGTTATCGGATCCTTCAGTATAATTTTCGCTGCAGAAACGGCGAGATTGATATCATCGCAGAAAACGGATGTGATTTGATATTCTGTGAAGTGAAATACCGAAGTGGTTCCCAATCTGCGATTCCGCTTGAAGCGGTGCATCCAGAAAAGCAGCGCCGGATTTCCAAAACGGCACTGTATTATCTTACAAAGACGAATCAGACAGAACGATTCTGCAGATTTGACGTGATCGGAATTACGGATCAGGAAATAACTTGGGTAAAAAATGCATTTGATTTTACAGGAGTGTAAGAATGAAAATAGGATTACATTATAAAGATAACAGAAAGGTATTTGAAGAAAAAGAAATCGAACAGGTTCCTTTTCTTCAGTATCCGCTTTTTGAAAATACGAACATCGTGAATCACGGGATTTCTACACGTCTTGGTGGTGTGAGCAAAGGAATCTACGCGACAATGAATCTCAGCTATACCCGTGGTGACGCGGAGGAGAATGTGCGTGAAAACTATCGCAGAATCGGAAAGGCAATTGGCGTTGATCCTGCCCGTATGGTTTGTTCACGCCAGACACATACTACCAATGTCCGGATTGTGACGGAAGCAGATGCCGGAAAAGGAGTGACGAGAGAGCGGGATTATGATAATGTGGATGGCCTTGTGACCAATATCCCCGGCATCTGCCTTGTAACGTTCTATGCAGACTGTGTTCCGCTTCTTTTTGTTGATCCGGTCAAACGTGTCATCGCATCCAGTCATTCTGGGTGGAGGGGAACTGCCGCGAGGATGGGTCAGGTAACCGTAGATATCATGCGAAGCAAATTCGATTGCAGGCCGGAAGATATTCTTGCGGCAGTCGGGCCTTCCATCTGTCAGGATTGCTATGAAGTAAGTGAAGATGTCATTCAGAAATTTCAGAACGCATTTGATGAAGCAGACTGGAATGATCTATATGATCGAAAGGAGAACGGAAAATATCAGCTGAATCTATGGAAAGCAAATGAGATTGTGCTTCTTCAGGCCGGCATTTTACCGGAGCATCTGGCCGTGACGAATCTCTGTACCTGCTGTAATCCGGATCTTCTGTTTTCACACCGTGCATCGAATGGAAAACGAGGAAATCTGGCAGCATTTCTTGCATTAAAGGAGGAGCAATAGCATGCAGTTACGTAATCCTGTTTTATTTCTTGCCGAATCGACGGATCTTACAGTTAACGCAGAAGAAGCGGTTGAAAAAATCAGTACATTTAACAAAATACTTGAGACAAAAGGACCGGAAGTCCTTTCATTCGCGATCCGTGTGCTTCTGGTCCTTGTCTTCTTTTATATCGGGCATCGCCTGATTGGCTGGGTAAGGAAGATCGTCCGTGGCTCCATGAAACGCGGTAATATTGATACCGGTGCATGCCAGTTCGTGGATTCCCTGTTGAAATTCGGGCTCCATATTCTTCTGGTTCTGTATCTGGCTAATGAACTGGGCATCGAATCCACATCCACAGCAGCTATTATTGCCTCCGGTGGTATGGCAGTCAGCCTTGCACTGCAGGGAAGTCTCTCCAATCTTGCAGGCGGAATGCTGATTCTCCTTTTGAAACCGTTCGTAGTCGGGGATTATATTATGGAGGACAGTCACGGCAACGAAGGAACGGTGAAGGAAATACAGATTTTTTATACAAAGCTTTCAACGGTGGACAATAAAACGATCGTCATTCCGAACGGTACACTTGCAAATACCAGTCTGACCAATTTTTCCGACAAAGAATATCTCAAACTGGATCTACGGGTAGACATTTCCTATGATTCTGACTTGCTTAAAGCGAAAGCGCTCCTTTACGACATTCTGGATAAGGACGAAGATGTTGATAAAGAAAGGGAACACATTGTATTCGTACATGATCTGGGAGAGAGTTCTGTCGTATTAGGAGTGCGTGCATTCGTGAAGACGGAAAAATACTGGCCGACGCGATGGCGACTGCTGGAAACGATCAAACTGACCCTGGATGAGAACGGTATTGAAATTCCGTTTGCACAATTAAAAGTACATATGGATAAATAGTTTGACAGCTTTTGTGTGAGAGATTATAATAAACGGGAAATTTAACAGGGAGAAGATACGATGAGAGTGATAGCAGGGAAAGCACGGCGTATACAACTGAAGACGATTGAAGGGATGGATACCCGTCCGACTACGGACCGGATCAAGGAGACTCTTTTCAATATGATTTCACATGGGCTTTGCGACTGCACCTTTCTTGATCTTTTTGCAGGCAGCGGTGCAATCGGTATCGAAGCTCTGAGCCGTGGTGCAGAAAAAGCGGTATTTGTAGAGAAGAACCCCCGTGCGGCAGCGTGTATCAGGGAAAACCTGGAACGGACGAAGCTTTCCGGTCAGGCTGAAGTGATTATAAGTGATGCGCTAGGAGCACTTCGAAAATTGGAAGGGAAGAAAAGATTTGACTATGTATTTATGGATCCGCCGTACAATCATCTGTTGGAAAAGCAGATGCTCGAATATCTGGCTGATTCTTCACTGCTTGCTTACGACGCACTGATTATCGTAGAAGCATCTCTTGAAACGGATTTTTCCTATCTCGAGGGGCTTGGTTTCTCTTTGATTAAACGAAAAGAATACAAAACAAATGCACATGTTTTTGTGCAGCGCAAAGGAGAAGACCAATGTTAAGAGCAATCTATCCCGGTAGTTTTGATCCGGTTACCTTCGGGCACCTCGATATCATGACAAGAGCCTGTAATATTGTGGACGAACTGATTATCGGTGTGCTGCGGAATAAAGCAAAAATGCCGTTGTTTTCTGTAGAAGAACGTGTTAAAATGTTAGAAGAAGTAACTTGTAATCTGCCGAACGTCAGAATTATTCCTTTTGAAGGACTGCTTGTCGATTTCGCAAAGAAGATGGATGCGAAAGTTGTCATTCGAGGACTTCGTGCGATCACAGACTTTGAATACGAACTGCAGATGGCTCAGACGAACCAGAAGCTGCAGTCAGATATAGAGACATTATTTCTCACCACCAGCCTGGATTATTCATATCTGAGCTCAACAACTGTAAAAGAAGTGGCAGCCTTTGGCGGAGATATTTCTCAATTTGTGCCGGAAGCTGTAGCTGACAGAATGAAAGATAAAATGCCGTAAATCCAAACGGCAAGAAGGAGAGTGTAAATTATGAGCAGCCGTATTGAACAGATTATTGAAGAAATTGAAGAGTACATCGACAGTTGTAAATTTCAGCCCTTATCTACAACTAAAATTATTGTAAATAAGGATCAGATGGATGAACTTCTTCGCGAACTCCGTATGAAAACTCCGGATGAGATCAAGCGCTATCAGAAGATTATCGCAAACAAAGATGCGATCCTTGCCGATGCCCAGTCTAAAGCAGAAAGCATGATCGAGGAAGCGCAGATCCACACCAACGAGCTTGTAAGTGAACATGAGATCATGCAGCAGGCATATTCTCAGGCAAATGAGATCGTAATGGCGGCCACAGAGCAGGCTCAGCAGATCCTGGATAATGCAACGAACGATGCAAACGATATCCGCATCGGTGCGATGCAGTATGCGGATGATCTTCTTGCAAATGCCGAAAGCATCATTGGTCATACGCTGGACAGTTATACGACGAAGTATGACGGACTTGTGAATTCTCTGCAGGAATGCTACGATGTTGTACGTAACAACCGCGCAGAACTTGAAATACCGGATAAATCTGCGCGAGGACTTGAAGCAGAATTCGGTACAGAAGAATTACCGGAAGAATAATAAGGGGAGCACGGCAATTCATCAACGATACAATGTCACAAAGGCAAAAGATAAAAGGCTGGTTACCAAAGCGGTAATCAGCTTTTCTGTTATGTAGCGTGCCATGGAGAAATCGGTTTTCGCAGTCATACATCTGGTCTGAAATACAGCACAGATTCCACCAAAAGAAATAAGTGCCATCATAAGAGCATACCGGATTGGAAAGAAAAACCGGCTATTTGCCAGCATGCTGATACCGGCTGTGATTTCTATAGAGGGAAGAATCAAATTGCACCAGATCAAATTTCTGCAAGGAATCTCCTTGAGCAATGCAAGCGCAATGGAGCAGACGATGATATATCCGCCTATTTTCACAATTCCTTCACAGCTCTCTGTAATACAGTCATCAAGAAGTTCCAACATCGTTTCCGGCTTCGATGAGAGATCCGCCATAATTTTGGATGCTCTCGGGGTACTGGTTCTACCGTAAAAGTTGCGAAAAATGAAACTGCAGATTACCGAGGATGAGACCAGAATCATAAGACTTATCAAAGCCAGATCTTTTCGCTTCAGCGTTTGCATGCATACATAGCTAATGACGAACATCGGACTGGTGTTGTTACAAAAAGACAACAGATATTCACCTTCTTTTTCGGAAATATATCCGGATTTCACAAGACTTACGGAGGTTCTTGCACCCATTGGATATCCGCAGAAAAAGCCGGTCAGAACGGCAAGAGAAGAAGCCGGCGATATCTGAAATAATGCACCGGTTACCGGATGCAAAAGAGAAGATATTGCTTCCAGAGCACTGCTTCCTGTAAGCAGACCGGTGATAACCATGAACGGAAACAGGGTGGGAAGAACCGTTCGAAACCATAGAAGAAGCCCCTCTCTGGCACCTGCAAATACTACTCCCGGGAAAGTAAGCATCAGGACAAAAAGTGTGATCAGGAATAATGTGTTGAGATTATGCTTCATAAAACCTCAAAATACAAAATCTTTTCTTCACAATATACGGGACAATATCACAGTTTATTCCATTTCCGGATCCAGTGAAAATAACATAAGATTTCGCTATTACGCATAGATTCATAAAAAAACGGAGATGCGTCTGGATGCGTAAGAACAAATCCGGCCTTTTCCTTCTGTATCTACTGGGTGCTGCCTTTCTTGTTATGATTCTTAACACAAATCTGAAGATGAAGGCACGTCTGACAAAACTGAATGATACGACGATATTTTCGGATGAATTCCGCTCTCATGAAATCGGTGAGGAGAATCTCAAGATACTGAAAGAGATGCAGCCGGAGGACCGGGGAACATCCGCAGCGCTGATGATGCTGGGGGGATTTGAAAACAGGGAAGAAAAGCTGTGGACCTCCAGGCCTGCCTGGAGAGCGTACAGGGACGCCTGCTGTGCAATCTGGAATGAAGCAATTTATTTTCCGGTGCCGAACTCAACTGTACATGAGGAATATCAGGTCCATTTTACGGATTCCTGGATGAACGAACGCACCTATGGTGGGAAACGAGGACATGAGGGTACTGATCTTATGGCCTCGAAAGATGTACCCGGTCTGTATCCGGTTGTCAGTATTTCGGACGGCACTGTTATGAATAAAGGCTGGCTGGAAAGGGGCGGATACCGTATCGGAATTCTGTCTGCTCAAGGCGGCTATTATTATTATGCACATCTGGATTCCTATGCGGATCTGGAGGAAGGAGACACTGTTTGTGCGGGAGATCTCATCGGATTTATGGGAAATACTGGTTATGGGGAAGAAGGGACAAAAGGAATATTTCCGACGCATCTCCATATCGGTATCTATTTATATCCTGGCGAAAATGAGATCAGTGTGAATCCGTACTGGATTTTACGAACATTGGAAGAGAAAAAACTTTCCTGTTCATTCTAACTATGTTATACTTAAAGGATATGGAGGAAAGATTCATGATACAATTGCCAGAAAGATTTGAAGAAAAGATGCAGTGCCTTCTGGGCTCTGAATTTGAGGAATATATCCGCTGTTACGAGGAGCCGCGTTATTATGGGCTTCGGGTTAATACACGAAAGATCTCTGTGGAGGACTTCCTGAAAATTGCACCATTTCCGCTGACACCGATCCCGTGGATTGAAAATGGATTTTATTATGACGGGGAGCAGGTCGCGCCGGCGAAACACCCCTACTATTTTGCAGGGCTGTATTATCTGCAGGAGCCCAGCGCGATGACACCGGCCAATCGGCTTCCTGTATCACCGGGAGAACGTGTGCTGGATGTATGTGCAGCCCCCGGCGGAAAAGCAACGGAACTTGGAGCAAAGCTTATGGGAGAAGGGGTACTGGTTGCCAATGATATCAGCAGTTCCCGTGCAAAGGGGCTTCTTAAGAATCTGGAAGTATTCGGCATCGGGAACATGCTGGTCCTCAGTGAAGAACCGGGTAAGCTGGAGAACTATTTTACCGGATATTTTGACAAGATTCTTATCGATGCTCCCTGCTCGGGAGAAGGGATGTTCCGCAAGGACAGGAAGATGGTAAAAGCCTGGGAAGAACATGGCCCATCCTTTTTTGCGAAACTCCAGCGAAGTATCATCACCCAGGCTGCACGCATGCTGAAGCCGGGAGGCATGATGCTGTATTCAACATGTACCTTCGATCCGGAAGAGAATGAAGGTACGATCATGCATCTTTTGAAGGAATATCCGGAATTTGAAATTCTTGAGATGAAAGGATATGAGGGCTTTGCAGAAGGAATCCCATCGGCAATAGACGGAGGGATTCCCAAACTGACGAAAACCGTACGCATTTTCCCGCACCGCATGAGAGGCGAGGGGCATTTCCTGGCACTTCTGCAAAAAGGACAGGCGGATACAGAACATGATGCCGATTATTATCCTTCCGCAAAGGGGGGCAGGAAAATTCCGGAAGAGCTTTCTGAATTTTTTGCGGATGTCGCATGGGATCTGAAGCCGGAACGCCTTGATATCCGCAATGAACGGGTTTATTACATGCCGGAGGATCTGCCTGATCTAAAGGGAATCCGTTTTCTGAGAAGCGGCCTTCTGCTTGGAGAACTAAAGAAAAAGCGTTTTGAGCCAAGCCAGGCGCTTGCCATGAATCTTTCGATGGAATCATATGCCCATACCTTGGATCTAAAAGCGGAAGATACACGTGTACAGCGTTATCTGAAAGGTGAGACCATCGACGTAGATGATCTTGTTTCTTCCCGGGCAAAGGGATGGCATCTTGTCTGTGTGGACGGATATCCGCTTGGATGGGGCAAGCTTGCAGGAGGAACACTGAAGAATAAATATCTGCCAGGATGGAGGAATCAGTCTGCATGATCCGGTTAGACAAATACCTTGCCGACATGGGTATGGGTACACGAAGTGAGATTAAGAAAGCAATTCGTCAGGGAATGGTAAAAGTCGATGACGTGACGGTGAAAAAACCGGAACTGAAGGTTGATGCCGATACGCAGAAAATCGCGGTGAACGGAAAAAAAGTTGTGTATCGCCGGATGGAATATTACATGATGAACAAACCGGCCGGAGTGGTCTCTGCGACAAAAGATCCAAAAGAGAAAACCGTGCTTGATCTGTTCAAAGGACAGCGGAGAAAGGATCTCTTTCCCGTAGGAAGACTGGACAAGGATACGGTAGGACTGCTTCTTGTCACCAACGACGGAGAACTGTCGCATCGCCTCCTGGCGCCCGGAAAACATGTCGATAAGATTTATTATGCAAAAATAGACGGAGAAGTTAATTCTGAAGATGCAGATGCATTTGCACAGGGAATAGATATAGGAGACGAGAAGCTGACCCTTCCGGCCAGACTTGAGATCCTGACTTCCGGGAAAGAATCCGAGATCCGTCTTACTATTCAGGAAGGACGTTTTCATCAGGTCAAAAGAATGTTCGAAGCTCGGGGCAAGAAGGTGATCTATCTGCGGCGAGAGTCCATGGGAACACTTGTACTGGATCCACAGCTCAGAGAAGGAGAGTATCGTCCATTGACCGAGGAGGAACTGAAGAAGTTATGTTAGAAGAAATGGAAGCCGTGATCTTTGACCTGGACGGAACATTGGTCGATTCCATGTGGGTCTGGGTCGAAATCGACAAAGAATATATTGAGAAATACCATCTTCGTGCGCCGGAGGATTTTTACGAACAGATGGAAGGAAAAAGTTTTACAGAGACAGCACAGTATTATCTGGATGTCTTTCCCGAACTTCCGCGCACGATCGAGGAAATAAAACAGGAATGGTATGAGATGGCACTGCATAAATATACGCATGAAGTCAGGCTGAAAGACGGTGCAAAGGAGTTCCTGCATGGAATCCACAAAAACCGGATCCGTACCGCCATAGCGACCAGCAATGACCGGAAACTGGTTCTGGCCACACTGAATGCTCTGGGAATCCAGAATGATATTGATGTAATCTGCACATCCTGTGAAGTGAAGAAGGGCAAACCGGCCCCGGACGTGTATCTGGCTGCTGCAAATAATCTTGGCATTGCGCCGGAGAAATGCCTGGTGTTTGAAGATGTACCGATGGGCATCCTTGCCGGGAAAAATGCCGGTATGAAGGTGTGTGCTGTAGAAGATGCATTTTCCAGCTGGCAGGAAGAGAAGAAACGGCAGCTTGCCGATTATTATATTCACAGCTATCATGATATAAAAAATCAAACATTCGAGGTATTATAAATGAGTCAGGGATTTTTACCAATTAACAGAAAGGAAATGCAGGACAGAGGATGGGATCAGGTTGATTTTGTCTATGTGTGCGGAGACGCTTACGTGGATCATCCCTCATTTGGTCATGCCATCATTACAAGGCTTCTGGAATCACACGGATACCGGGTTGCAATCCTGTCACAGCCGGACTGGAAAACGCCGGACAGCATTTGCGAATTCGGGGAACCGCGTCTGGCCTTTCTGGTTTCTGCGGGAAATATGGATTCCATGGTCAATCATTATACCGTTTCAAAAAAAAAGCGCCATCAGGATTCCTACACTCCCGGAGGCGTGATGGGAAAACGTCCCGATTATGCCGCTGTGGTTTATGGGAATTTGATCCGCCAGCGTTATAAAAAGACTCCGATTATTTTAGGGGGAATCGAAGCAAGCCTTCGAAGACTTGCCCACTACGATTACTGGTCAGACCGTCTGAAACGCTCCATCCTTCTGGATTCCGGAGCAGATCTGATTTCCTATGGAATGGGGGAACGCTCGATCATTGAGATTGCAGAGGCACTGGATGCCGGACTCGATGTCAAAGATCTGACCTATCTTGACGGAACTGTCTGCAAAGTGAAGAGTCTGGACAGCATTTATGATGCAGTCATGCTGGAATCCTACGAAGCAATGAAAGAAGACAAGCTTCTCTATGCCAAGAGTTTCTACACCCAGTATCAGAATACGGATCCCTATTCCGGCAAACGTCTGGTGGAACCTTATTCTGACCATCTTTATGTGGTTCAGAATCCACCGGCGAAACCACTTACCCAGCAGGAAATGGATGATGTGTACAGCCTTCCCTATATGAGAACGTATCATCCGTCCTATGAAAAATTCGGAGGAGTACCGGCGATCAGTGAAGTGAAATTCAGTCTGATCAGCAACAGAGGCTGTTTCGGCGGCTGCAATTTCTGCGCACTGACTTTCCATCAGGGTCGTATCATTCAGACAAGAAGCCATGAATCTTTAATTGAAGAAGCAAAGGGATTTACAGAAGACCCGGATTTCAAAGGCTACATTCACGATGTAGGTGGACCAACTGCAAATTTCCGTGCACCCGCCTGCAAGAAGCAATTAAAATACGGCGCCTGTCCGAACAAACAGTGTCTGTTCCCGGCCCCTTGTAAAAACCTGATTGCCGATCATACAGACTATACGGCTCTGTTAAGGAAATTAAGAGAACTGCCGAAGGTGAAAAAAGTTTTCATTCGTTCTGGAATCCGGTTTGATTATCTTCTGGCGGATCCGGACGACACGTTCTTCCGGGAACTCTGTCAATATCATGTCAGCGGTCAGCTGAAAGTCGCACCGGAACACGTATCGGATGATGTTTTGAAGATGATGGGCAAGCCGGAACATGCCGTATATGAAAAATTCACAAAAAAATATGAGAAGCTGAATCAGAAAATGGGATTGAAGCAGTATCTGGTTCCCTATCTGATGTCTTCGCACCCAGGATCTACACTTAAAGATGCAGTATGTCTTGCAGAATATCTGAGAGATCTTGGGTATATGCCCGAACAAGTACAGGATTTCTATCCGACACCGTCCACGATTTCTACATGCATGTACTATACTGGTGTAGACCCGCGTACCATGAAGCCGGTCTATGTGCCAAAGAATCCGCATGAAAAAGCGATGCAGCGGGCATTGATCCAGTATCGTAACCCTCAGAATTACGATCTGGTCATGGAAGCACTGAAGAAGACAGGACGTATGGATCTGGTCGGATTCGGAGAAAAATGTCTGATTCGTCCCAGAAAACTGCGTTCTGAAAAACAGAATACAGAATCAAAGAAAAAGAAAGATTCAAAGAAAAATACGGATATGAAAAAGAAAATCGTTCCCACAAAGAAATCAAACGTAAGAAAGAAGAGGTGATACGATGAAGATAGCAATTGTAACCGGAGCATCTTCCGGGCTCGGCCGTGAATTTGTCAGACAGATTACACGTCTCTATAAGAATCTGGATGAGATCTGGGTGGTTGCGCGAAGAGCCGAAAGGCTGGAAGAACTGAAAGAAAAGCTTCCAGTGTATATCCGTGTCTTTGCAGGAGATATGGAAGAGGATCTAATTTACAAGCAGGTGCTGAACCGCCTGGAAAATCAGAATCCGGATGTCCGAATGCTGGTAAATGCAGCCGGATTCGGGAAAATGGGAACGATCGAAGAGATTGCAGCCGAAGATAAAAAACTGCAGCTCCGCATGATCGATCTGAATTGCCGGGGACTTACCGAGATGACTCTGACTTGCCTTCCTTACATGTCAAAAGGGAGCCGGATCATAAATGTGGCCAGTGCTGCTGCGTTCTGCCCACAGAGCGGATTCGCGGTATATGCAGCCACAAAATCCTATGTACTCAGCTTTTCCAAAGGGCTTGGTGCCGAAGTCAGAAAGAAAGGAATTATTGTCACAGCTGTCTGTCCGGGACCGGTAGATACCGAATTCTTTGATGTAGCAGGGACCAATAACAGTCTGATGAAAAAAAAGGTTCTCAGTGATGCACCTTCCGTAGTGAGAAAGGCTCTTATCGATGCCAGAAACCGCAAATCTATGTCTGTCTACGGAATCCCGATGAAAGCGGCACAGGCTGCGGCCAAGCTGCTTCCGGATCACATGATTCTGGCAGCGATGGAAAAACTCGGATAACTTCACAATGAATCAATGATATAAAAAGTAAGGCGGGATAACAAATGAAAATACATAAGGGAGAAGCAGGATATCTGAAAAAAAGAAAAGTTCAGCTTATGATCGAGCTGATTCTGGAGGCATCTTTGATCGGAGGGCTTCTTATTGCCGGATATCTTCTGAACCATACAAGACTGAATATATTTACACTGGTAGCCATCCTTGCATGCTTACCGGCATGCAGAGCACTGGTCAATCTGATCATGCTCCTTCCGCACCATTCCATGGATGAGGCGACAGAGCTTGAGATTTCCGGTGTGACGGAATACCTGACGATGCTCTATGACCTGGTCATCACCAGTGAACGAAAAGCGATGCCGGTTGATGCAATTGCCATTTCAGGTAAAACGATCTGTGGATATGCCCGAAACAAAAAAGTCGATACGAATTACTGCGCAAGGCATATCAAGTCCATACTTGCACAGAATAAAATTGAGAAAGTAACCGTTAAGATTTTCCATGATTATGTTGCTTTTCTTAGCAGAGCTGAAGGAATGAATAACATTGCCGCAGTTGAACGCGCAGATCAGCAGCGTCTGGAAGATGATATCAAGCAGATTATAATGGATATTTCTCTGTAGAAGGAGACCGTCATGCAGAAAATCATCGTTTCACCAAACGAGGCCGGACAACGTCTTGACAAATTACTGGCCAAACACTTAAGCGAAGCTCCAAAAAGCTTTTTCTATAAAATGCTTCGGAAGAAAAATATTAAATTAAATGGAGCAAGAGCTCAGGGAAATGAAAAACTGAAAGCCGGAGATGAGATCACACTCTTTCTTGCGGAAGAAACCATACAAAAATTTTCAGGCAAAAAAGAGACGATTCAGAATGAATTTCTGCGTCTGAAAGAGCAAAAAACTCCATTTCAGGTTCTGTACGAGGATTCAGAGGTTCTTCTTGTCGGCAAACCTTCCGGGATGCTTTCTCAGAAAGCAAAACCACAGGATATTTCACTCAACGAATATGTGATTGCGTACATGCTCAAAAGCGGATCGCTCTCCTTAGAAGAACTAAAAAGCTTTAAGCCCGGTATCTGTAACCGTCTGGATCGGAATACAAGCGGCCTGGTCGCTGCGGGAAAGACACTTCGCGCTTTGCAGCAGCTTGGGGAAATGTTTCGCTTAAGAACGATGAAAAAGTACTATCTTACCATTGTAAACGGTGAACTTACCAAAGAAACACATATCCACGGATGGCTGGTGAAAGACGAACAGACCAATAAGGTAAGAATCAGTCAGACAGAAGAGCCCCGGATGCAGGAAATTGAGACGGCTTATCGTCCCCTTGCCTCAAACGGCAGACAGACACTTCTTGAAGTACATTTGATCACCGGAAGGACCCATCAGATCCGTGCACACCTTGCATCTATCGGGCATGCAGTGATTGGAGACTATAAATACGGTTCGTTCGGAGTCAATTCTTATTTCAAAAAGAGCTATCACTTAGAAGCACAACTCCTTCACGCATGGAAGATGGAGTTCCCGATCTGCGATGGAGCCCTTTCGGGATTATCCGGCAAAACAGTGACTGCTCCGATTCCTGAAATGATGGAACAGATTATAAAAGGAGAACATCTGGCATGGCAACCTGGAATTCAAGAGGACTGCGCGGTTCAACGCTAGAAGATTTTATTAACCGTACCAATGAACGCTATCTGGATCAGGGGCTTGCCCTGATCCAGAAGATTCCCACACCGATCACACCGGTACGAATGGACAAAGAAAACCGTCATATCACGCTGGCGTATTTCGACCAGCGCAGTACCGTAGATTATATCGGAGCTGTACAGGGGATTCCTGTCTGCTTCGATGCCAAGGAATGTAATACCGATACCTTTCCGCTTCACAATATCCATGAGCATCAGGTCACATTCATGGAAAATTTTGAGAAACAGGACGGAATTTCCTTTATCATAATTTATTACAGTGCCAAAAACGAACTCTATTACATGCGCTTTCAGGAACTGAAACATTTCTGGATGCGAGGACAGGAGGGTGGTCGAAAAAGTGTGAGGCAAGAAGAACTGAATCCTGCATTTTTCATGCAGTTAAAAGGCGGAATCTATGTTCCGTATCTGGAAATGATACAAAAAGACCTGGATTTACGAGAAGATACACCTTGACAATTAGTGGGAAAATCCTTATAATACAACAAGGCTTTGTTTAACGTGGTAGCACGCTAAAGTGAACGAACACATCATGCCTATGGCATATCTGAAGAAAGAATAAAATCAGAACATAAAAAGGAGTTATCAATTTATGAAGCAGTTATTACATACCCCGGAGGGCGTCAGAGACATTTATAAGGATGAGTGTGCCAGAAAGCTTGCGCTGACAAACCGCCTCCATAAAGTACTCCATTTATACGGATATCATGATATTCAGACACCTACATTTGAATTTTTTGACGTATTCCGCAAAGAGATCGGAACGATTCCTTCAAAGGAATTATATAAATTTTTTGACCGGGAGGGGAACACACTTGTACTAAGACCGGATATGACACCGCAGATTGCGCGAGTTGCCGCAACCCTTCTCGGAGAACATGAATTCCCGGCACGCCTATGCTATGTCGGAAATACTTTTATCAATCATTCCAGCTACCAAGGAAGATTGCGGGAAAGCACCCAGATCGGAGCTGAATTTCTGGGGCTTGACAGCGTAGATGCCGATGCCGAAATGCTCGCATTGGTGGTGGACTGCCTGAAAAAGGCAGGGCTCGAGGAATTCCAGATCAATGTCGGAAATGTCGACTTCTTCCAAAGTCTGATGGAAGACGCACACGTGGATGAAGAAACCGAAATACGCCTACGGGAGCTGATCGCAAACCGGAATTATTTCGGAATGGACGAATTGCTGACAGAAGCAGAGGTAAAGCGCAGCACCCGGGAAGCGCTTTCCGCCCTTTCCGAGCTTGTAGGCGGCGTGGAAATCCTGGAACAGGCAAAACGGATCGCACCGAGTTCCAAAGCACTCAAGGCAGTCAAGCGTCTGGAAGCTATCTATGAAGTACTGAAAGCTTACAATGTATCTGATTATATCAGTTTTGACCTGAGTATGTGTGGAACATACGGATACTATACCGGAATCATTTTCCGCGGCTATACATTCGGAACAGGCGATGCCATCGTAAAAGGAGGACGTTACGATCAACTGGTAGAAAAATTTGGAAGGTCCATGCCGTCGATCGGATTTGCCATCGTGATCGATGATCTGATGAACGCACTGCAGCGCCAGAAGATCCGGATTCCTCATGGTCAGAAGAATACGCTCATCATTTACGATGAAGGACGGCAGAAAGATGCTGTACTGCTGGCGCGCGAATTCCGAAGCAAAGATAAAAACACAGAATTACTGATGAAAGAAGAGGACCGTTCGGTCGAGTTCTATATCGACTACGGTAAACGAACGCTTGCTGGAGGACTTTTGTATCTTCAAAATACCAGTCAGATACGAATGTTCAATCTTCAGACCGGTGAACAGAAAATAATAAAAAGTAGGGATTAACGATGAAGGACATGAGATATTTAACATTTGCCCTCTGTAAGGGACGACTTGCAAGACAGACGCTGGAACTGTTAGAGCAGATGGGAATTACCTGTGACGAGATGAAGGATAAAGATTCCCGGAAACTGATTTTTGTAAACGAAGAACTGAAACTGAAATTCTTTTTATCAAAAGGGCCGGATGTGCCAACCTATGTAGAATATGGTGCGGCAGATATCGGTGTTGTCGGAAAGGACACCATTCTGGAAGCCGGCAGAAAAGTGCATGAAGTACTGGATCTCGGATTCGGGAAATGCCGGATGTGTGTGTGCGGTCCTGCCGAAGCCAGATCTTGCCTGGATAACCACGAACTGATCCGGGTTGCAACGAAATACCCGGCGATTGCAAAGGACTATTTCTACAACACCCGACATCAGACTGTGGAGATCATCAAGCTCAACGGTTCTATTGAACTGGCACCAATCGTCGGACTTTCCGAAGTAATCGTTGACATCGTGGAAACCGGATCTACTCTGCGTGAAAACGGTCTGACGGTGTTGGAAGAGGTTTGTCCGCTTTCTGCGCGTATGATCGTCAATCCGGTCAGTATGCGTCTGGAGAACAAACGAATCAAAGAACTTCTGATGAATATGCGTACGATTTTGAAAGGAGAAGAATAGACGATGAGAATACAAAAGCTGAATAAAGATACGAAACAGAATCTTCTTGAGGATCTTCTGAAAAGAAGTCCGAACAGCTATGGACAGTATGAAGCAAGCGTACAGTCCATTCTGAACGAAGTGAAAGAGAAAAAAGACGAAGCTGTGTTTGCTTTTACCAGAAAATTCGACGGAGCTGAGATTTCAGCGGACAACATTCTGGTGACCGAAGCAGAGATCGAAGAGGCCTATCAGGAAGTGGATGCTTCCCTGCTGGATGTGATCCGCAAAGCCCGTAACAACATTGAAAATTTCCATGCAAAACAGCGTCAGAACAGCTGGTTCGACAGCAAACCGGATGGAACCATCCTTGGACAGAAAGTCACACCGCTTCAGAGAGTCGGAGTCTATGTACCGGGCGGAAAAGCAGTCTACCCGTCTTCCGTACTTATGAACGTCATGCCTGCAAAGGTTGCCGGTGTGGATGAGATCATTATGGTTACACCACCAGGTAAAGAAGGAAAGATCAGTCCCAATACGCTGGTTGCGGCAAAAGAAGCAGGAGTCGATAAAATCTATAAAGTAGGCGGGGCACAGGCAATCGGAGCCCTTGCGTACGGAACGGAATCCATTCCAAAAGTAGATAAGATCGTGGGCCCGGGAAATATTTATGTGGCACTTGCAAAGAAGGCGGTCTATGGACATGTAAGCATCGATTCCATCGCCGGCCCAAGCGAGATTCTGGTGATTGCCGATGAAACTGCAAATCCAAGATATGTAGCCGCAGACCTGTTGTCTCAGGCGGAACATGATGAACTGGCTTCTGCGATCCTGGTTACTACAAGCGAGGAACTTGCAAAAGCTGTTTCCAACGAAGTGGACGGATTCCTGAAAGTTCTTTCCCGGTCTGAGATCATTGCAAAATCTCTCGACAACTATGGTTATATTCTGATTGCAGATACGATGGATGATGTGATCGATGTGGCAAATGAGATCGCTTCCGAACATTTGGAGATCCAGACTAAGAATCCATTTGAAGTGATGACTAAGATTCGTAATGCGGGAGCGATTTTCATCGGAGAATACGCAAGCGAACCTCTTGGAGATTATTTTGCGGGGCCAAACCATATCCTGCCGACCAACGGAACGGCCAAATTCTTCTCACCGCTCTCCGTAGACGATTTTGTGAAGAAGTCCAGTATTATTTCTTACTCCAAAGATGCCCTTTCCAGGGTTCACAAAGATATCGAAGCCTTTGCAAAAGCAGAACAGCTTACCGCACATGCCAATTCCGTACATGTTCGTTTTGAAAATGAGGAGGAATAGAATATGCCGGATCGAAGTGCAATAGTTGAAAGAATTACAAAAGAAACACAGATTACCGTCGAGCTGAATCTGGACGGACAGGGTATGACTGATATTTCCACCGGAATCGGTTTCTTCGATCATATGCTTTCCGGTTTTGCCCGTCACGGACTTTTCGACTTGAAAGTCAAAGTAAACGGGGACCTTGATGTGGATTGTCATCATACCATTGAAGATACCGGAATTGTGCTCGGACAGGCGATTCAGAAAGCCCTTGGTGAGAAAAAAGGTATCAAACGCTATGGGCATTTTCTGCTTCCGATGGATGAGACCCTGGCTCTGTGCGCCATTGACCTGTCCGGCAGACCTTATCTGAATTATGATGCGTCCTTTACTACCGAGCGGATCGGAGAGATGGATACAGAGATGATACGTGAATTCTTCTATGCCGTTTCCTACAGTGCAGCCATGAACCTCCATTTGAAAATACTGGATGGCATCAACAATCATCACATGGCCGAAGCTTTATTCAAAGCATTTGGAAAAGCACTGGATATGGCTGTCATGGAAGAACCCCGGATGAAAGATGTATGGTCAACGAAGGGGACCTTATAAGAAACGACGAAAAAAGGAGTACAACATGAGTTATAAAAGATTAATTCCCTGTATTTTCATCAATAAAGGGAAAGCTGTAAAATGGTTTGACAATATGGAAATCGTATCCGATGATGTAGTAGCCCTGGCGAAGGAGTACAACGATCACGGTGCGGATGAACTTCTTGTGTTCGACCTTTCCAACTCCGATGACGATCACGACGAGTCCATCGATCTGATGAAAAAAATCAACCGTGTTATCCAGATCCCGATGGTTGCAGGGGGAAATATCAGACGACAGGAAGATGTAAAGAAAATTCTCTATGCAGGTGCCAAACGCGCCATGCTGAATTTCTCCAAACCGGATGCCGGAAAACTGATGGAAGAGGTTTCCAAACGTTTTGGAAAAGATAAAATCGCAGTGTCTTTAAATGATTTTGATGCACTTTTTAAACAGCAGCATACCATTCAAAACTACAGCAGCGAGATCATTTTCATGCACAGACTGGATCTGGATTCGGTCATGAATATCACGGATATACCATGTGTTGTGGTTACCGATACACTGGAAGAACCGGAGCTTCTTAAAATTCTGAAATGTCCGGGTGTCAAGGGACTCTCCGGACGCTATGTAAGCCAGAAAGGAATGGATTTCACCGCCTATAAGGAAACTTGCGCTAAGGAAGGAATTCGAATGACATCCTTCGAAAGCAAGATGGATTTCTCCGAATTCAAACTAAATTCGGATGGACTGCTTCCGGTTATCGTACAGCACTATAAGACATCTGAAGTATTGATGTTGGCATATATGAATCAGGAGGCGTTTGAACAGACTGTCAAATCCGGAAGGATGACCTATTTCAGCCGCAGCCGTCAATGCCTCTGGACGAAAGGAGAGACCTCCGGTCATTTCCAGTATGTTAAATCCCTCACCATTGACTGTGACAAGGATACCTTACTCGCAAAGGTGGATCAGGTAGGCGTAGCCTGCCATACCGGCAATCCGACCTGTTTCTTCCAGCCGGTGGTCGGAAGCGATTATGATGAGACCAATCCGCTGCAGGTATTCGAAAGTGTATATCAGACAATTCAGGACCGCAAGATTCATCCGAAAGAAGGTTCCTACACGAATTATCTTTTCGATAAAGGAATCGATAAGATCCTGAAAAAAGTAGGAGAGGAAGCAACCGAGATCGTGATTGCGGCCAAGAATCCGAATCCGGAAGAGATCAAGTACGAGATCTCCGATTTCCTTTATCATGCAATGGTTCTTATGGTAGAGCGCGGTGTAACCTGGGACGATATCGTAAGGGAACTTGCGGACAGATAAAGAGAAAAACGTGTCTCAATATCCCCACTAAAACCAAACTCATAGAAACCGACAGCCCGGCATATATTTTCTTAAGATATATGCCGGCTTATTTTTTTGCACGAAAAAGCATGCCTACCCTGATTGAAAGGAGCGATCCATCATGCCAAATACCCAAAAGCAAAGAGAAGAACTATTGCGTGCGGCCAGGGAAATGGGAATGAGCGGGAGTACTCCGGCTGTCCATCCCCGCTACCGTACACTTTACCACAGCCTTTATGGCGAAGAATCCGTACATACGCCGTCCGGAACACTGGGAACCCGGATTCTGCTGAGTCTGGTCCTTTTTGCAGTTTTCCTATCCGCGGACTACAGCAACCAGCACATATGGAAATTCTCCCAGACGGAGATTATGGAAGAAATTCAGGCACAGCCGGATTACAGAAGCTATGTCAATCAATTTCTGGATCTGCTTCCCTGAAATGGAATCAAAACCGGATTTAAAAACCAGCGTATGAATTGACTTTTTGGCTGTAAGAATTTATAGTATACACCAGAAATAAAAAAGGAGTCATATGAATAAAATGCTGATGATGAAAAAAAGGACTTATCATGGAGAGGATCTAAAGCTCTGGGCTATGTGGTCCATGCTGATAGACCATGCCGGTGCGGTACTGATTGAAAATACTTCCCTTTATCAGATTACCGGCTTTCGTATGCTGGCCGTAGCTTGCCGGCTGATCGGGCGGATCTCTTTTCCGCTCATCTGTTTCCTGCTGATCGAAGGGTTTTGCCACACCAAAGACCGCAGAAAATATCTGATGCGTATGGGCTGCTTTGCCCTGATTTCCGAAATCCCGTTCGATTTAGCCTTTTTCGGCAAATTAGATCTGCAAAGGCAGAATGTGTTCTTTACCCTTTTTACCGGAATCCTGCTGCTTTACGCGCTTGAGAAGGCGGAAACACTGGAGCATTCGCCTCTGATACGCAGTTTCATGATGGCAGCAGCCATCCTGGCGGGATGCGCGGCAGCCACGGCGGGCCGGTTTGATTATTCCTATATGGGGATCCTTCTGATCGCAGCCTTGTATTTGTTCCGGAAGGATCGTAAAAAACAGTGTATTGCCGGAGCTGTTCTCTCACTTTATGAATTAACGGCCGCTCTCGCATTCATTCTTGTCGGGAAATATAACGGTGAAAAGGGTGACGGCCGGCTTCCAAGAAATTGGTTTTATATATTTTATCCACTTCATTTACTGGTTCTGTCTGCAATTGTCTTTTTGTTAAAGATGTGATTCTTAAAAAAAATGATTCATTCTGTTTCATCTAGAGTTTTTTTACTCGATATGTTATACTGAATGATGTTACTAGCAGAGAATTAAGTGAAATATTACATTTAAGTGTGACAGGAATTAATATGTTAGTTTCGGAGATAAATGCAGAAATAGGAAATTATGCGGAAATAATAAATACTATGTCTAATTTATCTATATATTATAAGAGGGAAAATAATCTTACAACTTTAGTGCATATCATATGTAGGAATTCAAATGTACTATTGTGCATGAAATTTTACATTACAAATAAAAATAATCGCTCTTTCTCTGATTTTTATGACCAATATTTTCTTAGTCCTGCAAATGAATTGCATTATCGTTCTGGAAAAAAAATTTGAAGATCTGATAAAATATCATACGAAAGAAAACGGAAATAAGAAAATCATCTCAATCACTGTGGAAAAGGGGAAGGGAGAAATTCAGGCAATTGATGATGCTCTTTTTGAATATGAAGAAGTTATTTTCAATGATTTCCTTAATTCAATGATTTGTCATAGTTGATTGTTAGGATTAAAGCTTGCAAGCTAAATGCATAGGACATTTAGTTTGCAGGCTTTTCTCTTTTTCTGTGGTTTTACTTTATTTATTCTGAGAATTCATTGGAAAACAAACGTGCTATAATTTCTGTAGTAATTGTTTGGTGTGGAAACTACAATAAGTAGGGATGGGATGCATATTCCGCAAGAACTGCGCATCCGTTCCAGAGGAACGGAGCGCCATTCCGCTTCAAACAATGTTTCCATATTTTTGAATCTCCTTAACACCGCTTTCAATGGTCGGATAAGAGGTATCCGCTGCGGATGCAGGCAGAGCCAGGCTAATTTACAGGTGACAGTGTGTCCGTGGATTTATTGGGTTTAAAGAAAGAAGAGACAGGGGGAATGCTCCCTGGCCACTTACTTATAATTTAGTGATAGAATATTGTTTTTTTAAGCTAACTATTTTGTATATATTGATGTTTTGACATAAAAGAAACTTTATAGTACAATTTATTCTGACGTTGACTTTACGATTGTTAAATTGCGTAATTTGAGGTATATAATTTATGAAAAAGCTAGCATTAAGCGATGATATTTTATTAAAAGTAGATAAACCTGCCAGATACATCGGCAACGAAGTCAATTCTACAATCAAAGATTCCGAAAAAGTGGACATCCGCTTTGCCTTCTGTTTCCCTGAGGTCTACGAAATTGGAATGTCCCACCTCGGACTCCAGATCCTTTATGACATGTTCAATCGCCGTGATGACGTCTGGTGTGAGCGTGTCTTTTCGCCGTGGGTGGATCTGGACAAGATCATGCGTGAGGAACATATTCCGCTTTTCGCATTGGAATCTCAGGATCCTGTGAAAAAGTTCGATTTCCTTGGCTTCACACTCCAGTTTGAGATGTGCTATACGAACATTTTACAGGTGCTGGATCTTTCCGGGATCCCGCTTCACAGCAGTGATCGTACTCTGGATGATCCTTTTGTTATCGGAGGAGGCCCTTGTGCCTATAATCCGGAGCCGCTTGCAGATTTCTTCGACATGTTCTACATCGGAGAAGGAGAAGTGGTATATGACGAACTTTTTGATGCATATAAAAAATGGAAGGATTCCGGCAAAGACCGGACTGCATTTCTGGAGATGGCTGCGGAGATTGAGGGAATCTATGTGCCTTCTTTCTATCGTGCCGATTACAATCCGGATGGAACGATTGCAGCATTTACACCGGTAAATGCGCATGCGAAAGAAAAGATACGCCGCCAGGCCTTAGCGGATATGAGTACAACGACCTACCCGCTGAAGCCGATCGTACCATTTATCAAGGTGACACAGGATCGGGCGGTTCTTGAGATTCAGAGAGGCTGTATCCGTGGATGCCGTTTCTGTCAGGCGGGAATGGTGTATCGGCCGACGAGACCGCGGGATATCAATATGCTGAAGGAGACCGCAAGAGCGATGCTCCGGAATACGGGACATGAAGAAATTACTTTAAGTTCGTTGAGTTCCAGTGATTACAATGAATTAGAAGAGATCGTGAATTTTCTGATCGATGAATTTCACGGGCAGGGTGTAAATATTTCCCTTCCTTCGCTTCGAATTGATGCTTTTTCTCTGGACGTCATGAGCAAGATCCAGGATATCCGTAAGAGCAGTCTTACGTTTGCCCCGGAAGCCGGTACGCAGCGGATGCGAAATGTGATCAATAAAGGTCTTACGGAAGAAGAAATTCTGGAAGGAGCGGGACAGGCCTTTGAAGGCGGCTGGAATAAGGTGAAGCTTTATTTCATGCTGGGGCTGCCCACCGAGACAGAGGAAGATATGGAAGGAATCGCGGTCCTTTCTGATAAAGTTGCCCGCAGATATTACGAGATTCCGAAGGAACAGCGCAATGGGAAATGCCAGATCACGGCCAGCAGTTCGTTCTTTGTACCAAAACCGTTTTCTCCGCTTCAGTGGGCTCAGATGTGTCCTGCCGACGAATATGTTCGCCGAGCTGGAATCGTTCAGGAAGCGATGCGCAACCAGCTGAACCGGAAAAGCCTGCGCTATAACTGGCACACGGCTGAGCTCACGGTGCTGGAAGGCGTATTTGCCCGCGGGGACCGGAAGATGGGCACGGTTCTGGAAGAGGCCTACCGTCTTGGATGTATTTACGATTCCTGGAATGAACATTTCCGCTATGATCTGTGGATGCAGGCGTTTGAAAATACAGGAATCGATCCGGATTTCTACAATCTGCGTAAACGGGAAGCGGACGAGATCTTCCCATGGGATTTTATCGATTGTGGCGTGACCAAGTCCTTCCTCAGAAAAGAGTGGGAGAGAGCCATGAACGGGGAAGTGACCCCGAACTGCCGCAGACAGTGTTCCGGCTGCGGCGCTGCAAGCTATGGAGGAGGTGTCTGCTATGAAGGCAAGAATTAAATTCCGCAAAAACGGTGTCATGAAATTCATCGGACATCTGGACATTATGCGCTATTTTCAGAAAGCGATCCGCCGTGCACAGATACCGATCGCATTTACCGGAGGCTACAGTCCGCATATGATCATGTCCTTTGCAAATCCGCTCGGCGTCGGTCTTACAAGTGACGGAGAATACTTTGACATCGAGCTCACCGAACCGATCGCCAGCAAAGAAGCCATCCGCCGTCTGAATGAGCAGATGGTAGAAGGTATGGAAGTGACCGGCTTTGTGGAAATTCCGGATGACAAGAAAAGCAAAGGGATGACGATCGTTGCCGGGGCAGACTACCTTTCAATAGTAAAAAAAGGCGTTCTTCCGGAAGGATGGCAGAAGCATCTCGAACACTTTTATGCGCAGGATGAAATCTTTATCCTTAAAACAACAAAGAAAAGCGAAAAGGAAGTCAACATACGTCCCGTCATTTATGATCTTCATCCTCAGGGTGAAGGAATCTACATGCGGGTTGCGGCCGGAAGTGTGCAGAATCTGAAACCGGAACCTGTTCTGGAAGCCTTCCTTGAATATATGAATATGCTCGGTGAAGAAACGGATGGAATTGAATTTGCCCATCATCGGCTGGAAACGCTGGCCAATACCGGAAGTGAAGAATATCCGGACTTTGTGCCGCTTTCTGCTCTTGGAACGGAGATTATCTGACCAATGGAACGAAAATTATTGATAACCGAATGTCGGGGACACATCCTGACCGCACTTCAGGAGGACGGGAAAATTGCAGAATTGCATTACAGTCCCTTACGTGATACAAAAGCATGCAGAATCGGTGAGGTCTATATCGGAAAAGTCCGGAAGATTCTTCCGAATATCAACGGTGCATTTATCGAAATAAAAAATGGTGTAGAGTGCTACTATTCACTCGAAGAAAAAGCAGAGCCGTATTTTACGGACAAACATGGCAAAAAGAACCTGAATGTGGGAGATGAGCTTCTGGTTCAGGTGCGCAAAGAGGCAGTCAAGACAAAGCAGCCTACGGTGAGCGGCGATCTGAATTTTGTCGGGAAATATGTAATCCTCAGTTCCGGGAACCGTCAGATCGGCGTTTCCGCAAAGCTTTCCCGGGATCAGAGAGAACGGCTGCTTGCACTTGGTCAATCATTTGCCGACAAGGATTATGGAATGATTTTTAGAACCAATGCCGGCGAGGCACCGGATGACAGGATTCTTGCGGAAATACAGATGCTGGAAGAAGAGTTTCACCGCGTTCTTACATATGGTAAAAACCGTACCTGTTTCAGTTGTGTTTCCCATGTGCCGGATGATTGGCTTTTATCGCTTAAGAATCTTTATCGGCAGGGGCTTACGGAAATCCTTGTCGATGCCGTTGCCCAAAATGGACTGCTTTACAATAAGACAGAAGCATTTCTTACGCAGGAACAGCCGGAAGACCTGAAGCTTCTTCGCGCGTATACGGATGCGTCCTATCCACTATGCAAGTGTTACAGTCTCGAGAAAGTGACTGATGACGCGCTTTCGGAAAAAGTATGGATGCCCTCCGGAGCCTATCTGGTGATCCAGCCAACGGAGGCACTTACTGTGATCGATGTGAATTCCGGGAAATGCCTGAAAAAGAAAAAACTATTTGCAGACATCAACCGGGAGGCTGCAAAAGAAGCCGCAAGACAGATCCGGCTTCGCAATCTGTCCGGTATCATTCTCATTGATTTCATCAACATGGACACGGAAGCGGAAAAAAATGAATTATTACACGAACTGCAGATGCTCCTTTCCATGGATCCGAATCCCGGTCATGTAGTGGAAATGACTAAACTGCAGCTCGTTGAGATTACACGAAAAAAAATCAGGAAAACACTGAAGGAGAGTTTATATGGCTAAGAAAGAAATAAAAACGAATGCGATGCGTATTCTGGACCGAATGAAGATTCCATATAAGTTCCAGGCGTATGAGTGTGATGAATTTACAGACGGGATCGAGACGGCGGACAAACTGAATCTTCCCCATGAACAGGTATATAAAACCATCGTCACGACCGGCAAAAGCGGACAGCATTATGTCTTCGTACTTCCAATCGAGAAGGAAATTGACTTTAAAAAAGCGGCCAAAACCGTTGGCGAAAAATCTCTAGAAATGTTACATTTAAAAGAGCTGACACCCCTGACCGGCTATGTCAGAGGCGGATGCACCGCAATCGGTATGAAGAAACAGTTTCCAGTTGTTATAGATGAAACGGCATGTGCTTTTGAGGAAATTTATGTAAGTGCAGGCCGGATCGGTGCACAGCTCACCCTTGCGCCGGAAGGATTAAGAAAAGCGGCAAATGCAAAATTTGCAGATGTCATTCATACATAAGAGGAAAAGGAGGAAACCTTCAATGAAAAAGGTTGTAAAATTCGGTGGAAGCTCATTGGCTGATGCCGCACAATTCAAGAAAGTCGGTCAGATTATTCGTGAGGATGAATCCAGACGATACGTGATCCCTTCTGCACCGGGTAAACGTTTCCCGGAAGATGTGAAGGTCACTGATATGCTTTATAAATGTTACGGTGCTGCGGTGCGTGAGAAAAACTTTACCAAACAGCTGGAAGAAATTCAACAGCGCTATCAGGGAATCATCGATGGCCTCGGGTTGGACCTTTCTCTGGATAAAGAGTTTGAAATTATCCGACAGAACTTCGGTCAGAAAGCAGGAAGAGAGTACGCCGCTTCCCGCGGTGAATACCTGAACGGTATTATTATGGCACACTATCTTAGATTTGAATTTATCGATGCGGCGGAAGTAATCGCCTTTGACGAAAACGGCAGTCTTCTTGTGGATCAAACGAATGACCTTTTGTCCGAACGTCTTTCGCATACTGAAAAAGCTGTTATTCCGGGATTTTATGGTGCAGATCCGAACGGTAATGTAAAAACCTTCAGCCGCGGAGGCTCAGATGTAACCGGCTCCCTTGTTGCAAAAGCGATCCATGCGGATATGTATGAGAACTGGACTGACGTTTCCGGATTCCTGATCGCAGATCCCCGTATCATCAAGAACCCAAAAGGGATTGAGACAATCACCTATAAAGAATTACGAGAGCTTTCCTATATGGGTGCGACCGTACTTCACGAGGATGCGATCTTCCCGGTACGAAAGGAGGGTATTCCGATCAATATCCGTAATACCAATGCACCGGAAGAAAAGGGGACGCTGATTGTAGAGGGCACCTGCCGCAAACCGAAATACACGATTACCGGTATAGCCGGAAAACGTGGTTTTGCTTCCATAACGATTGAAAAAGCAATGATGAACTCGGAAGTGGGATTCGGAAGAAAAGTCCTGGAGGTATTTGAAAACGAGGGAATCTCATTTGAACACATGCCTTCCGGAATTGATACCATGACGATTTTTGTTCAGCAGGATGAATTCGAAGAACATGAGCAGCGTGTCATTTCCGGAATCCACCGTGCAGTAGAGCCGGATGATGTTGAACTGGAATCCGATCTTGCGCTGATCGCAGTTGTTGGAAGAGGAATGAAACAGACCAGAGGAACAGCCGGGCGTATTTTCTCTGCACTGGCTCACGCACACGTAAATGTGAAAATGATCGACCAGGGTTCCAGTGAGCTGAATATCATTATTGGCGTGAGAGAGCATGACTTTGAAGCAGCTATTCAGGCAATTTATGATATTTTTGTTAACACTCAAATCTAAATCTACAATTTTCTTGTAAAATATGCTATTCTTATCTCAGATAATATTTCTGGATAAGAAAGGATTTACAAATGAATATATTATTTTTTTTGAAACCAAAAGCAGAGCTTGCATTCGTCTATGATTATCATACACTCAGACAGGTAATGGAGATCATGGAATACCACAAATATTCGTCCATACCGATGATCAATCGGGACGGAAAATACATAGGCACCATTACAGAAGGAGATCTTCTCTGGGGAACGAAGTCCTTGAAACTTATGAATATCAAGGAAGCGGAGACCATCGCTATTACAAAGATTCATCGCAGACTTGACTACCGACCTGTTCGGGCAGACTCGGATATGGAAGATCTGATCGAGCGTGCCATGGAACAGAACTTTGTTCCTGTTGTTGATGATCAGGATAATTTCATCGGTATCATAACCCGGAAGGATATCATCGGTTTCTGTTATGATAAATTAAAGGCATGCAGGATTGCTCTTTCTGAAAAAGCAGAACAGTAAATTTAATATTTTTTCTAAAAAACACTTGACTTTGTGCGGCATACTGGTATATAATTTACCAGTATGCCGCACAACGAGGTTAAAGCCCTGATTTTTCAGGCACCGTAGTTGGCGAGTAATGATAATAGGAGGTGCCATATGTACGCAATTATAGCAACAGGTGGTAAACAGTACAAAGTAGCCGAAGGCGATATCATTAAAGTAGAAAAGCTTGGTGTGGAAGCCGGACAGACTTATACATTTGACCAGGTTCTTGCAGTAAGCGGTGATGAGATGAAAGTCGGAACACCAGTCGTAGAAGGAGCAACAGTAGAAGCATCCGTAATCGGCGATGGAAAGGCTAAAAAGGTAATCGTTTACAAGTATAAGAGGAAATCAGGTTACCACAAGAAAAATGGTCACAGACAGCAGTACACAGCAGTTAAGATCGAAAAGATCAATGCTTAATTCTTATCTGTCATGATCAAAACAACAATTTATAAAAACAAGAGAAATGAATGCGTTGGTTTTAAGACATTCGACCATGCAGGAGCCGGAGACAGCGGACAGGATATCGTCTGTGCAGCCGTTTCCATGCTCGTAATCAATACCATGAATTCCATCGAAAGGTTTACGGATGCCCAGACATCCCAGGTTTCGGATGATACGAAGGGCATCATCGAATACAGACTGCTGAGCCGTCCGACGGAAGAGACAGAATTACTTCTGAATTCCATGATTCTTGGTCTTCAAAGCCTGGAAGATGACTCTGATTATACCACGTATATTGATTTAATATTTGAGGAGGTGTAAACCATGATGAAATTAAACCTTCAGTTTTTTGCTCATAAAAAGGGAGTTGGTTCTACAAAGAACGGACGTGACTCTGAGTCCAAGAGACTTGGTGCCAAAAGAGCAGACGGACAATTTGTAAAAGCCGGAAATATTCTTTACAGACAGCGCGGGACAAAGATTCACCCGGGTGTGAACGTTGGACGCGGTGGAGACGATACATTATTTGCATTAGTTGATGGTGTGGTTCGTTTCGAAAGAAAAGGAAGAGATAAGAAGCAGGTTTCTATCTATCCGGTAGCTGAATAAGCAGATTTTACATGAGGCTTCAAACTTTTGGGTTTGAGGCCTTGTTTTGAATTGGAAAGGAGTATTTATGTTTGCAGACAGAGCTAAAATATATATCCGGTCGGGAAAAGGCGGAGACGGACATGCCAGCTTTCGACGGGAATTATATGTTCCGAACGGCGGTCCCGACGGCGGCGATGGCGGACGCGGCGGGGACGTAATCTTTGAAGTAGACAAAGGATTAAACACCCTTGCAGACTTCCGTCACAAAAGAAAATTTACAGCTCAGGACGGAGAACCGGGCGGCAAGAGACGCTGCCATGGAAAAGATGCGAAAGACATCGTTTTAAAAGTACCTGAAGGGACGATCATTCGCGAAGCTGAGACCAATAAGATCATTGCGGATATGTCTGGCGATAACACACGCCAGATCGTACTGAAGGGCGGCAAGGGCGGTCTTGGAAATATGCATTTTGCCACCGCCACCATGCAGGTTCCCAAATATGCGCAGCCGGGAAAACCGGCACAGGAGCTTTGGGTGAATCTGGAACTGAAAGTCATCGCAGATGTAGGACTGGTCGGATTTCCGAATGTCGGAAAATCAACCTTTCTTTCCCGCGTGACAAATGCACAGCCTAAGATCGCCAATTATCATTTTACAACGCTGACTCCGAATCTTGGTGTTGTGGATCTGGAAGGCGCAAAGGGATTCGTAATCGCCGATATTCCAGGTCTGATCGAAGGTGCATCCGAGGGTGTTGGACTTGGACATGAGTTTCTCCGCCATGTAGAGCGTACCAAGCTGATGATCCATGTCGTGGATGCCGCGGGAACCGAAGGACGTGACCCGGTGGATGATATTTATAAGATCAATGCGGAATTGAAAGCATATAATGAAGAAATTGCCTCCCGCCCACAGGTAATTGCAGCGAACAAGATCGATCTGATCTATTCGGAAGATGAAGATCCTATAGAACGTCTTCGCAGCGAATTCGAGCCACAGGGAATCAAAGTATTCCCTATCTCCGGTGTAACCGGCGAGGGCTTAAGCGACCTTTTGTATTATGTGAGTAGCGAACTCCAGAATATGGACGAGAAACCCATCGTATTTGAACAGGAATACTTCCCGGAGGAAGAGCTGATTCATATCGATCTTCCATATACTGTCGAAATAATTGATGATATGTACGTTGTTGAAGGTTCAAAAATAGAGAAGATGCTGGGTTATACAAATCTGGATTCTGAAAAGGGATTTGCATTCTTCCAGAAATTCCTGAAAGAAGCCGGCATCCTTGAAAAGCTGGAAGAAGCCGGTATCCAGGAAGGTGACACGGTTAAAATGTACGGGCTTCAGTTTGAATATTATCGTTAAATTTCGTTGACTTTATTAAGAAAGGGGATTACTATGACATCTAAGCAAAGAGCATATTTAAAAAGTCTTGCCATGACAATGGATCCGATTCTTCAGATCGGGAAATCCAGTGTAACGCCGGAAGTGACTGCATCTGTGGCAGAAGCACTGGAAGCTCGTGAACTGATCAAAATTCATGTACTGCAGAACTGTGCAGATGATGTTCGTCAGCTCGCCGAGATTCTTGCAGAACGTACCCATTCTCAGGTAGTTCAGGTAATTGGCAAAAAAATCGTATTGTATAAAGAAGGCAAGGACGAAAAAAAGAAGATCGTTCTTCCTTAATTGTATGTTTATAAAATGATGAATGCAATGGAGAAATAAAGTATGAAGATAGGGATAATGGGTGGGACTTTTGATCCGATTCATAATGGTCATCTAATGCTGGGAGAGTACGCATATCGTGATTATGAGCTGGATGAAGTATGGTTTCTTCCGAACGGGAACCCGCCTCACAAAAATAATCCGGCAATTTTAAAAAGCACAGATGATCGTGTAAAAATGACAGAACTTGCAATTGCAAATGTGCCGTATTTCCGCATCAGCACCTATGAAACTGACCGGACGGAACCTTCCTATTCCTATCAGACAATGGAGCATTTCCGTAGTGTTTACCCACAACATGAATTCTATTTTATTTTAGGCGCGGATTCTCTGTTCGACATTGAAAAATGGAGGAATCCAGATCAGTTTCTGAAGCTTGCAACCATACTTGCTGCTTACCGTGATGATGCGGATAACAGCCGGAAATTGAATGGAAAGATTGAATATCTGAATCGAAAATACGGAGCCGATATTCGTCTTCTCCGAACTCCATTACTGCATGTTTCCTCCCATGAAATCAGAGAAGCAATAAGAAATGGTAATATGAAAAATATTCCTGTTCCGAAAGCAGTACTGAATTATATAGAGGATCAACATTTATACCAGGGTGATGAATATGACAGAAACATTAATGAAAATGCGTAAAAAACTTAAAGGAGATTTGGATAAAGAGCGTTATGAACACACGATCGGCGTGATGCATACAGCTGGATGTCTTGCAATGCGTTATGGATGTGATTTAGACCAGGCACTCACGGCAGGTTTATTACATGACTGTGCCAAATGCATTCCAAATGAAAAAAAGATTGAAATGTGCAAAAAATATCACTTGCAGATTTCCGCTGCCGAACTTGCGAATCCCGGACTTCTTCATGCAAAACTCGGTGCATATGTCGCATGGAAAAAATTTCAGATTGAAGATGAGGAAATTCTGCGCGCAATTGCTTCGCACACAACAGGTCGTCCCGCTATGAGCCTGTTGGATAAAATCATATACATTGCAGATTTCATTGAGCCCGGACGTACAGAAGCACCGAATCTGCCGGCAGTAAGAAAACTGGCTTTTTGTGATATAGACGCATGCCTTTACAGAATATTGGAAGATTCTCTCTCATATCTGGAGAATAAAGGTGTAACCGTAGACCCTATGACTGAAAAGACTTTTTTATATTACAGAGATTTAAATAAAGGTGAATCTTCTGATGATTCGCCGGAAAGGATGGAAAACTGATGCAACAGAAAGATATATCCAGAAATATGGCGAAAATTGCCTGTAATGCGATTTCAGATAAAAAAGGAGAGGATATCCGTGTAATCGACATCTCACAGATATCCGTGCTCGCTGATTACTTCATTATTTCAAATGGTTCCAATGAAAGCCAGGTCCGTGCAATCGTTGATAACGTAGAAGAACAGATGTATAAAGCAGGGTATCAGATCAGGCAGAGAGAAGGATATGGGAGCGGAGGATGGGTTCTTCTTGACTTCGGCGATATTATCGTCCATGTCTTTGATAAAGAAAACCGTCTGTTCTATGATCTGGAACGAATCTGGCGTGACGGAAAGCAGATCAGTGTAGATGATCTATAGACAATAAACATATATCATATATATAGAAAAGAGCTGGCTCCCGGCGGAATAAAGCCCGGATCCAGCTCTTTTTCAAACATTTCTTATTATTTCATAAACCGCATAACGGCAATTACTTTTCCAAGGATCTCAACATCCTTTAAGATAAATGGCCCCATATTATCATTCTCCGGCTGGAGACGAATCACACCTTCTTCTCTGTAAAATGTCTTGACCGTAGCACCGTCATCTACTAAGGCTACAACCATATCTCCGTTAGAAGCAGTGTTCTTTTTCTCGACAACAACATAATCACCGCTCAGGATTCCTGCATTGATCATACTTTCCCCGCGAACCTCCAGCATGAACACCTCATTATTCGGCATACGTTCGACCGGAAGCGGGAAGTAGTCCTCAATATTCTCCTGTGCAAGAAGCGGCTCCCCTGCAGCCACACGTCCCAGAATCGGCACCTGTACCATCTCACGTCTGGTAAGATTGAAATTCTCATCCAGTATCTCAATTGCTCTCGGTTTTGTAGGATCTCGCCGAATATAACCGTTCTTCTCAAGGGTTTCGAGATGAGAATGAACGGAAGAAGTGGACTTTAGTCCCACTGCATCACAAATTTCACGGACTGAAGGCGGAAAACCGCGTACAAGTATCTGCGATTTGATATATTCCAAAATCTCCTCCTGTTTCTTCGTTATTCTACCATTACCCATATGTAAACCTCCTTAAATCCGTCACTCATTTGTAAGTTCAAGTACGCCTCAGCAATCCGCCGGAGGCTTTGTCTTCTTACATGATAAATAAATAATAACATATTCTCCGCCAAAAAGCAAACAAATGTTTTGAGAAAATATGTTCGATTAATTATTGACAAACATTTGTTCATGCGATATATTATTTACAGAACTTCTGTTCGGAACGTATTTTCGTATCAATAGACAAATAATGGAGTATAAGATTAGATCAGGGGGAATTTCAGATGAGCAGATATCAGGAAAAGCAGAATAGCGGAGCAGAAAGAAAAAAAGTCACCAACAGCCATAAGAAAGTTGCAGTCTCAAGAGGCAGAAGATCAAGGAACAGTGCCGGACGGTTCATGGTTGGAGTCATTGCCGTTTTGCTGATACTGGCATGCAGTTTTTCGTTCGGAAGCTTCTTTTCCAGTGCGCATGATGTGCAGGCGGAGACGGGTTCGGATCTGAAGTATTTCAAAAGTGTCCGGATTGAAAAAGGAGATACCCTCTGGACCATCGTTCAGACCTACTGCACAAGGGAAGAGGATTCCATCTATGATTATATGAATGAATTGGCACAGATCAATGGAATTGATTCTGCTTCCATGGATTATCTGCGGGAAGGAGATTATCTTACAATCGTATACTATGAAGCAAATCCGCTTTAATTTATAGACAAAAGATTGACAAGCTGCCATAATCAATCCTATACTGTTATGTATACAAATTTCGTTGGTTTAATATAGAAAAATACATGTATTATTTTATATCATGCATTGATTCAGATTTATCGAAGCAAAGGAGAAATTCATCATGAAGAAAAAACAAATCATAGCACTGGCAGTGGCAGCCGCTTTGTTCATCGTGACAGGTGCTGCAAGCGTTCTTACTCATGCGGCGGCAGGTCAGTTATTCGACAATTCTATAACAGATATGATTTTTAACACAGAAGACATGGGGTATGATTTCCCTGCCGAATCATTTATTGCTGTTGTTCGTGTTGAGGGGACAATTGAAGAACAGACAGAGACAAGTGCATTTGAAGCGTCTCAATCCTACCAGCATCTTACCACACTGGATTACATTGATGAACTGATGTATGATCCGGATAATGCCGGCATCATGCTTTACGTAGATTCCCCGGGAGGAACTGCATATGAGTCCTCCGAACTACACGACAAATTAAAGGAGTATTCCGATACAACAGGACGTCCTATATGGGCTTATATGGCTCATATGGCGGCTTCTGGCGGTTATATGGCATCAGTGGCCGCTGATTATATTGCAGCCAACCAGGAGACGATGACAGGCTCTATCGGAGTAATCATATCAACATATGACATGACCGGACTTTATGAGAAACTCGGGATCCGTTATATCAGTATCACGAGTGGTCCAATGAAAGACAGCACAAAGATGACCGATGAGCAGATTCAGATGTATCAGTCCATCGTTGACGAATCCTATAACAGTTTTGTCGATAAAGTTGCTGAGGGACGTAACATGGCCCGTGAGGATGTTCTCACTCTTGCTGACGGAAGAATCTATTCAGCTGCTCAAGCTCTCGATAACGGCCTGATTGACGCAATAGATACCTATGACAATACACTAGACCGGATGATGGAAGAAATGGATTGTGAGATGATTTACGAGCTTCCAGAAGAATCTGATATGTTAGCAGGACTTTTTGCAAGAATCGAATCTCTAATACCGAAATCAGAAGCACAGACACTCAATGAGATAGCAGCGGAGAAAGAAAGTGGGGTATTGATGTATTATGCAGAATAAAAATACCGATTTCTCTGGAACAGATCAGGAATATGTCTACGCTGGTTTCTGGGTACGCTTTGCAGCATTTACGCTGGACAGCCTGATTCTTTTTGCCGGAACTTTGATTATCAAATTATTATTTTCTTTGATTTCATTGCTTACCGGCACATCTATATTTGATACGGAAATATTGTTTTCGTATACATTAAAGGACATCATAGTTTATGGATGCCATGCCATATACTTTGTACTTTTGACCTATTATACCGGAGCAACTCTTGGAAAAAAAGCTTTCAATTTAAAAGTAATTCCTTGTCGTTCTTTAAAAGACGAAAATAATGTTGATGATAATAATACAAATGAACAGCTTACACTGATCAATGTGGTTTACCGTGAAACAATCGGCAGATATCTTTCCGGAATCATTCTATATATTGGTTATCTACTTGCCGGATTAGATCAGGAAAAACGAGCTTTACATGATATTCTCTGTGATACACGTGTGATCTATACTAAAAAAGTAAAAATCTATCCTGAATATCAGCCACCGATTATGCCTGACCCCGGTTACAACATATCAAGTCAACAACCACTTGTAAATACAAGTGAATATGATAATTTTGATTATGATATTAATAACAGACCACACGAGTAGGGTGTGGTTTTGCGGGATCAATCTATACGACAAATACCGATTTTTCCAAAAGATTAAGATAAGGAGGAACCTATTTATGGCATCAGAGCCAAAAACATACCAGGATCAGCTCTATATAGATAATACTTTGCGTCTGCGTGAAATATTGCAGACAATGCCAGAATTTGCAAAGGATTATTTCCGTGCTGTAGAGCCAACAACATCACCTAAAACAAGGATTTCCTATGCTTATGATATCCGTGTTTTCTTTCAGTTTCTTCTGGGCGAGAATCCGGCTTTTAAGAATTATAGTATGAAGGATTTTACACTTAGTGATCTGGATCGACTTACACCGATGGATATCGAGGAATACCAGGAATATCTGAAGGTTTATCGTCCCAAAGACGGGCGACGCATCACGAACGCTGAGAAAGGCCTTTCACGCAAAATGTCGGCGCTCAGAAGCTTCTACGGATATTATTTTAAACGGCAAATGATCAGTAATAATCCGACTTTATTAGTCGATATGCCTAAACTCCATGAGAAGGCAATCATTCGTCTGGATACAGATGAAGTTGCTTCCCTTCTGGATTATGTGGAATCCTGCGGCGTGAAGCTGACCGGCCAGGCCCGTGTTTATTATGAAAAGACAAAGGAGCGTGATCTTGCCATTCTTACCTTATTGTTAGGTACCGGAATACGTGTTTCGGAATGTGTTGGTCTTGATCTGGGCGATGTGGATTTTAAGAATAATGGAATCACAGTAACCAGAAAAGGCGGAAACCAGATGGTGATTTATTTTGGCGAGGAAGTGGAAAAAGCCCTGCGTACTTATATAGAATCCAGCAGGAAAGCCGTTAATCCTCTGCCAGGACACGAAAATGCCCTCTTCCTCTCCACTCAGCGGAAAAGGATGGGTGTACAGTCTGTGGAGAATATGGTCAAAAAGTATGCCCGTCAGGTAACACCGAATAAGAAGATTACCCCTCACAAGCTCAGAAGCACCTATGGAACCGCTTTATACAAAGAAACAGGCGATATTTATCTGGTTGCTGATGTACTTGGCCATAAGGATGTAAATACGACGAAAAAGCATTATGCGGCCATTGACGAAGACCGGCGCCGAAGTGCTGCTGACATCGTGAAGCTCAGGGAGCCGTAATGTTGTATTACACAAAAAATTCTTCCCAAATTACGTGAAAAAAAACAGCACCACTCCTGTTTCCAGGAATGATGCTGTTTTTTTTCACGAAAGTCCCAAAATCAATGATTATTTCTTAGCCAGTTCATACATTGCAGCTGCTGTAACCTGTGCTGCACGGATCAGCTGCTCAACGGCAACTCTTTCGTTCGGCTGATGGATCACATCCGGTTCTCCCGGGAATACTGGTCCAAAGGCAACCATATTCGGAAATTCTTTCGCGTAGGTACCGCCTCCGATGGCGATCGGTTCTCTTTTATCTCCTGTTTGTGCCTCGTAAACTTTCACCAGTTTTGAAACAAGCTCTGAGTCCTTCGGAACATATAATAATTTATTGTTTGTTTTTTTCAGAACATCAAAGTTGTAACTGTTGATCCGATTGATTACTTTATCGTCGATCACTTCGGCATCTCCGTTTTTCGGATAACGGATATCCAAAGTAAAGGACATTTCTTCCCCATCATATTTTACAACACCAAGATTGACTGTCGTTTCACCGGTTTCCTCATCCTGATACAGAATATCGAGTGATTTTCCATTTGTTTCATTTCCGATTTCTTCTAAAATAAAATTAACAAGCTGCTGGAAATCACCTCCAAAGTCATTTTCTTTGACTGCATTCAATAATTTTACTACAGCATTAACACCAAGTTCAGGTGTACTTCCATGTGCACTGAAACCGGTAGCTTCCACGATCGTCTTTCCGTTTTCTTCTGTGACAGTAATTCCTTCCTCAGGCGTAACTTTCAGCGGACCATTTACAATCAGCTTGCATACCGGCGGAACAACGTTTGCGGCAACTCCGCCGCCAAAATATTCAACATCAATCTCGCCTTTGTTGTAAATCTTCGTTCCTGCAAGGAAATTGGACGTGCCTTTTTCACAGAAAATTGCTGGGAACTGCGCATCCGGCGTGAAACCGATCGTTGGCATTTCATAACCATTTTCTACATAGTATTTCACGCAGGAAGAACCACATTCTTCGTCAGAGCCAAATAACACACGGATTCTGCGGTCAATTGGAAGATTCAAATCACGAATTGCTTTCAGCGCATAGACAGCCATGATGACCGGTCCTTTATCATCCAGACATCCTCTGCCCCAGAGAACGCCGTCATGGATCTCTGCACCAAATGCCGGATGAGTCCATCCGTCTCCGGCAGGTACGACATCCACATGTCCGAGGATACCAACCATCTCTTCGCCTTCCCCATACTCAATCCATCCGACTCTGTTATCAGCCTGTCCTGTACGAAATCCCAATTTTTCACCGAGCGCCAGCACATCATCAAGGGCAGCCTTCGGTCCTTCTCCATAAGGAGCACCGGGAGCTGATTCTCCTCTCACACTCTCAATTCTCATATTCTGCTGGATAGACGCAATCATATCGTCCTTTAATTCCAGTACTTTCGCATTCAATGTTTCATAACTCATTGCAATATCCCTCTCTTTCATTCTTTCTTATTTTACCACATTTCTTATTTTACGCAAGCTGGGCTGAATCCAGAATTATTGTAAACGGTCCATCATTTACGAGGCTTACTTTCATATCCGCTCCAAACTGTCCTCTTTCAACGACGGGAACTACTTTTTTACATTCTTCTATGATATATTCATACATCTCATTCGCTTTATCCGGAGCGCCCGCCTCGATAAAGCTTGGACGATTTCCCTTCCGGCAGTTTGCGTACAATGTAAACTGCGAAATAAGAAGCATCTGTCCGCCCACATCTGCCAGAGACAGATTCGTCTTCCCGTTCTCGTCCTCGAAAATACGAAGTCCGGTCATCTTCTTAACCATCTTATCCGCTATTTCTCTGGTATCATCTTCACCGACTCCGATCAGAACCATGAAGCCTTTGCCGATCTCGCCGATGATCTCACCATCCACTTTTACATTCGCTTCCGTCACTCTTTGAATTACGAATTTCATCTTGCTATCCTCTCATTATTTGTACTTGGCTGACTTTTAGAACTTCAGTCTATAGCTCTATCTTAACACGCCCGACTTGTTCAGGCAATCCTTCTTTCAAAAGAATTTCCCAAAGAATTTAGCACGCATTTATACTTGTAATTCTTTTATAAATGCGGTAACATTAGGGCGATATGTTTATGAAAATAAGGTGGTGATTGACAATGAAATTACAACAATTACTGAGTTATACAAGGAAAGCTGTTGACGAATATGATATGATCCAGGAAGGCGACCACATTGCAGTAGGGATCTCTGGCGGGAAGGACAGTCTCACACTCCTTTACGCAATGCAGGGACTTAGAAGATTCTATCCGAAACATTTTGAACTGAGCGCAATTACTGTGGATCTCGGATATGAGAAATGCGATTTCTCGCAGGTAACGGAACTGTGCAAGGAACTTGATGTTCCATATCAGATCGTGAAGACAGACATTGCCCGCATTTTGTTCGATGAGCGTAAGGAGTCCAACCCCTGTTCGCTCTGTGCAAAAATGCGGAAGGGTGCTTTAAACGAAGCGGTAAAAAAGATGGGATGCAATAAAGTTGCCTACGCGCATCACAAGGATGATATCATTGAGACGATGCTGCTCTCCCTCATTTTTGAAGGAAGGTTCCATTCCTTCTCTCCGAAGACTTATCTGGACCGAATGGATTTAAGCGTCATCCGCCCGATGATGTTTGTGGATGAGATGGATGTGATCGGTTTTCAGCATAAATACAATCTGCCTGTTGTAAAAAGCCGATGCCCGGTCGACGGATTTACCAAGCGTCAATATGCAAAAGATCTGGTTCGAGAACTGAATCAGGCTCATCCGGGTGCGAAGAATCGCATGTTTACGGCGATTCTAAACGGAAATATTGAAGGATGGCCGCCGCGAACGCCGCATACCCGTTAATCTTTAAAGAGGAACCTCTCACAGTGTGTGAAATGTTCCTCTTTGTAGATTTTTAGAATAATTCTTTTTTCCCTTTTTTGTACGATTCCAGAAGATGTGTCAAAACCTGAATATCTTCCTTGATCTTCTTTCCGTCATCCGTGTCTCCCACGAGGAGCCGGTGCGGTTCAGTCTCAAACATCTTGGATGTAGACTCGATATCTTTGTTCTCCTCCAGAACCTTCTCCACACTTTCAAACGGTTGATGTGCCTTGATTCGCATTCCATGAGAATTATAGATCAAAGTATATCCTGCAATACCGGTCGTTTTATGATAAGCTTTGCTGAATCCTCCGTCAATCACGATCAGCTTGCCGTTCGCGCGTACAGGCTTCTCTCCTTTTTCTGTCTTAACCGGTGTATGTCCGTTAATGATATGCGAAATGTCGGAATACAAGTGAAATTCACGCAGGATCATATTGCAGGTCTTTTCGCTATAATAATGCTTATAGTATGGATTCGTCTCCTCATGCCATGCTTCCTTATCGGTAATAAACGTACGCTCAAAGGTTTTTACATTTCTGCCTGATAGAGGAGATTTTCTTCCGCACCACAGGTACCACATGAAATCAAGGTCCCACTGGGATGCCTGTGCTGACCAGGCCTTTCTGGCAATCTTTTCTGCGTAATCCAGATAGGATTTGCCGGTATAAATGCAGCCTCCGAATTTGACTCCATCAAAGTTTCCCTCTTCATCCAGAGGAATGCATCCGTGGTAGAGCAGGTTTCCGTTGTAACATTTGTACATGCATCCTTTGTCATATAAAAATTTCACATGCTCATGCAGGCGGTGGCTGTTTACGAAAGCAAACCTTAGATTATCCATGACTTCCTGTTCTGCCTCTGAAAGCACATATGCGTTTGTCGGGTCGACAGTCGGAAAGAAGGTATCCTTCATTTGATAGACCGTTCCCTCACTTTCAATCGTCCCATTCTCATAATTTATTTTATCAAGAAGCAGGCGTCCCTCCATCTCATATTCCGGACGGCGCATGATGATCTGGCCCTCCAGCTTAAACAGAATCACCGAAATCGCCTTCAGTGCAGCTTCCATCGGCGGCAGATCAGGATAAGTCTTCTCCGCGAATAAAGTCAGCGATCTCAGACTAATCCCATATCCGTTCTCCAACGTTTCAATACAACTGTATTTGATATTATTCCGTACAACAGATGCAATGCAGGCATCGCTTCCACAGGCTGCACCCATCCAAAGAATATCATGATTGCCCCATTCCAGATCAAGCGAATGATACTTCATGAGCAGATCCAGAATCTTATCTGCATTCTCTCCTCTGTCAAAGATGTCGCCTACGATGTGCAGATGATCTACCGCAAGACGTTTGATCAGTTCTGCAAGAGCAATAATAAATTCTTCCGAGCTCTCAATTCCGATAATGGTATCCAGTATTTTTTTGTGATACAGGATCTGGTTGTTGTCTTCATCCGGCATAAAATGCAGAAGTTCATCAATAATATATCCAAATTCCTCCGGAAGTGCTTTACGTACTTTCGAGCGCGTATATTTGGAAGAAACCACTTTTGCCAGCTCAATCAGGTAGTTCAGCATCAGGCGGTACCAGTCTTCCGTAATTCTTCCCTCCCGCTTCATACGGTTCATCTTCTCACGGGGATAATAGATTAATGTGCAGATCTCATCGCGCTCTTTCAAGCTGAGCGAATCTGCCCAGAGTGCATCAACCTTTTCGCGTATGACCCCGGAACAATTATTTAAAATATGGAGAAACGCTTCGTATTCGCCGTGCAGATCACTCATGAAATGCTCCGTACCCTTTGGCAGATTAATGATTGCATTCAGGTTAATAATTTCACGACAGACCGCCTGCCTGGTCGGATATTTTTCTTGTAAAAGATTTTTAAACAAATTCTCTGTTTCCATTCTCACTCCTATATGTATATTTGATCTCAATCAGATTCTTGGATCTGTTACGGATTCTCGAAGCTCGATCAATGCTTCAAGTGCTTTCACAGTTCCTTCAATTCCTAATTCAGAGCTGCAGATACTGATGTCATAGCTTTCTGCATCTCCCCATTTTTTATTCGTAAAATAATTATAGTAACTTGCACGCTTTTTATCTGCTTTCAGAATTATATCCTTGGCTTTTGCATCCGTGATGTCATACATTTTGGCAATTCTCCGGACTCTGCTTGTTAAGTCCGCATGAATGAAAACACTCATGACATTATCATAAGATTCCAAAGCATAATCTGCACATCTTCCAACAAGGACACATGGCCCTTCATCTGCAATCTTCTTGATTGCTTCAAATTGTGCTAAGAACACTTTATGATTCAGCGGCATATCTGCAAAAGCTCCTGTTGCATAGCCTCCAGAATAAGTATCCATTACCAGCGAATACAAAAAACTGTTCGTCGGTTTTTCATCATGAGTCTCAAAGAGTTCCTGACAGATTCCGCTTTCCTTTGCAGCAATATCCAGCATCTCTTTATCATAAAGCTTTACTCCAAGATCTTCTGCCAGACGTGTACCAATCTCTTTACCGCCACTTCCAAACTGTCTTCCGATTGTAATAATTGTATTCAGGTTTTTCATATCAGTCACACTCCTTTTCTTATGCATATTATATAACAAAGTGCGAATATTGTATAGACATTTTATCTATTTTGACGCATTCGTCCGAGTAAATCTTCAAAATATTCCGGAAGCGGCGCGTCAAATTCCATATATTCACCAGTTGTAGGATGTGTAATGCCCAGAATCTTTGCATGCAGCGTCTGTCCCTGCAGCTTAAAGGGACACTTCTGTGGACCGTATACGGTATCTCCGAGCAATGGATGCCGGATACTGGCCATATGAACACGGATCTGATGTGTTCTGCCAGTCTCAAGTCGGCAGGAAATATAGGTATAGTCTCCAAAGCGCTCGAGAACCTGATAATGCGTGACAGCCTCTCGTCCGTTCTGGTAATTAATACTCATCTTTTTCCGATCGACCGGATGTCTCCCGATAGGCGCGTCAATCGTACCGCTGTCTTCCTTCAGATTCCCGCAGACAATAGCATGATAGACCCGCTTGATCGAATGCACTTTTAATTGCTCTGCAAGTTTCTGATGAGCCTGATCATTTTTACAGACAAGAAGGGATCCGGTTGTGTCCATATCGATCCGGTGTACGATTCCGGGACGCATAACTCCGTTGATCCCTGAAAGGCTCTCGCCGCAGTGATACATCAACGCATTAACCAGTGTTCCGCTATAATGTCCTGCAGCCGGATGGACTACCATCCCTTTAGGCTTATTTACGATCAATATGTCATCGTCCTCGTAGAGAATATCAAGAGGAATATTCTCAGGAACAATATCAGGCTCAACTAGATCCGGGATTTCCACAGTGATCATATCGTCATAAGCCAGCTTATAATTTGCTTTCACTGCTTTTCCATTTACGTATACATGTCCATCTTTCATTAGTTTCTGAATATAAGAACGGGAAAAGCCGCTCATCTCATTTGAGAGATATTTATCGATTCTTTCCCCGTTTTCTGTTTCAATTTGAAATTCTTCTAACCGCATTTAAAAATCCTGCTTTCTCTGACTGAGATTCTTTTCTACATCTGATGTTCTTTCCGATATTGCCTTGAATAAATCATCAAATCTTCTTCCTTATAATAGAAAAAGATCAACAATACCAGTACAAAAAATGTGACGGTTACATAAATGTCGGCAACATTAAAAATCGGAAAATCGATCAGTGAAAAATAAAAGAAATCCACAACATATCCGCGCAGTAACCGGTCGATAAAATTCCCCGCCGCACCGGCTGCAAGGAAAACCATACAGAGCCTGAGCGGAAGATACCGACGTGTGACAGGTGTAAGGCTGTACAGATACACCATGATTCCAAGCACAACGACTGTAATAATCAGGAAAAAAAATCTCTGGTTCTGCATCATTCCAAACGCCGCACCTCTGTTTTCCAGATACTGCAGTTCAAAAACACCTTTCAAGATAACAACTGCCGGCTGATCTTTCAAAAATCGAAGTGCCAGAATCTTCGTATATTGATCCAAAAGCAGAAGTGCCAGAACACCGACCGCAGCACTGATATATTTTTTGAGTTTCTGATTCATGATGATGCTCCTTTTCCATTTACAAAATATAGCTATATATATTTATATACCAGGACATAGCATCTGCCCTTTTTCGTCTCTGAAATCATCCCCATATACCGGAATCTTCCCATCCCTCTTACGGAAATGATGTCGTTTTCTCTGACATGATATCCATTGCTTATTATCAGCTTCCCGTTGACATATACACGAGCCTCTTCTATCAGAGGGGCCATTTTACTTCTGGAAGAATTCCACGCCAGGCTCAACAGTGAATCCAGACGCACGGATGCAACCGTACCTCTGATTTCCTCGTACCTTGGTTCATAATCAAATTCCTCTCTCTCGATCCGGACAGCCTGGACCGTTGTATGCCTGACACGAGTCAGTTCATTACAAATAAAATCTACCATACCGTCACAAGCAAAAAGATACGCCATTTTCTCTTGAATCAGAATATCTCCCAGCTTAGAACGTTCAATACCCAGATTCAACAATGCTCCAAGATAATCGCGATGCCCCAGATCTTCGGCAAATTTCCCGTTTAATGGAGAGATCTGTATTACGCTCATGGGATATTTTTCCAATATTTCGTCTTCATCAGTATACAAATAAAAAGCATCAGGTAGAAATGCAGCCATCTGACGCTCAGCAAATGCATAACCGCCAAAGGTTCTGAAGGGAACAGCCAACAAATTCTTTGGCGTTGTATGCAAAATATTTAATTCATTCAAATTCAGGAAATCGGTATACATTACGATTCCCCTTTGAAATGCCTGATTGGAAAGTTCCAAAAAACGTTTGCGAAGTAATTCTTCTTCCTTGTCCATTTCCATAATTCCTATGTATTAATAGCGATTCTGAATCGGAACATCAAAAGATGAGGTGTTCAGAATATCCTGAAGATCTCCGGAAATATCTACATTCGCCGGTGTGACAAGGAA
Organism: Bariatricus sp. HCP28S3_A7; assembly: GCF_052066375.1. Taxonomy (NCBI): domain Bacteria; kingdom Bacillati; phylum Bacillota; class Clostridia; order Lachnospirales; family Lachnospiraceae; genus Bariatricus; species Bariatricus sp. HCP28S3_A7. Next base: position 169,688 of record NZ_JBQHSG010000003.1, read on the forward strand.
TATGAAGTTTGAGATCTTCTGAAGATTTCCATCAATTGCAAAAGTTGATCCTGATGTGAAATCTATGATTCTCTGAGCGACCTCAAGATCCATGCCTTCAAGATTCAAAATAACTGTACGTCCACCAAGAAGCGTCTCCGTAATCTCTCTGGTGTCTTCCATGTTGTTCGGTTTGATTACGCATACTTCCATAGCAGGTGCACTTTTTCTTGATGGCTGACGCATTGGAGTTACTTTATTATTGGTCGGACGAGAAGATCTTCTAGGTTCAAATTCTTCTTCCTCTTCATAAGAAGTATTGGCTTTTTCTTTCTTAAAAATTCCACGCTTCGGTTTTTCTTCTTCGTACTCGTCTTCAAAGTCATCTTCATCGAAGAAGTCATCCTCATCGTAATCGTCATCACCGTCTAATTTCATTACTTCCAAGAACTTATCTAAAACTCCCATTTTTACACTCCTATCTGTTGTATCAGTTTCTTATTGAACATAATTTCTTTCACCAAAAATTGCAGTACCAACTCGTATCATAGTTGCTCCCTCTTCGATTGCAATTTCAAAATCATTTGTCATACCCATGGAAAGAATGCTCATATTCACATTATCAACTTTTTCCTTTCCAATGTCAACAGATAATTTTCGTAAGTTTGCAAAATATTTGCGATTTTCCTCTGGATCGCTTACAAAAGGAGCAATTGTCATTAAACCTTGTACTTTTATGTGCTGAAATCCGGCAATTTGCCTAACAAAGTCCGGAACCTCTTCCGGCATCAATCCGAATTTTGTTTCTTCTCTTGCCATATTTACCTCGAGAAGCACATTTGCAACGATACCTTTTTTCTCGGCTTCTCTGTCAATAGTTTCCGCAAGACGAATGGAATCAACGGAATGAATCAGCTCCGCCTTATCAATAATATACTTCACCTTATTGCGCTGAAGATGACCGATCATCTGCCAATGGATATCCTTCGGCATCACTTCATATTTATCCACCAGCTCCTGAACTTTATTTTCACCGAAATATCTGGTACCTGCACCATACACCTCTTCCAGCATTTCCACCGGTTTTGTCTTACTCACTGCGATCAAAGTCACCTCGTCACGGCTTCTCCCGGCACGTCTGCAGGCTTCACAAACGCGTCGTTCTACATCCATTAAGTTCTCTGCTACCATGTTTTGTCACTCCTTACTGACTTACTATATCATTTTCCCGGACGGAAGTTCCATCCAGAGCAATGTGATCATAATTGGACAGCCCATAGCTGTTTCCTTCTTCTATAATATAATACTCTTCGCTTTCACAGAGGATCTCAACCTGTTTAAATACGGCGTATCCCTTATTAACATTGTAAACCCCTTTTAGCGTTCCCGTTTTACTTAATGTAAAAGTCTCGGTTGACTCCGGACGTACCAGAACATCTCCGGCTTGGAAATCTCCCGGATCAAGATAAACCATACTATTTTCCACATCACGATAACACACGTTTACATCAAGGAATTCTACAATAGAATCTCCTTTTTTATTTTTTGTCTGCCGAAGAACTCCTTTATTGTTAGAAGCCCCGCCTGTAGTCAGATAATCCTCAGGAACCAGATAGAATTCCTTTTCCGTCACAGCGGATTTCGGAATCTTAAGGCCTGATTCATCCTCAAGAATCAGTTCAATATCGAGATATCTGTCCTGTGCATATCGAATCATGGAATCAGTAAACTGGATATAACCGTAAGTCTCATCTTCTCCTCTATTAAAAATACGCAGACTTCCCCACATCGTCTTATTATCTTTATCAAAACGGATTTTTACAGACAGCTTATCCTTATCGCCCATCTTTTTATACAGCATCTCTTCTGTCTCTTTATTGAGCTTAAATACAATACTCCACGCCTCACCGGTAACCAAACGATAAACAGGCGAACCGGCACTGATTTTCGTGTTATTCAGAATCTCAGTCTGTGCATATCCTTCTTTAGAAAACTCATCTTCCGTGAGATCCTCCATGGACAATCCTTCATAACCGTCATAAGAATACTCGATAATACCGTCATCCTGAGTTTGGAATACCTGAAGTCCATCAATGCTTCCCTCTCCCAGTAGTGTATTGAGCTGGGTTACCCTGTTCTGGTTTGTATTACTTTGAAGCAAAGCTGTGGTTTCTTCCTTAAGGACTCGTACATCTTTAAAATTCTGCAATCGAAAATTTTCATGAAACGACTGAACTTTCATCAGTATACTGTTCCACTCATCCGTAGACAAATCCACTTCATCATTCGATTCCGTCGAAGAAGTATCTGCAATTTTATTCGTGCTCAGCGTATAGACATTGTTTCCGACTGCTACTTTCTGTCCGGCTTCGACAAAATAATTCACATATCCTTCCTGATCGGCATATACCAGATTTTCATCACGCAGTGCAATGCATGTAAAAGAAGTATTTTTTAAAATACTGCCTTCACGCACCTCATAAACAGCAATTCTGTCTTTGGTAAGATAGGTAAGAACCGTGACAACAAGGTAAATAAAAATGACACCAAAAAGTATCGTTCCAATATTCCAGGTTCCTTTTCTTTTATAGCGTTTCAAACTGATAACATCTTTATTCCTTCCAGCCAATACTTCAGCCTCCTCAATACCATAATGTCAAATTATTGATCTAATTTTTTCAGGGCAGCTCCGTTAAGGTAATTACATAGTCTTCCCTGATATCGTCCCTCTTGTTTCATTTTTGCAAATAATTCGTCCCTGAGTTTCCACCAGCTGTTTCCCCAATTGCAAAAAACAGAATCCTTCTCCGGAATCCTTGAAAAGAGCCGTTCCACAGCCATATTTTCAGGAATCAGTTCTAGAAAAGAAGCAACCCTTTCCAGGTATTCTTCTTTGGAACACAAACATATTCTACCATTTTCATACCAATCACACAATAAGGTATTTTTTGCAATATATAAAGAATGCAGTTTCACGATATCTATCCCAAGCGCAGTGAGAACACGTGCCGTTTCGCAGGCATCGTTCCTGTCATCTCCGGGAAGATTCAGAATCACATGGGCACAAATAGTAAACCCTTTGTATTCCTTAATCATCAAAACGGCATCAAGGAATTCCGCCAGCCCATGTCCTCTTCCTATTCGATCCAGTGTATGGTAATTAACGGTCTGCAGCCCCAGCTCAATGTTCATCTGAATCCCGGTCTCACGTTGAATGGCATCCATTACATCCAAATATTCTCTGTTCAAACAATCCGGTCTGGTAGAAACAGATATTTCCACGATATCCGGCACCGCCGCAGCCTCCCTAAGATACTTAGTGAAATGCTCCAACGGCTGAAATGTATTCGTATAATTCTGAAAATAAGCTATAAATTTATGCGCATGATATTTTTCTTCAATTCGTTCCTTGGTACGGAGAATCTGCTCAGAGACGCAGATCTGTGCGTCCATTGCTTCAAATCCCGTACCGGCTCCTGCACAAAACGCACATCCCGGCCCATCCACACGGTTCGGACAGGAGACCGGCAGATTTACGGGCAGTTTATAGACTTTTTCATGATATTTTTCTTTTAAATAATCAGAATAAGGATAATACAATCCTTTATTTTCAAACTTTCTTTCCTTTTCCATTATTCTTTCCTGTAGTTACTGTTTATAGAAACTATTTGCATCAGAGTGGTATAACTGCATTATTTACTGTACATACTAGTAGACAGAAACCATATAAGGAGGAAACTGTCATGAAATGGTTTGATAACACAGCTTTAACAATCGTAATTATTGGTGCACTTAACTGGCTTCTCGTCGGTATATTTCGCTTTGACCTGGTAGCCTACATCTTCGGCAACCTGTCATGGCTGTCACGAATTATCTATACGCTGGTCGGACTGTGCGGTCTTTATTTAATCAGCCTGTTCGGTCGTATAAACAGCATATCTGAATCATAGTAAAAAGGGGTATCCCACCAAATGGATGCCCCTCTTTTTATGTGATTTTCTCAATTAAAGATGTCATATCCTCATAAAGTGTTGATTTATCAGGTGCTCCCATCACGATGGATATATAAGGACGATTCTGTGAATCCCTTACAAGGAGGATTAGACAACATCCGGCTTCATCTGTTGTCCCTGTCTTACCGCCAACGATCGTAACATTATCCGGTTCTTCAACACCCCCTTTTGCATACAGATTGGTAGGCGTAAACGTCATCTCCTGCTGAGAACCGTCTGCCGCGGTATAGACTGCAGTATAAGAATCGCTGCTGATAATCTCTACAAAATGTTCATTTTTAATACATTCATTAAAAATCAAATATAAATCGTAAGCAGTAGTATAATGTTCATCATCATGCAGGCCATGCGGATTGGTAAAATGCGTATTATTCGCCATTAATTCTCTGGCACGGCTATTCATCATATTTACAAATGATTCTTCAGTTCCTGCTATATGTTCGGCGATGGCAGAAGCGGCATCATTCCCTGAATACAGAAGTAGTGCATTAAGAAGATCTTCTAATGTCCAGACTTCTCCTTCTCTCAGACCACACACCTGTGCATCGGAAGGAAAACTTGCAGCAGCGGCTGTTTTACTGATCGTAACCGTATCTTCCAGATTTCCATTTTCCAGTGCAAGAAGGGCTGTCATGATTTTTGTCGTACTTGCCGGATACAGTCTTTCATGGGACTGCCAGGAATAGAGAACATTTTTATTCTCCAGGTCAAACAAGGATGAAGCGTGTAACGCTGTATCCCCTTCATATCCTTCAAGCGCCACATCCGTTTCAGCTACGCACAACTCTTCTGCATAAAGGGTGCTCTCATATAATTCTGCATTATAATGAGCTTTCTCAAATTCTGTTACGAGCGCTTTTGGTTCCCCCGAACAACCAATCAAGTACAGAAATGCAAAAGCCATACATCCGATCAAACATAGTCTGCCTTTACTTGTACATCTCACGCCAGTCTAAATCTCCTCTGTCAATTGCTAAAATCAGGATCTCCGCTGTTGCAAGGTTCGTAGCCATCGGAATATTGTGCATGTCACACAAACGGATAACATCGTTTACATCCGGTTCATGCGGCTTTGGATTCGATGGATCACGAAGGAAAATCAACGCATCGATCTCATTCTGTCCTATCTGTGCTCCCAGCTGCTGTTTTCCGCCAAGCGGCCCGGCGAGATACTTATGGATAGAAAGATTCGTGACCTCTTCTATCAAACGTCCGGTAGTGCCGGTAGCAAATAATTCGTGCTTACTTAAAATTCCTCTGTAAGCGATGCAGAAATTCTGCATTAAAGTTTTTTTGGAATCATGAGCAATAAGTCCTATGTTCATTTTCACCACTCCTTTATTGGTATTTTTTCGGCTGAAGGCCAACATTTAACACAAAACCGATTCCCATAAACAAACTGACAAGTGATGTCAGCCCGTAACTGACAAAAGGTAACGGAATACCTGTATTTGGGAAAATTCCTGTAGCCACGCTGATATTGACGAACGACTGCACCGCTATCTGCGCGGCTATTCCGCAGCAGATGATTCGCCCCGCCATATCCTGTGCTTTAATCCCTATCAAAATACACTGTATTACTATTAATAATAACAGACCAATCACAATACAGCAACCCACAAAACCTAATTCTTCACCAACAATTGCAAAAATAAAGTCTGTCTGGGGCTCCGGTATATAATTTCCATTCTTCACAGATGTCGTCGTATTGTTGTTCAGCCCTTTCCCCGTGAGCTGTCCGGATCCAATCGCCATCATAGAATTGTTCTGCTGAAATGCCTGATCACTGGCATATTTTTCCGGCTCAAGCCATGCCAGAATTCGCTCCTGCTGGTAGTCTTTTAGGAACGGCTGATTCGGCTGTACCGCAATACTGATAAAAATCACTGCCGTTGGTATGAGGATTGCCAGCATTGTACCAATAAATTTATAGCTCAGTCCCGCGATATACATCATGACACAGAACACCAGAACAATCGATATCGTAGTAGACAAATCCGGCTGCATTACAATCAGAAGTGCGGTTGGAGCAAACAGTAATACAGCAGTTATAATCGTGCGAAAACTGTTGAGATCTTCCTCATGATTCATAAGAAATTTTGCAAAAAACAGAACCATCAATATCTTAGTGAGTTCCGAAGGCTGGAAATTGGTAAAATACAGATTGATCCATCTCTTCGCACCGTTTACTTCTGTGCCAAAAATCAATGTGTTCACCAGCATCACAATATTAATCGCATAGATCATCCAGTATAAGTTCAAGACCCATACATAATCAATAAGTGATACGATGACCATAACGATCAGTCCCAGTACAAGACCAATGATCTGCTTATTCTGCACTGATTTCTGGGCACTTCCGATAACCAGAATTCCCAGAATTGTCAGCGCAACCACAGAAATGATCAGATAAAATTTGTAATCCTTCAAATGATAAGGTTTCGTTTTTTTTGGTAATCTCACGATTCGTCTCCCGTTAAATCAATAGTAATCCTTGACCGTGTGATATCCACGTCAAATTGTTCTTCAGTTACTTTCATGTACTTTGAAACTGTGCGGAATAATTCCCGGCACAGAAACTCATATGTATCCGGCTGACATTGCATACGATCTGCTACGATCAGTGCTTTCAGCCTGTCTCTTGCAATCGAAACAGATGGTTTCCGATATTTTGTTTCAAATACATACATAAGCCTGCCTCCTAATTTTTCCGAAATCTGCGAATAAACTTATGCAGCATACTATTCTGTTTATCAAAATCCAGAAACGGAACATCTTCTCCCAAAATTCTCCGGCAGATATTCATATAGGCTTTTCCTGCCAGTGAATCCATATCAATAACCGGCTCTCCCTGGTTGGTACCGACAATGACCTGTTCATCATCCGGGATCGCCCCCAGAAGGTCAATGGAAAGTATTTCAGTCACATCGTCAATGGACATCATATCCCCCCGTTTTACCATATCGATCCTGATACGGTTTATGATCAGATTCATCTTTGCCATATGATGAGCTTCCAAAAGTCCAATGATCCGGTCAGCATCACGAATCGATGAAACTTCAGGAGTAGTTACAACAATTGCCCGGTCAGCTCCGGCAATCGCATTCTGAAATCCCTGTTCGATTCCAGCCGGACAGTCCAGAAGCACGTAATCATATTCTTCCCGGAGTTCCGAAGTCAGCTTGATCATCTGTTCCGGGGAAACAGCAGATTTGTCTTTTGTCTGAGCAGAAGGAAGCAGATGCAGATTCTCATGCCTCTTGTCCCTAATAACCGCCTGTTTCAGTCGGCAGCTTCCTTCAATTACATCTACGAGATTGTACACAATCCGATTCTCCAGTCCCATAACTACGTCCAGGTTCCTGAGCCCCAGATCTGTATCAATTACAAGTACCTTCTGGCCAAGACTTGCAAGTCCCGCTCCAATATTTGCTGTAGTGGTCGTTTTTCCGACTCCGCCTTTTCCTGATGTCACAACAATAATCTCGCCCATAACACGTCCTCCTACCAAATTTGATTCTTAAGCGGACCAATAGAAATGTGTTCTTCGTCCAGCCGTGCAATCCGCGCTTCCGGCTTTTCCCCTTTACGCAAATACACACGATTTGCACCGACTCCTGCAATCTTCAGCATCTGAGGCTTCATAGCCAACGCAACGACAAACGCATTTTTATTTCCTGCCGCTCCTGCATGTACAGTACCACGGATCGTACCGAGCACCACAATATTACCGCGTGAAACGACAGTCGCTCCAAATTCTACATCGCCTAATATAATGATGCTTTTTTCCGTTTCCAGTACCTGCCTCTTCTTCAGTGTCCCCCGGTAGAACTGTCCTTCTCTTCTGGGCAAATCTTCAAGACATTCTTCCACCACGCTTTTGTACAATCTTTCTGTATTCTCGTTTTTGTCGAAAATACATACAATATGGATGTGCGCAATATCTGTGATCAAATCTATGATTTCTTCTTCCTGCGGCTTGGTAAGCACTCGCCCCTCAAAGGTAATCGCCATGCTTGCATCTTTAAAAAATTTTGCCGATTCAGTGAAACTTGTCCTAAGTTCCTCAAGGATCTGCTTATATTCTGCCTCAGGATCCATATGAACGATCAAGCCGTATTTATTACTTTTAATTACGACTTTCTGATTCAAGTCCCCCACTCCTTCTAATCTCCGTGAACTCCTGTCACAGTAATTTCTGCAGCATGACCGGTGATAAGTTCATTACGATCAGCCAATCCATAATAATACCGCATCAGATCACGTCCAATTTCAGAAACATACAACGATTCATATCCGTTTTTAATTCGGATTGCAAATGCAATCTCTGGTTCGTCACTCGGCGCGAATCCAACAAACAGACCATGGTTCGCATGCGATTTACTTTGCTGGGCAGTACCCGTTTTACCGGACATCGCAAATCCATTCAAAGAAGAATAGGTACTGCTGCTGGTGACAACGGCACGCATTCCCTGATGCACCGCATCCCAGGTGTTGTTGGAAACATTTTCAATCTGATTCAGAGCACTCGGCTCAGACTGTTCAATCACATCGCCTTCCACAGTTGTAACTTTGTCGATCAATGTCAGATTATATACGGTTCCACGGTTCGCAACAGCAGTAATATATCTGGCAAGCTGTGTCGTTGTATAGTTATTGGTTCCTTGTCCAATCGCAGACCGGACCGCATCCTGATCGGAAATCTGAGGCTCCGATTCTGGTATCTCTATACCTGTTTTCTGCCCGAGACCAAATAAAGTCGCATACTGCTTCAAAACCGCAAGGCCTTTATCGGACGAATATCTTGTAGCTGTAGCTTCGCCACTTGTATCCGAAAGATCATTCTCATTAAGCGCATCGTTCGTAAGTCCCAGACGATATCCCACCTCATAGAAAAACAGGTTACATGATTTCTGAATCGCACCGGATACATTCAGTGATCCATGGGAGCTCGGATAAACCCAGCACTTCGGATTCGGTGATACTTTTTTATAAACACCGCTGCAGTTCAGATATGTATCAGAACTAATCACACCCTCTGTCAATCCTGCAGTCGCAACCAACGGTTTGTAAGTAGAACCCGGTGCCGTCCGCTCCTGTGTGGCATTGTTATAAAGCGGTGCCGCCTGATTCTGCCGCAGCTGGCTATAATAATCAGAATCCATACTGTTCGCCAGACGGTTATTATCATATCCCGGATAAGAGACGCATGCCAGCACTTCTCCTGTATTGACATCCGTCACTACAACAGATCCTGTACATGGTTCCAGTCCAAGCTGCCCCGGAGTGATTTCAAGCGTTTGAATCTTACCGCGAATAAAATCATAAGGACCGGTCGCACCACTTACAAGGTTATTGTATTGGGTTTCATCATAATCCAGGACTTCCTGTTCATACAAGAGCAGACAGATCTGCGTACCTGTAATCCGGCCTGTCTTGATCATATATTTATAAATCAGTTTCTCAAATCCGGAATCCGTCGACAGTTTCTTCCCAATGAAGTTCACGAGTCCCTGGTAAGTCTCACCAAGATCAGAATAACTGCTCTCCTCATCCATGTATTCCTTCAGTTTCGATGTATCGATCCAGTTCTGGGAAATTGCATAGTTCAAATATGTATATAAGCTGATCGTCTCATCTTCTTCCCAGGCAAGGTATGTCTTGTCCTTCGTATCAATCTTATCTGTCTGTAATATCTTTGCATTGGTTGTCAGAAGATCACTGATCACATAGCTCAAATAAGCCTGCATTTCTTTTGAACATTCTTTATATGCAGGAGCATTCGGATTTCCCAGCTGTTCCAGAACTTCTGAAATCACTTCTTCATGTCTCGTAATGTATGCCTGATACACAGCCTGTTCTGTCGATTTGGCATCCGGATCTTCAAAATGTCCGGTATCTAGGATCTCATTTGAAATAAATGCATTGTAGACGTCATCGATTGGAATGATAACATCACTCTCATCTGTAAGCTGACTCCGATCATAGTTCATGACATTCGCCATCTTTGCAACCACAATTCCGGCAATCTTTTCTTCCAGCAAGTCATAAGCTGCTTTTTGTAGGTTTGCATCGATTGAAAGATAGACATCATTTCCTGCTTTTGCCTCGGAAACTTCATCTGTTTCTATGATTTTCCCCACGCTGTTTACGTAAAGCTTGATTTCTCCTTTCGGCCCCTGGAGCGTCTCGTCCAGAACCTGTTCCAATCCAGCTTTACCAACAATATCTGTAAGGGAATATCTTTCCTGCGTTTCTTTGTCCATGGAGTCATACTCTTCCTGGGAAATGGTACCGGTATATCCGAGAATAGATGCAAAATACTTGCTGTCGGGATAAACTCTCAGAGAATCTTCTGCGATATTGACGCCCTGAAGTGTATCAATATTCTCCATAATGGCTGCTTTTGTTTCTTCACTCACATCACTTGCTACCGTTGTAGCGACATATTTCTGATACCGGTTCAGACTCATGGCATAACGGATATTGACCATTTTCAGAACCATCTCTTTCGAAAATTCTTCCTGATCAATTCCATATCCCCATCGTTTATCCGTACAGAGATAGTTGATGATATCTTCTGCGGTATATGCCTTCTGTTCATCAGAAAGCTTGTCAATTGTGGCATATCCGAAAATATCCGCAAGAAAACGAAGCTTCTGAGTCGAATCTTCATCCATCGTATATTGATATTCCCCGTTATCATTCAGAACAATCTTAAAATTATTGATGATGGAATCCCCGTTAGATTCTACAATATCAATTACTTTCAGAACCGTCTCATTGATAATCTGATTCTTTTCGGCAGTAGTACTGTTGCTGTAATCCCCGTTGTCTTCTATTGTGACAGAATAGGCAAGCTTATTGTCGGCAAGAACCACACCGTTACGGTCCAGAATCCGGCCTCTTGTTCCTTGTACTTCTTTTGTCTTCTGAATCTGTAATTTATAGTCATCCAGATACTCCTGTCCTTTTACGATCTGCAGATAAAAAACTCTCTGAACAAGAATTGCTGACATCACACAGAACGCGATCATTACAACAAAAGCCCTGGATTTAACTATCTCGATTGCCCATGCCTTCAGGCGTTCCCATAATTTATACAAATTTACTTGCACTCCTTTTTTCTTCCTCTTCCAGTCGTCGATTCGTATGCAGGATCACCTGATATAAGCCCAGTGTGATCAGAATGGTGTAAACAAGTTCCGGCATTATGATATGATTGAAATAATACCAGAAATTAAAATCGCTTTTCAGCATAAAAAGGAAAATATAAACAATTAGGCTGTAAACCAGTTCACTCGCCGAAATCAGCGCCAGCGGAAGCTTGATGTCTTCATCATAAAATACCCTGCTGAAAAATCCGTTGCAATATCCAATCACCATATACACCAAGGCATAAAATCCAATTAAATCGCCACCCAGAATATCTTTGAGTAATCCGCAAAAGAATCCGATGAACAGACCTTCCTTTCTTCCGCGCATAAAACCAAAGGAAGAAGTGACTACGATCAGTAGATTCGGGATGACCGATGCCAGGGCCAGATATTGAAATATTGTCGTCTCCAGTAGGAAACAGATCAGTATGATAACGGTACAGACTGCAATCCGTTTTAATTTCTTCATCCTTACTCCTTTTTATCAATCAAGTCTTTCTTTGTGGTAGTGATAACCAGCACTTCATTTAATTCATGAAAATCCGTAGCCGGGATAATATATCCAGAACGTGTCAGATTGTTTGCATCAACCGTAACCTCGGAGACATATCCAATCAGAAGCCCCTGAAGATATTTGTCACTGATATTGGAAGTTACGACCTGAGTGCCTACCTTAACTTCATTCTCATTGTTTGCAAGTTGCTCGAATTTGACAACACCTTCACCTATCAGCTTCAGATCGCCGCTGACAATACATTTGTCAAAAGTTTCCAGCATCATGGCACTCACATTTTTATCATCAATGATGGAACTTACAATGGAATAATTCGGCCCGACTTCTGTAACGATGCCGACAAGCCCTGCACCTGAAAGCACATTCATATCCACTTCAATACCGTCGTTGCTTCCCTTGTCGATCGTGAATCTTGAAAACCAGTTGCTGTTTTCACTGGCAATAACATTCGCCCCGACCTTTGGATAATCTGCCGTATCCTGATGCATTTTAAAAAGTTCCTGAAGTCGTTCCAGCTCTGCGGAATTCTGTTGAAGCTGATTATTTTCAATCGTCAGCTCCGCAACTTTTTCTTTCAGTTGTTTATTTTCTTCTCTCACTTCCTGAAGCGTTGCAAAATTATCGGACACATCACTGATCCACATCCCCACACGGTTGATGCCCTTCTGCATTGGTACCACCGTATATCCGGCTACCCATGCGAGCGGCCCTTTCCCGGTATCTGCAAAACCGGAAAGTCCCATTAATATAATACAAATTATTGCAAGGATCAGAAGCCAGTATTTGCTTGCAAGTGAAAATTGGTTTTTTGCTTTCATCTATCTCATCCACCTATAATTCTCGTCTAACATTGAATATGCGTGTTTTCTAAGCTCTTTGGACCGGATAATCTGACTCAGTCCTTCCACCGCGCAAATATCCGGATGACGCGCAGTATGAACCCGGTAACCGGTTGCCCCTTCTATGTAACTGGAAAGACCCGGAAGATAGGAAAGACCTCCTGTCAGAAAGATACCGTTCTTCTGTATGGCCTTCAATACTTCCGGAGGCGTTCTTTCAAGCAGAAGGTTGATCTGCATGATACATTCCGAAAGCGGCTCCTTCATGGCGGCACGTACCAGGCTGATCGGAATTTCCTGCTGTTTCGGAACTCCGGTTACCAGATTTCTTCCGGCAACGACCATAGTCTCACTGCTCTCTCCGCCAAACACACCGAAACGCCGCCTCAGTGTTTCTGCCGTAAGCCTTCCAATCAGGAAATCATAATTATGCCGCACCAGATTCGCCACAGCATTGTCAAATGTATTCCCACCGATTTTGATCAGTTTATTCAGCACCATACCACCGGATGCGACAACCGAAATTTCCGTCGTCTCACCTCCGAAATCTGCAATCATAACCCCTTTTGTATTCTGAACATCCATTCCGAGTCCGATGCAGTGTGCAATTCCCCGTTCTACAATATTGACCTCCCGGGCTCTTGCTGTCGAATGGACCACGAGATCAAAGAAAGCCCGTTTCTCCACCTCAGTAACATCGGTCGGAACAGCGATCACGTATTCAGCACCTCTTGCAAACTGGCGGTCTTTTTTCAGCAGATTCTGAAGCAGATACTGCATATCGTTAAATCGGCTGATGACCCCTTCCTTCATAGGAAACACAACCTGTATATTTCCCGGGGCTTTTTCATACATTTCATATGCTTCATCACCGACAGCAAAAATTGTTTTCTGATTGGCGATTGCAATGACATTCTTTTCCTTCCATATGGTGTCCTTTTTTTTATCATAAACTTTGATCTCATAAGTTCCAAGATCAATACCGTAAACATTTCTTGCCATTTGCTATATTCCTTTCACAGCTACGCATTCCCTAAATACCCCTCAAGGGCAAGACTGACATAACAGTTGTCTCCGATAATAATATGGTCAAGGAGCTCAATTCCCAGGATTTCCCCTGCCTCCTTCACCCTTCTGGTCACCAGAATATCAGCCCGGCTCGGCGACGGATCACCGCTGGGATGATTATGCAGAAGTATGATGTATACTGCATTTTTCATAAGAGCTTCCACAAAAAGCTCACGCGGGGAAACCAGCGACATATTGATCGTTCCTTTGGATATCTCACTTTCACCGATCAGTTTTGATCGGGTATTCAGCATAAGCAGCTTCATATGCTCCTGCCTGCGGTGACGCATATCTTCCATATAATAGTCCGCTATGGTATCCGGTTTGGAAAAATCCAGTTCTTTCCCGGCAGAAAGCTGCGCCATTCTTTTGGAAAGTTCACAAAGGCAAAGAATCTGTATCGCCTTTACCCTGCCGATTCCCTGCACTTTCATCAGTTCTTCTTTGGTCCAGTTCTGCAGATGAGTCTCATCCTTATTCTGTACACCGGTATCCGGGTACAAAAGTTTTCTGGCCAGTTCAAGGGAATTTTCTCCCTTTGTACCTGTACGCAGCAGAACGGCAAGCAATTCAATATCTGTCAAACTGCCCGCCCCAAAACGCTCGCATTTTTCATACGGGCGTTCATCTGCTATCATGTCTTTCATGGTTTTGTTTTGATTCATAATCCTTATATAGGATTCGATAATTCGAAAAAGACGTTCTCATACAGCACAAAAAATGCCTTACGGCATCTATAAGAAACGATAAATAAATATGGCAAGCACTACACCGATGATGCTCGCTATCGTAATCTTGATGCTAAGCCCAAAGGTAATTACCACCATACCGAGATTTAGAATGATCGGACTGTCAAATCCGAATGTCTGTCCATAGGACAGCCAGCTAAGTGCCGGTACATTCTCTGTCATCATGGCAATAAAACCTCCCAGCACAATTCCTGTTAAAACAAACAGAAACAGAGCCCATGTATTCTTGCTTCCGGCTCCCTTCATCTGTACTCCTCCTCTTTTTTTGAATCACAAACTGTGATTATTTTAGCATATTTTAAAAAACGTGTATAGCCTTTTTAGACATTAAATTTTTCTTAAAGCATCTTCATTTTTGTCGAATGAAGCATATTTTTTGCGGATCGTTTCCGCGATCTTTATGCCGTCCACTGCGGCTGACGTAATCCCGCCTGCATATCCGGCGCCTTCTCCACACGGATATAGTCCGCAAATACGGCTCTCCATCGTTTCATTTCTGAGAATTCTGACCGGGGAAGAGGTTCTGCTTTCCACCGCCGAAAGAATCGTATCCGGATGCGAAAATCCTCGGATTTTCGTATTAAATTCTTCCATTCCCTCAACCAGAGATCTTGCAATCTGCTCCGGGAAAATCTGTTTTAGCTCCGCTTTTTTCCAACCGCCTTTCATACACGGAACCATTTCTCTGAATTCCATGCACACAGGACGTGTGTCCAACTTCCCGGCATCCAATTGAAGACTTTGGCAAAAATCCCCATAGCGCTGAACCGGGATTCTGCCATTTCCCGCTTCATAGGCCGCCTTTTCCAGTTTACGCTGAAATTCCACACCAGAAAGCGGATGCTTGGAACCAAAATCTTCCGGAGATACGGTTACGACGATAGCACTGTTGGCGTTCCGGCTGTCTCTCGCATGATAACTCATTCCGTTTACCGCCAGGTGTCCTTCTTCCGATGATGCATTGACCACATATCCACCCGGACACATGCAGAATGAATACACACCACGCCCATTCGGTAGTTTTGCTGTCAGTTTATAAGCCGCAGCCGGGAGTGAATCCGGATATTCTGCCCCGTACTGGGAACGGTTGATCAGTTCCTGAGGATGCTCCGCACGCACCCCCACCGCAAATGATTTTGCTTCCATTGGGATCCCGGTCTCATAAAGCATGCCAAATGTATCCCTCGCACTGTGTCCCGGCGCCAAAACCAGAACTTCGACCGGTAATTCCCTCACGTTATTTTTCTCTTCGGCATCTGTTTCTACCCAGATTCCCTTCAATTTTCGTCCGGACTCATTCAGGATAAGTGACGTCATTTTCGTATGAAAATGAACTTCTCCTCCCCATGCAAGAATCTGCTCGCGCATATTCCGAATGACCGTACACAGAATATCCGTTCCGATATGCGGTTTTGCGTCATACAGGATCTCCTCCGGCGCTCCGTGTTTGACGAAGGTTTCCAGCACGGCCCGGATCCTTCCGTTCGGGTCTTTGACCAGTGTATTGAGTTTTCCGTCGGAAAATGTTCCGGCTCCTCCCTCTCCGAACTGAACATTGGAATCCGGCTTAAGCACTCCGGTTTCCCAGAATTTCTTCACATCCTCCTGTCGTTCTTCCACAGGAGCTCCCCGCTCGATCAAGATCGGACGCATCCCACACTTGGCCAGAAAATACGCGCAGAAAATCCCCGCCGGACCGCATCCGACTATGAACGGCCTTTCTTTCAGACGGCAGGAGCCCTCTTCGGGGAAATGATACCGTTCTTCCCGGCAGACGCTGACATCTGAATTGCCTTTCTTCTTCGACACCCGTTTCCAGACAGCCTGCTCATCGTTTACTTTCACATCAATGGTGTATACATAATAAAGTTCCGGCTTGCGCCTGGCATCCAGAGATCTTTTCCGAATGGTAAGATCCAGCAACTGCATTTCCTGAATTCCGAGACGCTTTCGTACCTTCTTTTTCAATTCTTCTTCGGTATGCCCCACCTGCATTTTTAACTGACTGATTCTAAGCATTCGCTGCTCCTTTCCCTGCCAGATATCCGCTTGCCCATGCCCAGTGCAGATTGTATCCTCCGCAGATTCCGTCCACATCGACCAGCTCACCCGCGAAATAAATACCTTTTGCGATGCGTGATTCCATCGTCTGAGCAGAAAGTTCCGCTGTCGAAACACCTCCTGCGCAAATCTGAGCCTGTTCAAATGGATTCGTATCTATAATATCTGTCCGAAAATGTTTCCCTTCTTTCACCAGGCGTTCCAGTTCAGCCTCCGTAAGTTCCCCCGCCTTTTTCATCCGCGGTATCCCTGAAATTTTGAGCAGCACCTCCGACAGTTTCTTGTGAAATACTCCGGTAAAAAAGACACTCATTTCCTTTTCTGGATGAAGCCTTTTCCTCTCTTCAAGCATCTGTCTCCATGCATCGTCCGTTAACTGCGGCATAAAATCAACTTCTGCACAGACAGATTGTTTCCGGTAAAGTCCTTTCGCCGCGATCCTGCTGATCTGAAAGACCGGAATTCCGGAAATACCGTAAGCATTCATCTGTAGCTCGCCCGTATCCTCTCCATGCTTCTTTCCGTCAATCCATATAGAAACTTTTCCATTCACACGCACGCCTGCTAAAGAGGGATAAAAGTTTTCCCGGCATTTGAGCTGTACAAGTGCCGGGACCACAGGAATGATCTTATGCCCCAGCTTCTTCGCAAGATCGTAACCGCTTCCGTCATTTCCGAGCTTTGAAGCTGCTCTCGAACCGCAGGCAAGAATTACGGAATCACAATTCATTTTTTCTTTCTTTTTACCACCTTGGAGAATTTCAACCTGCCAGCCTTTTTTTGTTCTTAAAATATCCGACACATGGGCAGATGTCACAATACGGACCCCGCATCGATCGAGTTCCATACGAAGTACATCCAGCACCGCACTTGCCTGTTCGGAAAACGGATAAATGTAGCCATTTTTGTCTTTTGGCATAACACCCATTTCTTCAAATTTACGAATGACCCACTCTGCCGGAAATCTGCTGATGATCTTCCAGGGGAAATCGTTCTCATCGCTTCGGTAGCACTGTGGGCTCTGGAACAGATTTGTATAATTGCATCTTCCGTTTCCGGTAGAAAGGATTTTCCTGCCGACGCGATCATTGTGTTCCACGATTGTAACGCTTGCCCCTTCTTCCGCAGCGGAAAGTGCAGCCATCATACCGGCAGCACCTCCTCCTGCAACCACAATCTGTTTTCCCATTATGGAAGCTCCTTTACGATTCCAGCGTCATAGAGTTTCTGAAGTGACATCAGGATTCCGAATTTAGCATGTTCCCAGGTCAATCCTCCCTGGAAATAAACGGCATACGGTGGTTTGATCGGTCCATCGGCGCTAAGTTCGATCGAGGATCCTTGCACAAACGCTCCGGCTGCCATGATAACTTCGCTGTCATAACCCGGCATCGCCCACGGAACCGGTGTCACATAGCTTTCAACCGGTGCAGCAGCCTGGATTCCCTGGCAAAACGCAATCACGCCTTCTGGTGTTCCAAGTGTCACCGCCTGAATAATATCATGACGCGGTTCACTTCCGTTCGGAATGACCGGATATCCGAGTTTTTCATAAATATTCGCTGCAAAAACAGCTCCTTTTAACGCGCCTGCCACTACGGTCGGTGCGAGGAAAAGCCCCTGATAGAAGGACTGCATTACACCAAGAGAGGCACCGACCTCTTTCCCCAGTCCCGGTGAGGTAAGACGGTACGCACACTGCTCGATCAGATCCTTTCTTCCCGCAATATAGCCTCCGATCGGCGCAAGGCCTCCGCCGGGGTTCTTGATCAGGGATCCGACAACCATATCGGCACCGACATCACTCGGCTCCTTCTCTTCTACGAATTCACCGTAGCAGTTATCCACCATGCAAATAAGTTCCGGCTTTATTTTTTTCACAAACGCAATCCCTTCCCCAATCTGATCTACCGAAAAGCTTGGCCGTGTCTGATACCCTTTCGAACGCTGGATCGTAACCAGTTTGGTTTTTTCATTGATCGCCTCACGTATCTTATCATAGTCGAAACTGCCATCCTGCAGCAGATCCACCTGGCGATAGGTAATTCCATATTCAGCAAGTGAACCGGTGGAAGGACGAATTCCGATCACTTCTTCCAGCGTATCATAAGGTTTACCTGCAATCGAAAGAAGTTCGTCTCCCGGCCTTAAATTGGCTGAAAGCGCCAGCGCCAGCGCATGGGTTCCACATGTAATCTGAGGACGCACCAGTGCATCTTCAGTATGAAATACATTTGCATACACTTGTTCTAATGTATCTCTTCCGAAATCACTGTATCCGTATCCGGACGCATAATTAAAACATTCCGAGCTCACCTTCGCCTCCTGCATTGCATGCAGAACCTTGAGCTGATTAAATTCAGCCATCCGGTCGATTTCAGCGAACCGATCCTTCAGTCCTGCTTCGATTTCAAGTCCGTACCGCAGCACGTTCGGGTCAATTCCCATCTGAATATAAAGTGATTCTGTTTCTTGATTTAAACTCATGATTCTATTATTTTCCTTTCTCTTAAGATTCTCAGCATTGCTTCCAATATCGCAGTTTCATCATAATTGTACTGATCCTTGGGCAGCCAGATTACATCACGCTCCCGCTTAAACCAGGTAATCTGCCGTTTTGCGAAATGTCTGGTGTCCCGCTTTAAAATATAAACAGCCTCTTCAAGGGAACACTCCCCTTCAAGATATGACAGAATTTCTTTATAGCCCAGCCCTTGCATAGACACCATTTTACGGTCATAGCCTCGCAGCTTTAGTGCCCGGACTTCGTCCACAAGTCCCTCATCGATCATCTTATCTACCCGCCTGTCTATCCGTTCGTAAAGCCGGCTTCTCTCATCATTCAGAACAAAATATGCAAAAGAATACGGAGATTCTTTCTTACGCTCTTCTTCATTATGCTGAGAGATGGGCATCCCCGTCTGATGGTAAAATTCCAGTGCCCTTATCACACGCTTCACATTATTCGCATGAATCTCATCGGCAGATTTCGGATCCACCTCGCGCAGACGATCATGCAGCGCATTTGCACCATTTTCATTTGCAAATGCTTCCAGTTCCTTTCGATACGCAGTATTTTCTTCTCCTTCGGAGAAATCAATGTCATACAGAAGTGCCTGTATATAAAATCCTGTTCCGCCCACCACGATCGGGATATGTCCGTTTGCATAAATCTGCTCCATCGACTGCTTTGCCATTTGTTGAAATCTGGCTACATGAAATTCTTCGTCTGGCTCAAGTACGTCCACAAGATAATGAGGAATTCCTTCCATTTCATCCCTGCGGATTTTTGCGGACCCAATATCCATATGCCGATATACCTGCATAGAATCTGCAGAAATGATTTCTCCACCGACCGCCTTTGCCAGTCCGATCGAAGCTTTCGTTTTTCCCACAGCGGTAGGTCCGGTCAATACAATAAGCGGCGGTTTTGTGACATCGTCCGTTTCTTTCCGTTTTTCTTCCATTACGGACACCTCCTCTACATTTCTTAATTCATTGAAAAATATGCGCTTATTAAATGATACGCTTAAACTTTTTCTCAAGTTCCCGTTTGGTCATTGAAATAATCGTGGGCCTGCCGTGTGGACAATGGTATGGATTATCCAACGTCAGAAGTTCACCGATCAAAGCCTCAACCTCTGCAGCAGACAATCTGGAATTACCCTTGACCGCTGCTTTGCAAGACATGGATGCAATTTTCTCATCAATCAATGAAGGTTCCAGATTAGAAGCCAGGCCTTCAGACAATCCATCCAACATCTCAAGCAAGAGTTCCTTCTTAGCAATTCCGAATAGATTATCAGGAACTGCTCTCACAGCATACTCATCGCCGCCAAATGGTTCCATCTCAAATCCAATCGATGTGAACCGGTCTTTGTAAGTCTCCAGTACATCAATTTCCTGCATAGATAAACTTAAGATGATCGGAGGACTCAGGTACTGAGAAGTATACTCCCGATTTTTCATTCCTGCAAGTGTACGTTCATACAATACTCTTTCGTGTGCAGCATGTTGATCGATAATATAGAGACTATCCCGAAATTGTACCAACCAATAAGTATCGAACACTTGACCAATTATTTTATACTCCTGTTTTACTTCTTTTTTGAGTAAATTTTCCTCAAACAAATCTAATTGTTTGTTTTTTTCTGACTTTCGTGGATTATTATCTGGAAATTGCGGATTGTTTTGCAGATCGCGCTCTGTTTTTTGGGTATCGCTATTGTCTTTTTGCAGAGTTTGCTCTTTTTTTATTGGATCGTACTCTGTTTTACTTGCTGTATTGTGTGGAGTGCGCTCTGTTTTTGAAGGACTATTTTGTAGAGCGCACTCTGTTTTTTCGGAATTCAAGCGCCTTTTTACAGCTTCTTTTACCTTGTCCGTTTCCTGTGCCTTTTTCGATATGTCTTCCGTGCTTTCCACTTCCGCATGCGAAACCTGATTATGATAAGCCTGTACTCTCTCCTTCATTTTTTTCATGAAATAATCAAGATTCTTCTCTTCATCGCTCTCTTCTTTTTTTACTGGTTCCGGATTCAAATTCCCGTAAGGCCGTTTTGGGACCTCCTGTACCAATACAGCGTTTTTCCTCGCACCTGCTCTCCGGTCATTTATTTTATTTTCAAGCGACGGCGGTTCCGGTATCTCCACTTCCGGGATCAGATTCTTTTCGTGCAGGCCGTCACTGACAGCCTGATAAATCCGGTTGTAAATCTCCTGCTGATTGCTGAAGCGAAGTTCCATTTTTGTCGGGTGTACGTTGACATCGATCTTCTCTGGATCCACCTGAATGTGAAACGCTACAAACGGATATTTATGCTGCATCGTAAAATCTTTGTATGCGTCTTCAATCCCTTTCGACAAGATGTTACTGCGGATATATCGTCCGTTTACAAAATAGTTTTCAAAATTTCGATTTCCGCGGGAGATAAGCGGTTTTCCAAGAAATCCATTAACACGCATCCCTTCACAATCATATTCCAGCGGGAGCAGATTATTGGCAATCTCTCGTCCGTAAATATGATAAATCACATCTTTTAGACGTCCGTTTCCGGATGTATGTATCTTCGGCTGATGGTTATTGATGAACTGGAAGGAAACCTCTGGATGCGAAAGTGCAAGCCGTGTCAGCAGATCGCTGATATGGCTTGCCTCTGTCATTGGTGTTTTTAAAAATTTTCTCCTTGCAGGTGTATTATAGAAGAGCTGACGTACCAAAAACGTTGTTCCGTCGGGAGCTCCCGTTTCTTCCAGAACCTTTTCCTGTCCTCCTTCTATAACATACCGGGTTCCAAATATATCATTCGCCGTTTTTGTCACCAATTCAACCTGAGCAACAGCGGCAATACTGGAAAGCGCCTCACCACGAAATCCAAGCGAAGAGATGTGCACTAAATCATCTGCGCTTCGAATCTTACTCGTCGAATGGCGTAGGAATGCTTTTCTAACATCGTCCCTCTCAATCCCACATCCATTATCGGTGATCCGCATAAATGTGATACCACCATCCTCTATCTCTACTACAACCGCCGTTGCACCGGCATCAATTGCGTTTTCCACCAATTCTTTGATCACCGAGGCCGGCCTTTCTATCACTTCCCCGGCTGCTATTTTATCAATTGTGATCTGATCCAACAATTCAATATGCGGCATATTGTTCTCCTTTATTCATTCTAAGTATCTTATCTTACCATCGATTTTTCAGTTTATTCTGGAGCTGATACAATTTGTTCATCGCATCGATCGGAGTCATATGACTGATATCCAGTTCTTTTAATTCTTTCAGAACATCATCATCCTTTACCGTATCGAAAAGAGAAAACTGTGCCAGATCAACTTCATCCAGCTTCTTCTGTGGCTTTTTCTTCTGGTTTTCTCCCTGTACGGCGATTTCCTTCACCCGCGCCGTAATATCCGCATTGACCAGCTCTTCCACGATTTCTTTCGCACGATTAATGACAGAATCCGGAACCCCCGCCAGTTTAGCAACCTGGATTCCGTAGCTCTTATCCGCACCGCCTTTTACTATTTTTCGAAGGAAGACGATATCATCTCCCTTTTCCTTTACAGCAATACAGTAATTATTGACATTATCGATTTTCCCTTCCAGCTCCGTTAATTCATGATAATGTGTAGCAAATAATGTCTTCGCCCCCAGAAGCTTACTATTGCTGATATGTTCCACGACCGCCCATGCGATACTTAAGCCATCGAAGGTACTGGTTCCTCTTCCGATCTCGTCCAGGATCAGAAGGCTTTTGCTGGTTGCATTTCTCAGGATATTCGCCACCTCGTTCATTTCCACCATAAAGGTACTCTGTCCGGATGCCAAATCATCGGAGGCACCTACTCGCGTGAAAATACGGTCTACAAGTCCGATATTCGCGGACGATGCCGGGACAAATGAACCGATCTGTGCCATCAATACGATCAATGCAGTCTGACGCATGTACGTCGATTTACCGGCCATATTCGGTCCGGTGATAATCGAAATGCGGTTCTTTTTATCATCTAGATAGGTATCATTGCAGATAAACATATCATTAGGGATCATTTTCTCCACCACCGGGTGACGTCCGTCTTTGATATCAATGACACCTTTCTCGTTAATTTTCGGGCGGACATAATTATTTCTCTCCGCAACCAGGGCAAGGGAGGCAATCACATCCAGCTTGGCAATCGCTTTTGCAGTCGTCTGGATGCGAAGGATTTCTCCGGCGATTTTGTTCCGCACTTCACAGTACAGTTCATATTCCAGTGCACAAAGCCTGTCCTCAGCTCCCAGAATCGTGTCTTCCAGTTCTTTCAGCTCCGGGATGATATAACGTTCCGCGTTGGCCAGCGTCTGTTTTCTCACATAGTAATCGGGCACCAGATTTTTGAACGAATTCGTCACTTCCAGATAATAGCCAAACACCTTGTTATAACGGATCCTCAGATTTTTAATTCCCGTCTTCTCCCGCTCTTTTGCTTCCAGCTCAGCGAGCCAGCCCTTTCCATCCGATTTAGCTCTGCGCAGGCGGTCTACTTCTTCGTTGTAGCCTTCACGAATAATGCCGCCTTCCTTCATTGCAAGCGGCGGATCTTCCATGATTGCTTCCTTGACCAGAGTGCAAAGCTCCTCAAGTGTATCCATTTCCCCGTAAATCTCTTTCAGAAGCTCTGACTGCATATCCTCCAGGATGCATTTAATCGGAGGCAGCATGGAAAGGGAGCTCTGAAATGCAATCAGATCACGCGGATTTGCAGACTGGTAGGTGATCTTTCCGACCAGGCGCTCCAGATCATACACAGGACCTAAGTACTCCCGTATTTCCTCTCTGCAAATAGCGTTGTTCTTTAATTCTTCTATCGCATCCTGTCTCTTTTTAATAGAAGCTTTATCGATAAGTGGCTGCTCCACATATTTTCGAAGAGTTCGGGCACCCATTGCTGTTTTCGTCTTGTCCAACACCCACAGAAGCGAACCTCGTTTCTGCTTCTCCCGCAACGTCTCAACCAGTTCCAGATTTCGACGCGTCGAACTGTCAAGGACCATATAATTTCCCGTCGTATAGGTGGTAAGCCGGCTCAGATGGGACAGCGAATTTTTTTGTGTTTCTTCCAGATATTTCAACAATGCGCCCGCTGCAATCATACCACAGTCATAGTCTTCAAGGCCGAGTCCCTGCAGCGATTTCACTTGAAAATGCTCCATCAGTGTCTTTCGACAGAGTGCATCGTCAAAATACCAGGCGTCCAGAGAATAGATGGTGATTCCAAGCCGGTTTTTCAGATCATCCAGATTCATTCCGCTCATATAGAACGCCTCATTACAAATGATCTCCGAGGGCATAAATTTCGTAAGTTCGTCCATCATTTTTCCGGAAGATTCGATTTCTGTGACCATGTATTCACCTGTCGTTACATCAGCAACAGACAGCCCGAAACGATCTGCGATGTATACGATACTCATGATATAGTTGTTTTTCGTCTCATCCAGTGCCTGCATGTCAAGATTGGTACCTGGGGTGACGATACGAATAACGTCCCTTTTAACTATTCCCTTCGCAAGCTTCGGATCTTCCATCTGCTCGCAGATTGCCACCTTGTATCCTTTTGATACAAGACGATTCAGATAACTGTCCACAGCATGATAAGGGACTCCACACATGGGAGCCCTTTCCTCGAGACCACAGTTTTTTCCTGTCAGTGTTATTTCCAGTTCTTTTGATGCGGTTATTGCATCGTCAAAAAACATTTCATAAAAATCGCCAAGTCTGTAAAAGAGGATACAGTCTGGATATTCTTCCTTCGTTTGAAGGTACTGCTGCATCATTGGGGTCATTTTCGATGCCATGTTGGTTTTATCTATCATATTTCCAAATTCTCCTTATTTTTCAAGGGTTTTCACAGTTTTGAAAGTAGTTGCTTCCCACGTTACTTCACCTATCCTTTCGCATTTGCAGCCAAATGGATAGGGGCATTTGTCACATTCAAATCTTAACAAATTTATGGAGGCATTTCAAGCAAAAGCTGAAATCGCCCCCACAAACAATGGTCTGTTTTATCGAGAATCTGGATGGTTGTCCTTTTCTTGTTTTCCTCGATAATATTATTTAAGCTTAATTAAATAAATGTATGATGGATTCGTAACAGGAGTAATCACAGATATCTGGTTTCCGCTTCCCGGTTTTGTAGAAGAATGCCAGAAACGATTATCGGAAGAATCGTTTCCCCAGAAAAAACCGATGTGACAATCCGCACCGCTTTGGCTCCAATCCTTGGGATCGCAGAAAATGATATCCCCTTTTTCTGCTTTCCCACTATTAAGTAATTCTCCTACTGTTGAATACTGATAGTAGGTGACATTATATTTTTTGAAGTATCTCAACCAGTTGGAGGCATTGCAGTAACTTCCTCTAAGACCCATATTCCCGATTATTTCCAGATTTGCTCCACACTTCTGGAAAACGAATGCTACAAAGCCGGTACAGTTCATTCCGGGGTTATTGTTCGCATACTCACCATACGGGCGCATACATAATTTGAAATCTTTATTTGGGTTGAGTCCAACATATTTTGTATTCAAATAGTAATCATCAAATTGATGCATTATCAGTTCACTTACGATTGCGTTTGGGTTTACGCCAAGCTTACTGGACAGGCTGGATTTCGATGCGGATCCGCCCTGCTGGAATGCGTTTTCTGTGCTTCCCGGAGCGGACTGCCCTTTTATTCGGAGGGAAATCTGGATGGCTTCCATCCAGTGTACATGATATTTCTCTGCAAATTCAAAATTTTCAAAAAGATTCCAAGATTTTCCTCTTCATATTATCCCAATTATAACAAATATATGCATAAAATCAACCAATTCGACATGAACGGTCATGTTCACGACATAAACGGTTTAATGGAAAAATCAGAAATATCAAAGAATATGAAAATCCGGCTTTCTTTCCCCATAAATCCAATATGTCAATGTCCCGCCCAAAAGAATTCCAATCACAATCAGCCCGGAAAATAAGATCATAAACGGCACACAGATCTGCCCCCATAATTGAAACGGCTGGTCGCTATAGTCCCACACTTCAAGATGAAGCCATTTATTCACAATAATCCCTGTTATAAATTCCAGTGAAGTAACAAATACGACCGATCTGATGACCTGAATCCATAATGGCTCCGTCCACTTCATCGCCTGCCCCTGAAATGTACAGAAACAAAGCGCAAGTCCGCCAACCACAAACATACTCCAATGCGAAAAACCTCGCGTCACCATCTCAATCGTATAGTAAATCGTTCCGCCCAGTGCCCAGATAAACAACACTTCACTGATATATTTTGATCTTCTGCTCTTCATAAAAATCGCCCTCACTATGCAAATCTTCCTACATAGTGTGAGCGATTTTGGGAAAATTATTACAGCCGATATACATTTTCATAAAGCATTACATACTCTTCTTTCAAATGATGTATGATCAGAATTAAGGTAAGTTCCGGGCAGTTCAAAAGTGCATGTTCGATTATCAATGCATTTTCCTGATCCAATGCAGATGTTCCTTCGTCTACGAGTAGAATTTTACGATCATGAATTAAAGCTCTGGCCACCGCTATTCTCTGTTTCTGCCCTCCGGAGAGATTCTTCCCGTTTTCTCCGACTTTGGTATCCAATCCTTCCGGAAATGTCCGAATATCTTCTTCCAGTGCGCTCATTTTAAGCACTTTATCTATCTCGTCTTCACAATACGAATCCCCCAGTGTAATATTATTCCGGATAGAGGTATCGAACAGGAATACATTTTGTTCGATGTATGCCATCTGTTCATAAAATGTATTTATATCATAGCAGGACAATTCTTTTTTATCATAGAGGATACTTCCCTGATATCCCGTAAGCTGTCCGAGCATGAGCTTCAGTAAGGTCGTTTTCCCGCAGCCGCTTTTTCACGGGTCTTTACGTACCTGCATCTCTGCCTTTCCAGCTCCCTGGATGCCGTCTGGATATTTTCCTTAAAATCCATCTCGTGTCCGAATGATTTCAGAACATGTACTCCACCTACCTGCTCTTTTACCGCCTGCGTAAATGTCTCCCATCCCTTGGACACTTTCCCGGACTCTTCTTCCACATTTCCATGAAAATAGTGAGAAAACACATAAACCATTCCGGACGTCAGCAGCGTACATATTAATAATTTCCACTGGATCCGGGCAAGTACCGCGATACCGATGGTCAGTTTAATCACTGCGTCCACAGCAGAATAAAAATTCTGAAATCCCTGTGTTTCTGCTTTTTTTAAATCATTGGTGTACCAGGAGATATATTCTCCCGTGTCCGTTCCGTTAAGCTCTTCTGCATTCCTCTCTATGATCTGCCGATTGAGGCTTGCCCTTACATCCTGATTCATATGCGCTATCGTTCTGGCAGTCTGCACATCATAGATCCAGAACAGGAAATGCAGCGTCAGATACACGATAATTACAAAAATCATACATGCCACGATTCCCTCGAAATCTCCGTCCATCACCAGACGCGCCATGCGCATCGTAGTCAGAGTACTCGCTAAAAGAAGCAGATTCTGGAGTAACAACAGCATAATTA
This sequence comes from Bariatricus sp. HCP28S3_A7, assembly GCF_052066375.1. Classification (NCBI taxonomy): domain Bacteria; kingdom Bacillati; phylum Bacillota; class Clostridia; order Lachnospirales; family Lachnospiraceae; genus Bariatricus; species Bariatricus sp. HCP28S3_A7. The sequence continues at coordinate 197,151 of NZ_JBQHSG010000003.1, forward strand.
TGAAAACATTCTGATATTTGTAACTTCTGATGAATGAAAGCATTATTTTTCAACTCCCATCCAGCATCCTTCTGCACCCACACCGTCTTCCGGCGGCACGAGCATTCCTTTTTCAATCAGAGCCTCCTAAAGACTGCTTTCCAATTCTCTTAGAATATTTCTTTTTTTCCGCTTACAAAAGCCAAAGGGCTATGGTCGTGGCAAAAGAACCGTCCCCAAATAATAGAATCCCTTCGCCTCATCCAGATGAACCGGTACGATTTTCCCAATCAACTCTTTATCCCCAGGGAAATGCACCAGCAGGTTATTGCTAAGTCGCCCGGTAACAAGACTTGGATCGTGATCGTTCACGCTTTCGACAAGTACTTCCTGAACCGTTCCTTCATGTACAGAACATACTTCCGCGGAGATTTCCTGTACTTCTTTCAAGAGTCGGTCAAATCGGTCTTTTACTACATCTTCCGGTATCTGTTCTTCCATCGCCGCTGCCGGTGTGCCTGTACGTTTGGAATAGATGAATGTAAAGGCGCTGTCGTAACGTACTTTTCTGACTACGTCAAGTGTTTCCTGGAAATCTTCTTCTGTCTCTCCCGGGAATCCTACAATAATATCGGTCGTAAGTGAGATATCCGGAACTGCGGCGCGGATCTTATCTACCAGTTCGAGATAGTGTTCTTTGGTATAGCGGCGGTTCATCTTCTGAAGGATCCGGCTGCTTCCTGACTGGATCGGCAAATGCAGATGACGACAGATCTTCTTTGATTTTGCCATCACTGCGATCAATTCATCGGAAAGGTCTTTCGGATGTGATGTCATAAAACGGATCCTTTCCAGGCCATCAATTTTCTCAATTTCTTCCAGAAGCTGGGCGAAGCTCATCGGCTCATCCAGTGTCTTTCCGTACGAATTAACATTCTGTCCAAGGAGCATGACTTCCACAACTCCGTCCGCGACCAGCGACTCGATTTCGCGGATAATGTCTTTGGGATTCCGGCTTCTCTCGCGTCCGCGCACATACGGTACGATACAGTAGCTGCAGAAATTATTGCAGCCGAACATGATATTAACGCCTGATTTAAAAGAAAACTTTCTCTCACTCGGCAGATCTTCTACGATCTTATCTGTATCCTTCCAGAGATCGATCACCATTCGTTCTGATTCAAAACGCGTCACGATTAATTCCGCGAACTTGTAAATATTATGAGTCCCGAAAATCAGATCCACAAAACGATAGCTTTTCTTGATCTTCTCGACCACTTCCGGCTCCTGCATCATGCATCCGCAAAGTCCGATAAACATGTACGGTTTCTGCTTCTTTACACGGTTTAACTGCCCCAGACGTCCATACACCCTTGTGTTTGCGTTCTCGCGGACAGTACAGGTATTAAAGATGACGAAATCAGCCTTCTCCTCGTCCGGCTCCTCCACATACCCGATCTGTTCCAGCACGCCGACCAGCTTCTCGGAATCTCTGGCATTCATCTGACAACCAAAAGTGGTCACGCAGAACGTGAGATCTCTCCCCAGTTCCCTGCTCTTTTCCTGCACATAATGCCTTGCTTTGGCCATAAAATAGTATTGACGCTGCGGCTCTTCTACCGGCGGCTGCTTTGTCAAATCAATTTCATCAAAATTTATATCAAACATGTTATTATCCTTCCATAATCCTGTTATATGAACTGATTCGTTTCCTCATCATAGCGATAGTCGATCTGTTCCAGTTTCTTTTCAATCATTTCCCGATCCACTTCCATATCCTCACACAGCTCATCCAGCCCGGAATATGAGTCTCTCAGTTTCATGTTGATCACACTCAGCAGGATCATCGGATCATTTGGCAATGATATCATCTCCTACTCCTCCTGTTCTTCCCCATATTTTCATAATCGTGCGTCTTCAGCACCGTATTTTTAATATAGGCAAATGTCTCCCTTTCTCCCTTCTCGGCAAGCATATGCAGCAGTTCTTCCAGCAGTGCCCGAGTATCTTCATGAATAAGCTGTCCGGCAATCCCATTGTCATAATACTGAAGGGGAGAAGAATCCGTATAATTCTCTTTCATATATACTTTCGATGCCGCAATCCGATCCATAAACATCTCAATCACATATTTTTTCGGCATCTTCATACCGGTTAGTCCCGGTTGTTCTAATCCATAGTCGATCCAGTATTCATAATGATGCTTATTGCGTCCTTTATGATGTAGCCAGGCCGTCGAACAACCGGTTATTTCACGCTCCGCATTGTTCGGGCTTCTGGTTCCCTGATAGTATCTGCATCCCACAAGGAACTCAGACGGCATATATTTGGACATATCATGCAAAAGCCCCTGACGGTACAATCCTACCCGGAAACAATTCTTCATAACCAGAATTTTATGATTTGTAATGGTGCAAAAATGCTGCCAGGCTTTCATATTTCCTCCTACTTCACAATGAATACTTTGATGGTACGTTCCTCTACTTCCACACACTTTGCTTCTTCAATGAGTACCGGTTCTTTCAATACTCCATCATCCGTAGAAGCTGCAAGATACCAGTGTTTACCCTTTGGAAGTGCCGGAAGCGCAAAAAGATGCGAAACCCAGTGCATATTATATGCAACATAGCAGCTTTCCTCCTCGTCGCTGCCGTGATAGAATACACCGATTTGTCTACTTGAAACCTCGGAGGATGTCTGCCATGCGTTTTCACTGTGATAAGAGATATCCGGAATTCCGCAGCTGGTACTGTCAATTCCCATCATTTCATGTTCCGGATGAAGCACCTTATGTGCCTTGCGGAAAGCGATCAGATCTTTTACAAACTGATGCAACTTCTCTTCTTTTTGAAGTTTGCTCCAGTCAAGCCAGGAAACCGGATTGTCCTGGCAATAGACATTATTATTTCCCTTCTGGCTGTTCGCGAATTCATCACCTGCAAGAATACAAGGTGTTCCCTGTGCAAGGAGCAGGAGGAAAAATGCATTATAGATCTGCTTTCTTCGCAATTCCACGACAGAGCGTTTGCGGGTCGGCCCCTCTACGCCACAGTTCCAACTAAAATTATAATCCGGTCCGTCCTGATTCTCCTCTCCGTTTTCTTCATTATGTTTTTGATCATAAGAAACCAGATCATTCAGAGTGAAACCTGTCTGTCCGGTGATATAATTAAAGGTCTCTTCCTCTTCTGACTGATGTCTCAGCCACCACATGACCCCCGGAACCATACCCTCGTCTCCTTTCAGGAAGCGGCGCATGGTATTCTGGAAATCATCCATTTTCTTCATGATCTTGGTACCATAGAGAACAGGATCGTTGATCAGAGACTCTCTGTCTATAATACATGGATTGAGAATAAACCCATCAATATGATATTCCATCACCCAGAAACGAAGACATCCCAGAATCATCATTTTCGGAGTATCTCCCGTAAAAGGCATTTCAAGGATCAACTCCATATTCTCCGAATGAAGAGTTTTAATCAGATTCTTCAGTTCTGTAACTTCCTCTTTGGCAGCATAGGAGCTCTTAGGAGCGAAATAATACCCTTCTCCGTATCCCCAATAATTCAGGTAGGATTTATTCTCCTCAAAATCATATATTGGCATTACATGAATCTGATTCACTCCAAGATCCTTTAAATATGGCAATTTCTCCAGAACACCTGCAAAAGTTCCCTTATATCGCACCTTTGAAGAACTGTGTTTGGTAAAGCCACGAACATGAAGGCTGTATGCAATCACTTCATTTTGTGCCAGATGAGGCCTTTTATCATCCTCCCACGGAAATTCCGTATCAATAATCCGGGCACGGACTTCATGCTGTTCTATATTTCTGGCTTCACCCCAGACTTTACGTCCCGCAAAAGCTCTTGCATAACTGTCAATTACGATTTCTCCGTCAACTCTGTAATTATATTCATAAGCTTCAGCTCTTGGTATACGAAGCGCAATACAGCGAATCAGCCCGGAAGAACCCGTTTCCTGCATGTCAAATATCTGCTCCGGAACCTTCTTCCCCTTTTTATAAAGAAGGAGCTCACATTTTTTTCCAGAAGGAACACATACCGAAAAATTCACATTTTCGCCGCGCACTGTACAGCCCTGCGGCAATGGATAACCTGTTGTTACTTTTATCATCATCTTCTCCTCTTTACTGCCATCCGTCAGCACCATACATTTCTACATTATCTGCATCAATAAAAAAGACATCTTCATAAATCGCCTCTTCATATTTTTCCCCATTTAAAATGGCAAATGCTGTTTTTGCGGCATCTTTTCCTATATTAATAGGGGATTGACCACTTGTCCCCCGAATCAAGCTCCCCGGTTTCAAAAGCTCTTTTTTGAGATCGGGTGAACCGTCAACACCATAAATCATGATATCATGCAATGCTTCCGTACGAGCTGCCACCAGCGCACCAAGTGCGATCTGATCATTTCCGCACATGACCGCCGTGATGTCCTTATGCTCAGCAAAGATCTGGTTCGCCGCTTCTCTCGCCAGATTGAGATCCCCCTGCGTATCCATGCGAGCAACCACTTCAAAGCCTTTATCCATAATCGCTTCCTCAAATCCGGTAATGCGCTCATTGACCGAATTCTGAGTCGGACTTTCCAGGATCGCAACCTTTCCTCCTTCCGGACATTGCTTAATCAGATTTTCTCCACAAATATAACCTGCATTATAGTTGTTGGATCCTATAAAAGCATCTACATAATCCATTTCCTTTACTTCTGAGTCGATATTAATGATTTTGACATCCGCTTCTTTCAGATGTTCCAGCGCCGGTGTGATTTCTTCCCATTCGACCGGGCACAGAAAAATGGCATCGATTCCCTGCTCTATCATCTCATCGATCTGTTGAATCTGCGTATTCACATTCAGCTCCGGATCCATCGTAATCATCGTGCACCCTTCATTCTCCACATACTCACGAAGCGACTGCTCCAGTGTAATAAAATAAGGATTCTCCATTGTGATACAACTGAACCCAAAGGTATAAGACACCGTTTCCTCCTGATCTTCTTCCGGCTTTATTGCATTATCCTCACTGGTCCCCACATTTTTCTTACAACCTGTAACCATCATACAACACATAAGAAATGTAAGAAACAGTGCTATTTTTCTCTTATACATACCAAACCTCCCTAAACCTTTCTTTTATTGTAACTTTTTTATCGTCAATGTCAATAGTTTTTCCCCTTGCAAATCCTTGCATAGTCTGTTAGAGTGGAAGTATCATATGAAAGGAGAAGCCGAATTATGGGACATAATCATGAAGGCGGAAATGAAGATAACGATCTTCTTGAAACACAGGTAGTCACGATTACTCTTGACGACGACGAGGAGATTGAATGCTCCATCATTACTACATTTGAGGTTAATTCAAAAGAATACATTGTACTTCTTCCATTAGACGAGAACGGGGAGAACGAAGACGGCGATGTATGGATTTATCGTTTCATCAGGGATACGACCGGTGGAAACAATCATGATCTCGAAAACATCGAAGATGATGATGAATACGAACTTGCTGCGGATGCATTCGATGAATGGCTGGACGAGCAGCAATTCGAAGAGTTTGGTATTGATGACTAGAACCGTCTGTTTCAATCCATTAAATGAAAGAGTCTGGCATGCCAGGCTCTTTCCTGCTCTATAGAAAACTGCATTTTTAAAGAGATAAATATCCGGTGAACATCGTGTTGTCAAACATGTCTTCCCAGAAGCTCTTCTACAAACCGGGAAGCTTTGACTGGATTCCCATTTTTCTCTGTTATATAAGAAATTGTAAGATGCTCCTTTGCTCTTGTCATTGCAACATAGAACATACGTCGTTCTTCTTCCATCTGTTCTGGTGTCACCGCCTTCTGATAAGGCACTTCTCCCTCATTGGCATGAATCAGAAATACAGTCGTAAATTCCAGACCTTTCGAGGAATGCATCGTCATTAACTGTACCTTTTCAGGATCTGCCGACTGTCGATTTCTACGAGCTTTCTCCTGCTCTTCCAGATCAGCGGTGTATGTATCAATATGACACATCCAATCCTGAAAGGTACGATAGGGCTTGCATCGTTCTTCCAGTTCGGTCATGACTTCAAGCAGAGTATTCCAGGGAACTTGATGTTCTTTCGCATATTCTTTCAGAAATGTATCGTAACCGATACGCTTCCTGATATACTGGATCGCCGAATAGGGCGTCATGTTCTCCAGCATTTTGATATCAACCTCAAACTGGTCAATAATGTCCTGCATCCATTCTTTATCCAGATAAAATCTTCGCAGATCTTCAAATTCCACTCTGGCACCATCCATACTGTTTCTGCCAAGATATCGCACTGGCCTGTTTGCAATCATCAAAAACCAACGTCTTTCCCGATTCCCGGCCGCAAGCTGCATATAAGCGATCATATCCCGGACAATGAAATGATCATAAAAATTAGGAATATGTTCTTTCATCTCAAACGGGATCCGGTATTCATTCAGGATCTCCGTCAGCATCCGCGCCTGAATTCCGGCACGGAAAAGTACTGCAATCTCTCCCGGCTTCTCACCAAGATCCAGATGTTTCTGAATCTCACCTGCCACATATCTGCTTTCTTCATTCTCATCCAGCACTTCCTGAACATGGACACTTTCTCCTTTTCCTTTCGATGACTGGACCCTTTTATAGAATCTCGACTCATTATGCAGGATCACCCGCGATGCGGCACCTACGATAAACTCGGTAGAACGGTAATTTGTTGTAAGCGGAATCTGCCTGATATTTGGAAATTCCTGCTTCATGTAAAGCATAAGTTCAGGCTTTGCCCCACGGAATCCATAGATAGATTGGTCATCATCCCCTACAACAAACAAATTGTATTCAGGAGCCGCAATCATCCGAATCACCTCATACTGCACTCGGTTGATGTCCTGAAACTCATCGATCAGAATATATTGGAAACGTTCCTGCCACGCTTTTAAAATGTCCGGACGTTTCTGAAACAATGCATAGCACTGAACCAGCATATCGTCAAAATCAAATTTCTTTCGTTCTTTTTTCTTTTTTTCATACTGGCGGAACAAAAGCGTAAATTCTTCCTGATTCAAATATTGACTGTGAAAGTCCTTCAAATGGAGAAGGCTGTTCTTCACGATTCCGATTTCCTGCATCAATTCATGTGTCGGTTCTTCATCGTCTTCCGGTCCTTGGAGTGATTCAAGTTTCAGTTCATCCATTGCCTGTTTCAGGATCTCAAGTCCTTCCTGCTCGGCAAGCAGATTCGAACCGTTGATGCCATAAGCACATTTCAGTATCCCATAAAAAACACTGTGGAAAGTTCCGAACGTGACCGGATAATGCTTTCCTTCGGTCAAAGAAGTAAATCGTTCTCTCATTTCACGCGCAGCAAGCCGTGTAAATGTAATCACAAGTATCTGAGCGGGATCGATTCCGGCCTCTTCAATCAAATACCGGATTCTTCTGGTTATGGTCAGTGTCTTACCTGACCCCGGCGGTGCAATCACCATACATGGCCCCTCCAGGTGATGTACCGCCTCTTCTTGTCCTTTGTTCAGCATTCACCAAAACCCCTTATTATATTAATTATTTACTCAGCATTTCAATTGCTTTTCTGATTCTGGCACAGGATTCTTCTCTTCCAAGTATCTCCATCAGTTCGGTCGCTCCGCCCGGTGTGTTCTGTTTACCGGAAACCGCCGTTCTGACAGGCCACATTACATAGCCGTTCTTACAACCTTTTTCTGCCACATAATCCTTCAGAAGACCGTACAGCGCATCATTACTGTAATCGTCCCATGCTTCCAGACGCGGAAGCAGTTCTTTCAATACCTCAAGAGAAGTCTCTTCATTCGTTTTCATCTTCTTGTGACAATACATAGCCGTATCATATTCCGGAAGTTCTTCGAAGAAATCAATCTGCTCTGCGATATCCGGGAAGATCTCAATTCTACTCTTAACAAGTGCAGCAATCTTCTTCAGATCATAATCTTTTGTAATAACTTTTCTGATATATGGTTCAGCCATCTCATAAAAGGTATCGAAATCCATAGCTTTCAGGTATTCACCATTCATCCATTTCAGCTTAGTTGTATCAAAAACAGCCGGCGATTTACTCATATGATGATAATCAAATGCCTCCACCAGCTCAGGAAGAGAGAAAATCTCCCGGTTATCCTGTGGACACCATCCAAGCAGTGCAACATAATTGACGATTGCCTCACTCACATATCCCTGATCTAACAGATCTTCATAAGAAGAGTGTCCACATCTCTTGCTAAGCTTCTTATGGTTTTCATCTGTGATAAGCGGACAATGTACATAAATCGGAACTTCCCATCCGAACGCCTCATAAAGACGATTGTATTTCGGTGCAGACGATAAATATTCATTACCTCGCACGACATGTGTGATTCCCATCAGATGATCGTCAATGACATTAGCAAAATTATAAGTCGGATATCCGTCTGATTTAATCAGAATCATGTCATCCAGCTCGGCATTCGGAACGGTGATATCTCCATAAATCTCATCATGGAATGTCGTTGTACCTTCTGTCGGCATATTAATACGAATAACATAAGGCTTTCCTGATGCAAGATTTTCCTCAATCTCTTCCTTACTGAGATGCAGGCAATGTTTATCATAGTTTACAATTTCAGTACCTTCAGAAGAAACAGAAGTTTTCAAAGATTCCAAACGTTCTTTGTCGCAAAAACAATAATAAGCATCTCCCTGTTCGATGAGCTGTTTAGCATATTTCAAATAAATGCCGGACGCATTACGCTCGCTCTGAACATACGGTCCATATCCGCCGTCTTTGTCCGGGCCTTCATCATGAACAAGCCCAGTTTTCTCCAGCGTACGGTAAATAATATCCAGTGCACCTTCCACAAATCGTTCCTGGTCTGTATCCTCAATACGAAGCATAAAATCGCCATTCTCATGCTTTGCAATCAGATATGCATACAATGCGGTTCTAAGATTTCCAACATGCATACGTCCGGTAGGACTCGGCGCAAATCTTGTTCTAACTTTACTCATAATCGGTTCCCTCTCTTTATCTTAATCTTTTCTATCTTTAAATGTCCCAAAATATACTACCACATTCCGATTTTTACTTCAAGTGGGCATCGTTACTTCCCTCTTCTTTTCGAATGTATTTCATGGAATTCTGCTTCCATTCACCCTTCTGGAACGAATAAAAAACAGTATCTATAATAAAGATTGCCAGCGCAAAAACCCCCGCAATCTGAAGCGTCTGAATCAGATAGTACCCAGTCATTTTCTCATTTCCTTCCAGTATATAATGGACGATCCGGTACATGCCGGCTCCCGGTACAGTCGGCAAAAATCCTGCAATCAGAAACAGAGTGACCGGAGTCTTAAATATACGTGCAAAAATATGGGATATCACTGCCACTACAAGTGCAGAGATAAAAGATGAAAAAACAACACCCAATCCATTCTGAATGCAGATCAGATACACCAATCCTCCTGCCGCACCAACACCCCCTGCATGAAACAAATACTTTTTTGGAGTATCAAGCAGTACGGCAAAACCGTAGATTGCCAGAAATGCTCCGGAAACCTGAATCATTATTCTAAACATCTCTCGATTCATAACTGTCTCCTCCTTCTAATAACTCCCCATAATTGCCAGACCGATACCAATACCGATAGCAATTCCTGCCGCCTTGATGAATGCTTCCAGCATTCGGGCAATGCCTGAAAGATAATCGCCTCTAAGTGTATCTCTCGCTGCATTTGTGATTGCCATTCCCGGAACAAGCGGCATGATACAAGAGATGATTACAATATCAATATCCATTCTGCCGCCAAGCATGATTTTCATAACTGCACTTGCCATTGCAATGCCCATAGACGAAAATACGTCTTCTATAAAAGCATGGACCTTAAGATCACGCACTGCTTCGATACAAAATGCGAGAAATGCGCCTACAATCAGCGATGACACAACCTCCCAGATTCCTCCTCCAAAGAAAAGGGAGAATCCCACACAAACAGCAACCGTTGCAATACTATAGGACAAACGGCGATATTCTTTCTTTTTCAGTGAATTCAGCTCCTCATATGCCGCCTGCAAGGACAATTCTCCACCACAGTAACGTCTCGAAATATCATTAACCGAAACCACACGGCTCAGATTATTTTCACGGCTTTCCACACGCTTCACAAGCGTCACAACTTTCTCACCCTTCACCTTCACAGAAGCTGTGATTCCTGTCATCACGACCAGTACTTCTGACATTTCCAGATTGTCTGCTGTCTTCAAAATATGGTGCATGGTATCTTCCACCCGGTAAGTCTCAGCTCCGCTGCAAAGCATCAGCTCTCCTGCAGACATCGCTGTTTTGATTAGCAACTGTAAATCCATACTACACTCCTGTCTCCTCGATTATTCAACTGCGCCAAAAAGTACGAAAGGAGACGCAGCAAAAAACGCTACGTCTCCCAATATTATACGTTATTTCCATCAATTAATCAACTAATTGATGTATCCCGCTTTCTTCAGCTCTTCTTCTGCTTTCGCAAGATTTGCATCAGATACACGGATGATCGGGCCTGTACATCCCATTCCGCTCTCTGCGTAGATGTTGATCTTCCAGAGTGCTTTTACCGCATCCTCAAGGTCCATAACTTCGATTCCAGGAATCTGTGCAGTTACAATCTCCTTCGGCGGTTCTTTAACTTCTTCTTCTGCAGCTGCAGGTTTCTGTGCTGCTTTGTGAGCATCCAGAATTTCCTTCAGGCCAGCTTTTTTAGCTGCTGCGAATTCAGCTTTTGCTACTTCGAATACTTTTCCTCTTACGAGCTGTGCTGCGTAACGGATTGCATTTGCAATAACCGGAGCGCCTGACGCACGGGATACGATCATAACGAGCTGCTCATATCCTTCTCCGATACCAGGACCATATCCGAATCCAGTTGCCTCGAAGCTTCCGCCTGTCATGAAGGATGAAAGCATCTTAACAAGGATGTTACCGGTCAGGGAATCTGTTACCATGATGTCCGGAGCTGCCTGAAGAACGTCATTACCTCTCATTACGCATCCGCCGTCTGCACGGGTAGATTCAGCAAATGTGATATCATATCCGTTTTCTTTCAGCTGTTTCAGAGCTTTTTCTGTCTGACGTGCACCGTCAACGTTAAGAATACCAACTGTCGGATTCTTTTTACCGCATGCTTTTGCTGCGATAATTCCGTAGATCGCATTCTTGATCATTCCTTCGATACGGTCTGTGCTGGATGTACCTGTTGTGTTAGCAACAAACATCTCTTTTGCCTTTGCAGGTGTTACACAGCGTCCAACGGTTGAAACACCGATCGGGAATGGGAAGTGCATCGTTACAGCAGCGTCAATTTCTTTATTTTTGAGCATTTCTTCCATCTTATCATGGCCTTCTTCATCGTTAGCCACTTTAACGGTCGTAACACCCTCTGCTTCTAACGTACCGATGTAGTATACATCGATTCCGTCTTTTGCCGCCTCAATAGCAGCAGCCATAGAGTTTTCTTCTCCATGCTCGCTGCCCATACCGGTCAGAGCAATTTTCGGACGTTTTCCGAAGCTTCCGGTCTCAAGTCCTTCTGCCATGCTCATGAAGGTCTCGGCGATCATTTTTTCAATTCCACTTGCCATAATCGTCCACCTCTCTATTCTGCCAGCATTGATGCAGCAAAGTCTTTCATAGCTTTAGCGATTAATCCTTTAACTTCTTCTTCAGAAACTCCGCTGTTGTCTTCTGCTCCGGTATTAGCCTGGATTACAAAAGAAACACCGTCAAACAGGTTGGTCATACGTCCAAGGAACAAACTTCCTTTTCCGATAATCATTGCATTCTTGATCTTGCCTGCAAGAATATCTTCTCTTGCAAATCCGATGTACGGTACACCTGAAGGAATGTGTCCCTGTGTCGGAGCCCATCCTGTAAGTCCGTGCTCGGTTGCAAAGCTTGCAAGCTGTTTCTTGTCAAGGTCACCACGCTTAACAGCAAGTGCACCGATCATCTTGTAGTTAGCAAGTGGTACATCTCCTGCTCCAGCCGGTTTTGTGATATCCGGGTTCTGCATTTCCGGAGAGAATTTATCAATATCAGTAATCTTCAATCCAGCTCTTTCCAGAGGATCAGCTACAAGGCTTCCGATAACGTTCTGCGGAGCACTTCCTGTTCCTACTGTATGACGTCCGAGGATGTCAAGGTTGATTTCCGGATTTACACCATCGTTCTCAGCGAGGATTACACAGAATCCGCCAAGGCAGTCTTCCAGGATCGGAAGGCCTTTCTTTACATGGTCTTTACCGTTCATACCAAGTTTAGCAGTACATCCGCCGGCTGTAACAGCTACGCATTTGTATGCTCCGGACTTAACAAGAGCTGCTGCTTCAATCAGTGCGTGAGAAGGTCCTGCACAGAATCCACGAGAGTCAGATCCGGTAGCATTCAGAAGTCCTGCAACTTCAGCTGCAGCCTTTGCAAAGTTACCGCCACCTCTCTGGTTCATATCACCACATGCTTCCTCAGCACAGTCGATAACGTATTCAATATCTGTTTTTTCGATACCTGCATTTCTTACACCGTATAATAATGCAAGAACGCTGGTAGCTTTGCTCATGATATTTTCATGCATAACATGTGCAGAAAGGTTTACATCGATATCATGTGCTCTTTTAACACATCCAACAAGCTTTCCGGCATGGTAAATACCTTCAGCATGTTCTTCGCTGACAAAGTGTTCGATTTCAGAAAGTTCAACACCATCTTCAACCTTAGCAACGATATCTTCTGTGATAATCGGATCAGCTGCGAAAGCTTCTTTGTGAGCTGCAACAAACTCTTTGTCAAGTTTAACAACTTCGAACATATCGCAGGTCTGAGCTAAAAGAATGAATTCTTCTTCCGGCATAATCTCGCCGTATTTTCCATATCTTTCAGCGCCTTCTTTAACTTTATCATAATAAGGGAACTCTACCTGAGCCAGTTCATCCGGATGTGCATTTCCGATATATACCTGGTTCGGCCAGTAGTTTACGCATTCTTCATAAGAACGAAGATGACTTTCTAATTCTTTTAAGTATTCTGATTCTGGATTCACAACCCGCTCTGTTGTCTGAGTTGTTCCGTTGTATACTACCATCTGCGGAGTATGTGCCAGAACATAGCTGGCTCCTTTAATTACACTGTTCATCGCAAGTGTCCACCTTTCTTAAAGATATCAGATAAATATGCCCCCGCCATTTATCTGACTATATTTCCTCAAATTAAATGAATTCAAGGATAGACTCTGTAAAGCAAAAGCGATGAGGTAAGTATTTACCTCACCGCTTTTTGAAATCTAAGACGTCGTCAAAGATTCTTCTTATAAATACTTACAGTATTCGTCACGGATAGCTGACATTTCGCTTACGATATCATCAACATCAAGTACCATTTCCATCATACCTACCTGTTCATCGTAAACTGCTTCGTCAAATTCTTCCTTCAATTCTGGTTCACATACGTGATATGTCGTAAGTCCAAGCTGGACTCCTGTCAATGGACCTGCAAAAGTCGGGTCACCTGCTGTTACAGTCTCAGCTGCAAGACCTGCAGCTTCACCTTCAGCAGCACCTACGATTACGACTACGTTTTCCGGGCCGTATTCTTCAGCGAATTCTTTTACCCTCTTCTGATTTTCAAGATCCATTGCGCCTGCGCTTGTTCAGACGAAACATTCTGTTGAAGAAAAAACAACTTCTCCTCCGGCTGTCTTAACGCATTCAGCGATAGCCGGTCCTGGAACACCATCACGGTCACCAATAATTACAACTTTTTTACCTTCTAAAATTGCCATGATGTTTTTCCTCCTTCCCTTCATTTTATTTTTTATTAATGAAATGCAAGCCAATTGCATTTCCGTAAAAGCCCGATGGCTTTGTACGCATTTTCGCTTGTTTACCGGTTATTCCCGGTCATTTTGCCGATCAAATCCGGCGTTCAAAAAATTAGATATATTTTTTGATCATTGCTTCGATGCTTTCCTGAGTAGCATCTTCTTTAACAACTTCTTCTATTTTCTGTCCATCTTTGTAGATAGCCATTACCGGAAGTCCTAAGATCTGCTGTCCGATAGCAAGACGACGAGCTTTTGTAGTATTCAGAGATGTGAATTTCAGCTTATCGCCATATTTGTCTGCCATTTCATGTACGAACGGCATAAGAGCCTGGCAAGGTACACATCCATCACCGAAGAAATCTACAAAAACGTAGCCTTCTGCTTCAAGTACTTCTGTTTTAAATGTATTTTTATCTACTTCTAACATTGATCTGTTCCTCCTCGAAGTCTAATTATTCATGTTCGTTAAGATATTTTTCGCACTGAGTAGCTGCGATTGCTCCGTCAGCAGCTGCAGTAACAACCTGACGAAGGCTCTTTACACGTACATCACCTGCTGCGAATACACCAGGAATATTTGTATGCATATCAACGTCTGTCGGAATATATCCTCTTTCATCAAGCTGAAGAGGAGTTCCTTCGAAGATCTTTGTGCTTGGCAGAGTTCCGATAAATCCGAATACACCAAACATTCCGTCTTCTTCATCTGCTTCAATCGTGGTAACTTCACCAGTCTTAACATTCTTAACTTTCATCCATGAAAGAATGCCTTCACCGCCGACTTCTTCTACAACGGAATCCCACATAAAGTGAAGTTTTTCGTTCTTAAATGCTTTCTCCTGAATGGACTTAGCTGCACGAAGTTCATCACGTCTGTGAATGATCGTAACTTTTCTTGCAAATTTTGTAAGATACATAGCTTCTTCAACAGCTGAATCGCCGCCGCCAACTACGAATACTTCAAAATCTTCAAAGAAGTTTGCGTCACAGGTAGCGCAGTAAGAAACGCCCTTGCCCATGAATTCTTTCTCGCCTTTGCATCCGATCGGTCTTGCAAAAGCTCCTGTTGCGATGATTACTGTCTTTCCACAGTACTCACCTTTTGCGCTTTTCAGCTTCTTAACGTCGCCTTCAAGCTCAACCGCATTGATGACATCTGACACACGCTCAACACCGAATTTCTCACACTGCTGTGTCATTCTGGCGATAAGAGACGGTCCGCTCTCACCTTCAACGATCTGTCCAGGATAGTTTTCGATATCATCTGTAATAGCGATCTGTCCGCCATCTTTGCCTTTTTCTACTACTAATGTAGAAAGACGGCTTCTTCCTGCGTACAGACCGGCAGCTAAGCCTGCCGGTCCTGCACCCAGGACAATTACGTCATAAATTTTACTCATAACGCATTTCTCCTTCACATATTTTTAAGATTATCCGATTCGTCACAATAACTAAGTTATCGCGATTACATCCCATCTATTTACATTATACCACACAATTTTAAATCATACTAGTATTTTGCAAATATTTTTTCTTAACAATTATGCTTATTTGTCAAAGATTGTCTGATCTTCAACTTCTGTTGTCAAAGCATTTAATGCTTTCATAACAAGGTCTTTACGAAGTGCATATTCTTCATCTTTATCCAGAGCCGGATTTCCAAGTGGATGAGGAATAGCAATTGTAGGAACGATTCTGTTAGCTCCAACTGTCATAGAGATTGGAGTTACAGTACACATATGAACTACCGGAAGTCCTGCTGCTTCAATAGCTTTTACCATCGTTGCACCGCAACGTGTACAGGTACCTCAAGTAGAGGTCATGATAACTGCATCTACGCCGTCAGCGATCAGTTTCTGAGCATATTCGTCAGCGAAAGCTTTAGCAGAAGCAACTGCAGTACCATTACCAACTGTTGTGTAGAACTTGTTGTGTAATTTTCCGATAACGCCTTCTTTTTCAAGTTCGCGGAGTACGTCAACAGGAAGTACACGGTCAGCATCTTCATTAGCGTATACCGGATCGTATCCGCCATGAGCTGTCTCGTATGTCTCTTCTGTCAGATCCATAACACCTGTGATATCGTATTCGCCATAGTGAGAAGCATTTGAACTTTCGATATGGTCCGGATTTCCCTTCGGTACGATACCGCCTGATGTACACAGAGCGATTGTAGCTTTGCTGAGGTCTTTAACAGCCGGGTTCGGAGCAACTCTGTCGAATGTCGGCATCGGATACTCTGTTTCGTACGGTTTTCCAGCAAGTTTCTTAAGAAGCATTTCAACTGCTCTCTGAGATCCACGTTTCTTCTCGAAGAAGTTTACACGGATTCCGTTCGGCATATAGCCTTCTTCGCAGGAAGCACCGATCTTTTCGCCTTTAGCAAGTTTCAGAGCGAGTGGAGCAAGTTTGCCAACCGCATCTCTCATACCAGCTGCGCTGTTCTTTGTAGAAACCATATATACTTTGTTTTTGAACATATCAGCGCCCGGGTTCTCAACATACATACCGGTCACTGCAGGAATTCCAAGTTCTTCCTGAACTGCATCTGCGATGGTACCGCAGGCTACACCGTAACGTCCAGCGTTGAAAGCTGGTCCAGCTACGAATACATCCGGAGCCTGTTCTTTAACCCATCCAAGGATATCAGCTTTTGCTTTTTCAAGATTTTCATTGAAGTAAGAGTCACCGCAAACGATCGTAGCAACGATTTCTGCTTCCTCTCCAAATTTCTGTGCAAGTGCCATACCTGGTCCTACTACTTCGCCAACACGAAGTTCAGCCGGGTAATCAGCTTTTTCTTCTCCACCGATATTAGCGAAGAACTGATTGATATAATGTACAACTCTAAGTTTACTCATTGTTTTACGTCCTCCCTTCCTATCGTGCGCTTAAGTAGTTGAAACCTGTTTCGTTTGTAGCGCCTGTGATAGCCTGAATTTCAACTTCGATTGTTCCGTCTTCACGAAGTGAATGTTCGTTACCACCAGCGATTGTGTTTACATAATCCAGAGTTCCGATTACTTTGTCAAGCTTCGGAAGTACGATAACCTGGTTAGCATTTCCGCCGGTTACTACTGCATCTGCAGCTGGATCAGCATCAGCAAGTGACTGAGATTTTCCATCACGTCCAGCATATTCGTCTGTGATGATTACAGTCTTAACGCCTTCAGCTTCGATCTTCTTGGTGTTCATAATAAGGTCAGTATCCGGGTTACCGAAACCTTCCTGAGATACGATAACTGCATCCAGATCAAGGAAACGGCACATCTTAGCTGTCCAGTCAGAAGAACGCATCTTGTCAGCAAGGTATACGTTTTCGTTTGTAAGGATCTGGCATACAAAGTTGATAGTTTTTCCGTGCTGCTCGAACAAGTCATGAACTACCGGGTTGTTCTCATGTACATAAGTTGGGTTCTTATCACATGCAGATACACAGTTACCAGATACAATAGCTCCGTCCATAACTTCTGTCGGATTCATGATTGTAGAGAGTGTCTTCTTTGCGTCAACACCGTATACATAGGTGTCATGAAGAAGTCCCTGGCTCTGTAACATCTGAACATAAGCTACTCTCGGCAGGTTCGGGAATTTTTCTTTTCCTTCCATCACGCCGTATGTTTCATAAACTTTTGTCTCATCCGGTGTAAGTTCACGAGCAAGTTCACCAAGGTAAACAGCTACTCTGAATCCTGCAAGACGAACAGCTTTTTCATAGTCATGCTGTTTGATTCCTTCAACAGGTTCACATACAACTACAAAGTTGTTCAGTTTAGAGAATGGTGTGTAATCAGCACCCGGGCCTGTCATATCGATGATACCTTCCTGGAAACCAACGATCTTACCAGCTGTAACAACAGCCATGCCTTTCAGTGCATATGTCTTACCGCTTCCTACTGTATCAACCTTCGCGATAACACCCGGGAAGACTCCTCCTCTTCCTTCAACCTTAACACGTGGTTCGATAACGTCTTTAACCGGCGTAATACGTACGCTTTCGCCCGGTCTGGCAATATCAAATTTTACGCTTTTGATCTTCTCGTCTTCGAGAACGATTTCTTTTACAGCTTCTTCGGATACATAAAGAACTCCGTCTTCAATTTTGGACTCAGCTGCGAACTGAATGTCCTTGATGAAAATGTGACCCATTTCTAATCTTATCACTGTAAATTCCCTCCTTTAAAAAATTTGTTTACTATATGCCCCAAAAGTACTTTCGTACTTCTATAGCCTTTGTTTATGTCCAGCATTCAGCGGACGGTAACGCGCTTTCCAGCAGCGTGCAGTCAATCAATCTGAAATCATCATACACTTCCGGTTTGTACTTGTCCGACTTGAATTGGAATTTGCCGCATGCATGGATTGCATTCTCTATGATTTCCATAGATCGCATATCTAATTCACCGGGTTTCATAGAAATCATCACTGATTTGTATGGTGTCTCGTTCGGTTTTACACTTCCCGAAAGAGGATGTGTAAGAAGCTTATGTCCGAGATACACTCTGTCACGAACTTTTCTCAAAGTATCTTCATAGGAAAGATCCTCATATTCAACATGGTAATTCTCACCAAGTTTTTCCTTTACCAGAGTGTTGTTCGTAATAATTAGAAATCCGTCGTTCATTGTCTTCACCTTTCAGTAATAAATGTTGATTAATCAGTTTCCGAATCATCACTGTCGGAGCCGTACCTGACGGTACACAGCGAACGGTTCTGTTTACAGCACCCGGACAAAATGCTTTTAAAAAAGGACGACACAAACATTTTACTGCTTTGTCGTCCTTCTGTTTCCTGCTTCTATCCACAAACTGCCTGGATTCAGAGTGTAGTACCTTTCCTGTTCCTTTTGCCTGAAAGTTTCACCTTGTCAAGATCAGCTTACATTATCCGACATCCGGTTTGCATCTTCGGCGACTGCTGTTATGTACGCAATTCTCTCACAGGAAATATCTGCCTACTATTCAGTTAACTGCATTAAACTTGATATCGTTCATATATTAACGATACTCTTTTTAACAAAGTCAGTATAACACATCTAAAATTAAAATGCTAGTCTCTTTTATAGATTTTTACACTTTTTATTATAGATTTTTTCAATAAATATATTCCGTTACATATTGGAATTATTTGCTTGTCTTCTTTTGCTTTGGCAGGAAATTATGATAGTAATCGTTATATACTTCCTTAATTGTTCCCGTCAATGCCAATAGAGCTATAATGTTAGGAAGAACCATCAAACTGTTGAAGCAGTCTGCCATATTCCAAACGAGTTCCACTTCCTGAAGAGAACCAAATACTACGCATACACAAACAAGTACTGAATAAATCTTAACTGCTTTTCCGCCAAACAGGTATCTGATATTTGCTTCTCCGAAGAAATACCATCCGATAATGGTAGAGAATGCGAAGAACAACATACAGATTGCAATAAAGATTTCACCAAACTTACCGTATAATGTAGAGAAAGCATACTGGCTAAGTTCAGCACCGGTCTTTCCGGTTGCTCTGGAACCGGTTGTGATAATAACGAGTGCTGTCAGGTTCAGGATTACGAATGTATCAATAAATACACCTGCCATAGCTACGAATCCCTGTTCAACCGGATGATTTACTTTCGCAACAGCGTGAGCGTGCGGGGTAGAACCCATACCAGCTTCGTTAGAGAAAAGACCTCTGGCAACACCTTTTGTGATTGCAAGTTTGATCGTTGCACCAAGTGCACCACCGGCAACTGCTGAAGGATTGAAAGCGCCAACTACGATGTCCTTGAATGCTCCAGGAATTGCTGTAAAGTTAGCAAAAATAACAATCAGAGAACCGATAATATAGAACGCTGCCATAATCGGAACGATCGTCTCTGTAACTTTCGCAATACGTTTCATACCACCTGTAAATACGAACAGAGAAGCGATTGCAATGATAACACCCATAACGATCTTCGGAATTCCGAAAGCGGTGTTCCATGATGCTGCAATGGAGTTCGCCTGAACTGCATTTCCCATAAAGCCAAGCGCCAAGATGATCAGGACTGCAAATATAGCTGCAAATACTTTTCCGAACGTTCCCTTAAATGCTGCACGGATGTAATAAACAGGACCACCTGTAACTGTTCCGTCTTCTCCGACCTGTTTATACTTCTGAGCCATGCAAGCCTCACCGAAGATCGTTGCCATTCCGAGGAATGCACTGATCCACATCCAGAAGATCGCTCCAGGACCACCAACTGCGATTGCAGTTGCGGCACCGGCGATATTACCTGTACCTACCTGAGCTGCGATTGCGGTTGCAAGAGCCTGAAAAGATGACATACCGTCCTTGCCTGCATCACCTTTTTTGGAAAACAATCCTCCGAATGTTCTCCTCATACTTTCGCCAAAACCTCTCACCTGAATAAACCCTAATTTGAACGAGAACCAGATACCAGCTCCCACAAGGGCAATCAGAAGAACCGATCCAGTCAATAAATCATTGACTTTCAAAACCATGCTGTTAAATACTTCGTACACAACATACCCTCCTTTTTTGTCTCATAGATATTTTTTATGAATATCATTTGTTATATCTATAATATCGTATTTGTCTAATTTATTCAAGTTTTTTTGTTCAAAACAATCATTTTTGTGCATATTGTCTTTTTGCAAAATGTTAAAATTGTCATATAATCCAACAAAAATGCCAAACCGCCCATTTTACGCGGTTTGGCACATTACGATTTTATTATAGATTTTTTCTATTTCTTAATTTTCGTCAATATATCCAAACTTTTAACAATCTGACCACTATACATTGATTTCGGCTTTGACTCCAAGAAGTTCTTTATTCTCTTCCAGAATAGGCGCAATTACATTTTTCAGGAATGCATCCACCTGTTCAGGAGAACGTCCTACATATTTAGAAGGATCCATGGTCTTCTGAAGGTCTTCAAGGCTCAGGTTGAACGCATCGTCCTGCGCAATCAGTTCCAGAAGATTGTTGTCCAGTCCTTTTTCTTTCACATTACGCCCTGCTTCCATAGAAAGCTCACGGATTCTTTCATGAAGTTCCTGACGGTCTCCACCGGCTTTTACTGCATCCATCATAATATTCTCTGTAGCCATAAACGGGAGCTCAGACATCAGACGTTTTTCAATAACTTTCGGATATACAACCAGTCCATCCACAACATTCAGGCAAAGATCCAGAATACCGTCGATCGCAAGGAAGCCTTCCGGAACGCTGAGACGTTTATTTGCAGAATCATCCAGTGTTCTTTCAAACCATTGTGTGGCAGAAGTAATCGCAGGATTCAGTGCATCAACCATCACATATCTTGACAAAGATGCGATTCGTTCACTTCTCATCGGATTTCTCTTGTATGCCATTGCGGAAGAACCGATCTGTGTCTTCTCAAACGGCTCTTCTACCTCTTTCAAATGCTGAAGGAGACGGATGTCATTGGAGAATTTATGTGCACTTGCTGCGATTCCGGCAAGGACATTCATTACCCGGGTATCAACTTTACGGGAATAAGTCTGTCCGGATACGGGATAGCATGCCTCGAATCCCATCTTCTGGGCGATCATCGGATCAATCTTATCGATCTTCTCCTGATCTCCCTCGAACAGCTCCAGAAAACTTGCCTGGGTTCCGGTCGTTCCTTTTGATCCGAGAAGCTTCAGGCTTCCGAGAACATAGTCAAGATCAGCAAGATCCATGGTGAATTCCTGCATCCAGAGTGTTGCTCTCTTTCCCACCGTGGTCGGCTGCGCCGGCTGAAAATGAGTAAATGCAAGTGTCGGCAGACTCTTATACTGATCCGCAAATCTGGAGAGCTCGTCAATTACATTTACCAGTTTCTTTTTCACAAGCTTCAAAGCTTCTGACATAATGATGATATCGGTATTATCGCCGACATAGCAGGAAGTAGCTCCAAGATGAATGATTCCTTTTGCTTTCGGGCATTGCTGTCCATATGCATACACATGTGACATAACGTCATGGCGCACGATTTTTTCTCTTTCCTTGGCCACTTCGTAATTAATGTCATCCGCGTGGCTCTTCAGCTCTTCAATCTGTTCGTCCGTAATATTAAGTCCCAGTTCTTTTTCTGTCTCAGCCAGAGCGATCCACAGCTTTCTCCAGGTTCTGAACTTCATATCCGGAGAAAAAATATACTGCATCTCCTTACTTGCATACCGCTCGGAAAGCGGACTTTGATATCTGTCGTATCCCATAGTTTCTTCCTCTCTTATCATATACTTTTCATATTTGAATGCATTCGGGAATAAATCAATTATTCTTCAAACGCATGTGAAACATCTTTTCCCGGCACTTCCATCGGATAGCTGCCGGTAAAGCAGGCATCACAGTATGACAGATCGCCTACCATATCTTTCAATTTCGCAATTTCCATATAACCAAGTGAATCGGCCCCAATCATTTCACGAATCTGCTCGGTTGTATGCGAATGTGCGATCAGCTGTTCATTCGAAGGCACATCGGTTCCAAAATAGCACGGATACAAAAACGGCGGAGAACTGATCCTCACATGAACTTCCTTTGCGCCGGCTTTTTTCAGCATTTTGATAATATTTGCGCAGGTTGTCCCACGCACGATGGAATCATCCACCATAACGATCCGCTTTCCGCGCACCACTTCTTCAATTACATTCAGCTTGATCTTAACGCTGGATTCTCTCTGACTCTGCTTCGGTTTAATGAACGTTCTGCCCACATAGCTGTTTTTATGGAATGCCATTCCGTAGGGAATTCCCGACTGTTCGGAATACCCCTTTGCAGCAACAAGTCCCGAATCCGGAACACCTACCACAAGATCCGCCTCAACCGGATACGATTCAGCCAGCGCTTTCCCGGCAATGATACGGGAATGGTAAACGTTGACATTATCGATCGTGCTGTCCATTCTTGCAAAATAGATGTATTCAAAAATACATCTCGCCTGTTTCTCCGGTGCGATCGCCATACTCTTATCCGAAGTAACTCCATTTTTCGTAAAGCTCACGATTTCTCCCGGCTCTACATCGCGCACAAACTCTGCCCCCACAGCAGCCAGTGCACAGCTTTCTGAAGCAAGGAACCACGTATTATCACGTTTTCCGATACAAAGCGGTTTGAATCCGAACGGATCTCTTGCCCCGATCATCTTACGGGGACTGGAGACCACCAGCGCATACGCACCTTTAATCTTCCCCATGGCATTCTTCACCGCCATCTCGGCATTCGGTGTCTTCAGACGTTCTCTTGCAATATGATATGCGATCACTTCGGAATCGATCGTTGTCTGAAAAATAGCTCCCGTATATTCCAGTTCATGCCGGAGTTCCACCGCATTCGTCAGATTCCCGTTATGCGCGATTGCAAGAGTTCCTTTCACATAATTAATGACAAGCGGCTGCGCATTCTCAGCTCTTGTACCGCCTGCCGTAGAATACCTTACATGGCCTACCCCAAGATTCCCCTTCAGGCCTTCCAGGCATTCTTCATCAAAAACCTCATTGACCAACCCAAGCCCTTTTTTGAAGAGCACTTTCCGCTTTCCATACGTATCGGTCACTGCAATACCGCAGCTCTCCTGTCCACGGTGCTGCAAAGCAAATAGCCCATAATACACCGACGGCGCGACATCTCCACCATCCATATCGTAAGCTCCAAACACACCGCACTCTTCGCCTAATCCTGTCTCAACTCTTTCAAGTCTGCTCATTGGTCTGTCTCTCCTGTTCAATTGAATGTAGTCAATTTTTCATATTAATTCTTATTACAAAGAGAGTATAATACACCGAATATAGAAAATCAATCTTTTTTACCCTCTTCTGTATTCTCTCTTCCACTCTTCCAGAAGCTCCGGCGATGCCTTTAACGAAATTTTTTCCTTTTCCCTGGCAATTTTTTCTGCAAGTTTATTATCCACTTCAAGGAAAATCTGGTTTCCTGAGATCATTTTCTGATACTCGTCCACCGGCATATACCGGTAGCAGGCATAGACATATCCTTCCAGCATCCGGCTGTCTTCACATATCTTATATGCCTTCTCGTACATCCTGGCGGATTCCTCGTAAAGAAACGCTCTTCCATATGCACTCGCAAGACAGGCATATACTCTTCCATAAAAACGTTTGTCCACGCTGTCATCCCGCTCACTGTTCACGATCGACATATAGACAAGAATCGCGGACTCCAACTCTCCACTTTCCATAAGTGTGTCAGCCTTGTATTTCTGGCGTTCCACTTCTTTCTGGTTTTTCAACTTTTCGAGCACATTCTGAATATGAGCCAGTTCGCCCTGAGTATATATCTTGGCATCGTTCAGGACATACAGTACAAACTGCTCCACAGAAACATGATTTTTCAACATTTCCATCAAAGACTCCGCCAACGAAACCAATTCCAGTTCATCCCGGATCCAGCGGCAAAGCTGTTCGTTGATAATCGTATAATCAATCAGATACAGGTTATTACAGAGGTAATAGCACAGCTCTTCAATTGTATAAATCCGCTTGTGGATACGGGTTATTTCATATGGATGCTTCGCGCGTTTTTTATGACAAAGAATTAAACTGCCCATTGCTTCCTCCTAATTCAATCACTTTTTCCGTAAAAAATCCCGTCGGCGGGAAGAATTCTCCGAATCCCACATCCTCAAATGTTATGTGGCAGGTCCGTTCATCGGTGAACATCGTGCGTATCCGAAGCCGCAAGGCATAATTCTTACGTTCCGGAAGCCCTTCCAGTGAAACCGTCTCCACACGGAGCTTTCCCGTTACCAGAGATTCGATATGAATCTCGATATCCTGATTATCCTCCAACAGCACCTCACACTGCCGGTCCGATTCATACCAGTGTGATCCCCACGCAACCAGTGGATACCACCCTTCTTCTCCCCGGCTGCGCATTTTCAGACAGATCTGTTCCGTCATCTTCGTCTCATCCAGGTAGACTGGTCCGTCGATCAGATCCATACTGCGCTGCATCGCCGTATAGCATGCACCTTTGCTGTAGAGATTGTTTCCCATAAAGGCTCTTCGTCCGTTGCAGAGAACTCTCAGCGAATTCGGATACCAGTTATTCTCAAACCCGTCACCGGTCAGGAAGACGGAGGAAACCACTTTCTTATCAAACACGCTTTGAATAAAGCTTTTGAAATGTTCATCTGCTGCTTTCGCCTTATCCACATTTAAAACCGGATACACGGATTCCAGCTCTTCCATCTGCGCTTCAGCCACTTTATCGACCGTCACAAAGCTTTCCTTTCCTTTCCGGTAACCGGTCTTCAGCTCCCGAAGCATAAAAGCACGTATCACATCCTGATCACAATAGAAAAGTGCCGATTCATACTGCCATAGTTCCTTGGGCTGGTTAAACATATAATGGCAGAAACTTTCTTTATAATCCTGAACGTAAATATTTTCCTTCATAACACCCAGTTTCTGCCCGATTCCTTTCATTAAATAACGAATATCCTCGCTCATCTCCGGTACAGTAAAAGTGATACTTTCTATCTTTTCAAAAGACTGCAGCGTCTGCCGTATAAATTCTGCCAGAAGCCATACCGCTTCAAACTCTTCTCCCGCAATCTGAAGCCGTTCCTTTTTCAGTGCTTTCTCCCAGATATCGGTAACCTGCACACTCCCGCGTACACTGCCCATTCTTTTCGCATTTTTTCCATATGTCCACACTTCTTTATAATATGTCATTGCCAGCGGGATCTGATGATTCTCCGACCCGGTATCCAGTGTATCCGGTTCCTGCGTTTCTTCATTCAGAAAACTGATCTGGCAAATCTTCGAATTAATATCGTATCCTATGATACTTCCATGTGACATGAAGTATTCCTCCTTAAATTATCCGTAAGCATCGTGGGGCAAAAGACCTTAACTCCGTAATTTCATTTAATAAGCGACGAAAATGTCTTCCGCCAGCGCCAGTTCCGCAGCATATTCGGTCATGGCGATCTGCAATGCGTCTTCTTTCAATCCGACCATATCATTCAGCCTTCCGTAACGGCCGATCGGCTTCACCTGCTTTGGTTCATAGACATGTTTCTCCGTTACCGTAACTTCTCCATTTCCGGTTTCAGTAAAATAATACCGGAGCGATTCGTCTCCAAAGAGAATCCAGGTCTTAATATAAGTATCTTCATATGCAGGCGTTAATGCTTCCTGCTGATAATTCAGACTGTCGTTGCCATCTTTCCTGATCTGATAAGATACCGTCACTTTGCTGCCCGGTTTCGCATGATATTCGATCATCGTCTTGTCATAAAGCTGTACTTCTCTCAGCCAGGTTTCGGGATAGTTCAAATAGAATGAAAAGAAAACCTGCTTTTCACACATTTCTCTCAGAAACTCTCTCAGCATCGGCTCCAGTTCCTTGTGCACTTCCCGGCTGGAATAGTATTTCAGAAGAGCGATCTTACAGATGTCGGCCAGTTCCTCTTCCTTCCGGTATTCATTTGCAATAATTGTAAAAACGCATCCTTTTACCTGACGCCCGCATACCACATACTCGCGCGATACATAGGCCAGATATGCCTGTTTCAGGCGGAAATAGGTGCGGCCCTCATAATAATCCGCAAAAATTTCTTCTTCTCCGAACATCATTTCAGAGAAAAGCATCTGCGTGATGATACGCTCTGACAGTTTATAAGTGGTAATATCGTAATCTCTCGCCTTATGCCACAATTTCTTCATATCTTCCGTAGCGCCGCAATAGTATTCGGAAAGATACGTCAGTGTCACTTTATCATACTGATCTCGTTTAAAGAGTTCAAAGCATACATAACTCAGGAAATCGTCTTCCTCATATCCTTCTTCCCGGATCCGCATACTGCAGAGGCGGAAAATATCCGCTTCCTCAAACGCATCTATTCCATATTCACGGATACTCTTCCAGTTTAATTCTTCCTGTTCTCTCTTGTATCCACCATCGCCGTTTTCAAGCTGGTATTTGCGGAAAATTCCCATATAACGGCTTTCATAAAACAGCCGGATTGTATCATAGGGAATCGAATCCACATAATGCCTTCCTTCCTTGGACTCCCACACGATCCGAGAGTCTTTACTGTATAAGTAAACGATCGTTCCGGCAGGATTATAGGCCACTCTCTGTCCAATCGTCCCATCCGGTTCCAGAACCAGGATATACGCCATATTCTTCATAGGCGTTTTTACTTCGTAAGCATGACAGATATCGTACATCGCCTTCATCCGTTCCGGTGTCATATCACGCTCGGTGCAGCAGCGTTTGTAAATGATCCGCAGCGCCTCATTGATTCTCCGCTGTTCCAGCTGCTCCCACGCAAAACGCTCCATCTGTTCACGATACGCTGCATACAATGGTCCTGTCTCATCCTGATAGGAAATCATATTCGCATACAGTACCGCCGCTTTTTTATAATTCAGATTATTTCCATGCATAAAATACAGATATACCGATTTCGGAAATTCTTTTTTGAGATGATCATCGTCGATCGTCATCATATAATACTCATACAGCTGCGCAATCTTAAGATCGGCTTCGACTGCTTTTTCATACCATTCAAAGCAATCCGGAGTCGTTCTGTTTCCGCGGATGAGCAATGTACAAATTGCAGTGAGAATCATGGTATCCGGATACATCGCATACACTTTTCGAAGGACCCGATCCAGATTCTTGTCGTAATTTCTCTGCTGCGTCGCAAGATTTGCCATATAAAACGCAATGTCCTTGGTGAGTAATTTATATTTCACAGCGAAATTCAGGATCTGCACCTCAAAAGAGCCGAGCTTCTTCAGCGAAGTCGGATGTTCCAGGAAACAGCGGTATGCCTGCCAGTAAAGGATGATCTGATTCGCTCCGTTATAGTAGTGTCGTTCCAGAACGTGGAGTCTCTTGCTGTAATTCTTATATTCCGGATCGATCTCGACCAGCATACAGACAAGCTGCCATGATCTAGGCCGCTTCATATATGCTTTATTCAGTTCTTCCACCACTCGATTTACATGGCTTCCTGTCTTGCGGATCAAGGCTGTAAGATACAGGTAATATGCAGAAACGATTGCATCCTTTCCAATCCCGAAACGACTGTAATTATAGTCGTCCAGAATATCATTTGCCTCGCTGACCTCTCCGCAGAGCAGGTGCATATGTGCATCGATCAGCGGATACACATCGCCTTCGCCCGTGTAGATATCCAGCTTCGAGAGCTTCTCTCTCGTATGTTCCGCCCATTCTTTTACCGGAATTCTTCCCGACATGCTGGCGAGAAACTCCTTCATCACCTCTGCAAAGATCATATCCGCATCTCTGTGGTCTTCCGCATGATCCTTGTGATCCGCCACCATGATCTCATAGGTCAGTGATTCATACGGACTCTCAAACACGATCTTTCCGTAATTGTTCCCGGCATGGGTCTTCTCCGGATGGATGATATAGCTGAAATCATACAGATTTCCGACAAAATCATCTGTCGAAAAATTGTCTCTTGCGATCTGGATAAACTTCCCGTCCACATGGACTCTCACCGGCATATATCCCCAAGTATTCTTTGTAAAATGAATGATCTCTTTCGTCGCTTCCTTCAGGTTACGGAACGTTCTCTGAGTCCTTCCCATTGTCAGGAAAATGCACTCTTTCTGCTTGATTCCCACCAGAAACTCTTCCATTGCCTGTTCGCCCAGCGACCATTTTCGCATATTATCATAAAGGGCGCGGATCCGCGGCTCTTCATACTTAATCACTTCATAGAAATCTCTGGAACGGAACAGTCTCTGAGCCTCTGTAAAATCCTGAAGTGCCAGTTTCTTAAAATCACGGGTATTCTGCACCTTTCCATAAGAAGTCATGATATATGGTTTCTCTATAATCACAGTGTATGTTACTTCAAATTCTCCGCCACTGCACACGATCGTAAATTTCCCTGATTCTACATGTCCCGGCTTCAGTCCCTTCCCGTCATATGTGAACCAGATTTCTACCGGATTCCCCTCAAATCCCTGTTCATCAAGATGTACACGAAAAGAAGAAGGATATACAAGTCCTCTGATATCTCCTTCTTTCCTGTTCTTCAGGGTAAAGCATCCGCGATACACTTCACCTTCTCCAATTGTCAGTACGAGATTCGTCTCCGGAAGTACAACATCCGGTCTGGCCATGCCAAAATCTCCCTTGGAAAATCGTTTAATTTTATTCTTCATGCTAAGCCACCTACTTCTTGCATTGCATTTTTTCAAAAAGGCATTATAATGAATTATAACATTATTCGACTTATCAGGCAACGCAAATCTGAAAAAACGTACTTCAGAAAAGGAGAACTATATTATGAATACAAAACCACAATTTCACGGCAGCGATCTGGAAGCGGTCGAGGCCTATTACCACATACCAAAAGAGCAGATCGTAAGCTTTGGAGCAAATGTCAACCCACTCGGACTTTCTTCCTACGTAAAAGAACAGCTCGCCGCGAATCTGGATGTCCTGTCCTCATACCCTGACCGGAATTACACCGAACTAAAGACTGCGATCAGCCAATATCTTGGCACACACGGTTCCTGTGATGCCAAAACTCCATCTCCGGAACATATCATCGTCGGAAATGGCTCCACGGAACTCATTTCACTTCTCATTCAGACTAGACGCCCCAAAAAAGCGCTGCTTCTCGGCCCTACCTATTCCGAATACAGCCGAGAGCTTACCCTTACAGAAAGCACTCTTTCCTATTATAATTTAAAAGAAGAACTGGATTTCCATCTGGATATTCCGGATTTTTGCCGTACGATCCGGGAAAATGACTACGATCTTGTCATCATCTGCAACCCGAATAATCCGACCTCCTCCGCCCTCAGCAAGGAAGAGATTCGCACCATACTGGAAACTTGCCGCAGTGCCGGAAGCTTTCTCATGATCGATGAAACCTATGTCGAATTTGCTCCCGACATCAGTGAGATCACCGCCATGCAGCTCGTCCCGGACTATCCCGAACTAATGGTTCTGCGCGGCGTCTCCAAATTCTTTGCAGCCCCCGGACTGCGCCTGGGCTACGGTGCCACAAGCAACCACGATTTTCTCTCATCCCTGATCCAGATGCAGAACCCATGGAGCCTTAGCAGCATCGGCGCACTCGCCGGCAGGCTCATGCTCACCGACGAATCCTATATTTCCAGAACCCGCTCCCTGATCCTTAGCGAACGCGCCCGCATGCTGGAAACATTGGCAGGCAACAGCCACCTGAAAACCTACCCGGCCTACGCCAATTTCATCCTGGTCCGCCTGCTCACCCCCGGCCTCACCTCCCAGGAAGCCTTCGATCACCTCATCCGCCAGGGCCTCATGATACGCGACTGTTCCGCCTTCGAACAGCTCAAAGGCGAATACATCCGCTTCTGCATCATGTCTCCCCAGGATAACATCCGACTCCTGAATGAACTGAACAACTATACACATACTTTAAAATGAAAGCTAAAATGATTCGCGCCTCCCAAAGGCGTCAAATCATTTTAATCCAATCAGTAGATCTTAGTCGACTCCCTCCCGTCTTGCCCCTACGAATTCCCGTCTTAAATCCCCAGGCCCCGGAGGAGACACAGGGATTGTATTGCGACTAGAACGAACAAAAAAAGGCAGACTGTCCGCCCAAAAGGGCGAACAGCCTGCCGAATTTTGTCCGTTCTCCGGAGTGAGAAATCCCTGTGTCTCCTCCGGGGCCGTCCGATTTAAACAAACAAAATCAATGCAATAATCACCATATCTTCATCACCGGTATTCAGCAGCCCATGTCCGCTTCCATCTTTGCAGAAGGTTACGTCCCCTGTCTCCACCGGGTATTTTTCCCCATTATCTGTATAGACTCCGGATCCCTTTACGATATAGTAAGTCTCTGTCTCTCCGTGATGCTCATGGTATCCGATTTCGCATCCCGGTTTGAGAGTCACCTGTCCGAACAGCTTGCAGTACTCTCCCATTTCTTCTTTGCCAAGCAGCACTTCTTTCAGGATATAGCCTGCTCCTCCGGACATGTTTTCAATTTTGAGCGTCTCTCTTTCATTTGCTTTTGTCATCATTCTCACCTGCACTTTTATTTAATCTTCGCGATATCGATCAACGTAAGTTGCCGGATATCGGTATTTTCCAAACTGGTTACAAGCGCGTTTGCGGTATCCATCGCGGTAAGGACGTTGACACCGGTCTCGATCGCATTTCTACGGATCAGGAATCCGTCTCTGGAGCGATCTGCTCCCTGCGGAGGTGTATCAATAACCAGATCGATCTGATGTCCCAGGATCAGATCCATCAGGTTCGGAGATTCCTGCTCGATTTTCTTGATTGCGATTGCCTTGACGCCATGCTCATTCAGATAATCTGCGGTTCCTCTTGTTGCGAAAATGCGGTAGCCCAGTGCACGGAATCTGCGTCCGATCTCCACTGCCTCCGGTTTATCATCATCACGTACTGTCATGATCATATTCTTATATTTCGGAAGGTTGACACCTGCACCGAGGAATGCTTTATAAAGTGCTTCATTAAATGTCTTTGCAATACCAAGACACTCACCGGTGGACTTCATTTCCGGTCCGAGGCTGATGTCCGCGCCGCGGATCTTCTCAAAGGAGAATACCGGCATCTTGATCGCGATATAGTCCGCTTCTTTCTGAAGCCCCGGAGTATAGCCGAGTTCTTTGAGCTTGTGTCCGATGATCACCTGGGTTGCAAGCGGTACGATCGGAATACCCGTCACCTTACTGATATACGGCACCGTACGGCTGGAACGAGGATTGACCTCAATAACATAGACTTCTTCGCCGCATACGATGAACTGAATGTTGATCATACCGATCACATGCAGCGCTTTGGCAAGTCGTTTTGTATATTCTTCAATTTTGCGTTTTGTCACTTCGGAAATGCTCTGTGCCGGGTAAACCGAAATACTGTCGCCGGAATGGATTCCTGCACGTTCAATATGTTCCATGATTCCCGGAATCAGGATATCCTCGCCGTCGCAGACCGCATCGACCTCGATCTCTTTTCCCTGGAGATATTTATCTACCAGGATCGGGTGATCCTGCGCGATCCGGTTGATGATACCGATGAATTCGTCGATATCGTGATCGTTGATTGCAATCTGCATGCCCTGTCCGCCAAGCACGTAGGAAGGACGAACCAATACCGGATAACCGAGACGATTTGCGACCTCTTTTGCTTCCTCTGCGGTAAATACGGTGTCTCCCTTCGGGCGCGGGATGTTGCACTGTGCCAGGATCTCGTCAAAGAGTTCTCTGTCTTCCGCGGCGTCTACATCTTCCGCAGCGGTTCCGAGGATCGGGACTCCCATCTTCATCAGGGATTCGGTCAGTTTGATCGCCGTCTGGCCACCGAACTGCACCACGGCTCCGTCCGGTTTTTCCAGATCCACAATACTCTCCACATCTTCCGGTGTGAGCGGTTCAAAATACAATTTATCTGCGATATCGAAGTCGGTACTTACCGTCTCCGGATTGTTATTTACAATAATCGTCTCATAGCCTTCTTTTGCAAATGCCCAGGTACAATGTACAGAACAGAAGTCAAATTCGATTCCCTGTCCGATTCGGATCGGTCCGGAACCAAGTACCAGAACTTTCTTCTTGCCGCTGGTCTCTTCCACTTCATTCTGACTGCCGTATACGGAATAGTAATACGGTGTCTCTGCCGCGAATTCTGCCGCACAGGTATCGACCATCTTATAGGCTGCAACGATTCCGTTTTCATGGCGCATGTCATGGATCTGGCGCTCACTCTTTCCGGTCAGGCGCGCGATCACATTGTCCGGGAATTCGATTCGTTTTGCTTCTTTTAAAAGTTCCGGAGTAAGTTCCTGTGTCTTCAGTGCCTGTTCCATCTCTACCAGGATCGCGATCTTGTCGATAAACCATTTGTCGATCTTGGTGATGTTATGGATCTCATCGTAGCTGATTCCCTTGCGGATTGCTTCTGCAATCAGCCAGATACGACGATCATCTACGATCTCCAGTTTTTCCAGGATCTCCTCTCTGGAAAGTGCTGTGAAATCATAAGACATCAGACTATCCACATGCTGTTCCAGAGAACGGATTGCCTTCATCAGGGCTCCCTCAAAGTTATCACAGATACTCATGACCTCTCCGGTCGCCTTCATCTGTGTGGTAAGGGTTCTCTTCGCACTGATGAATTTATCAAACGGAAGTCTCGGCATCTTGACTACGCAGTAATCCAGCATCGGCTCGAAACTTGCGTAAGTCTTCTTTGTAACTGCATTTTTGATCTCATCCAGCGTATATCCCAGCGCGATCTTGGCCGCAACCTTCGCAATCGGATAACCGGTCGCCTTGGAAGCCAGCGCGGAAGAACGGCTTACACGCGGATTTACTTCGATTACACAGTATTCAAAAGTCTCCGGATGAAGCGCATACTGTACGTTACATCCGCCGGTGATGTTCAGCTCGCTGATGATGTTCAGCGCAGAGGTACGGAGCATCTGGTATTCTTTATCTCCCAGAGTCTGGGACGGAGCAACGACGATACTGTCTCCGGTATGAACACCCACCGGGTCAATATTTTCCATATTACATACGGTAATGCAGTTGCCTTTGCTGTCACGCATTACCTCATATTCGATTTCCTTCCATCCTGCGATGCAGCGCTCAACAAGCACCTGTCCGACACGGGAAAGTCTCAGTCCGTTCGCCAGGATCTCTTCCAGTTCCACCACATTGTGTGCGATACCGCCGCCGCTTCCGCCAAGGGTGTATGCCGGGCGGAGCACGACCGGATATCCGATCTTAGCCGCAAATGCAACACCGTCGTCCACATTCTCCACTACAAGAGAAGCTGCCACAGGCTCGCCGATCTTCTCCATAGTTGCCTTGAATTCCAGACGGTCTTCCGCCTTTTTGATCGTCTCTGCTGTGGTACCGATCAGACGGACATTATGCTCTTTTAAGAAACCTGCCTCTTCCAGCTCCATCGCAAGATTCAGTCCGGCCTGTCCGCCCAGTGTAGGCAGGACGCTGTCCGGCTGTTCCTTCAGGATCAGCTGCTCTACAACTTCCGTTGTCAGCGGTTCAATATACACACGATCCGCAATGTCTTTATCCGTCATGATGGTTGCCGGGTTTGAATTCAGAAGGACAACCTCCAGTCCCTCTTCTTTCAGAGAACGGCAGGCCTGCGTTCCCGCATAGTCAAATTCCGCGGCCTGTCCGATGATGATCGGACCGGAACCGATCACTAATACTTTCTTAATATCCTGATTTCTTGGCATTATTCTGTTCCTCCCATCATCTTCATGAATCTGTCAAACAAATAGCCGGAATCCTGCGGTCCCGGGCAGGCCTCCGGATGGAACTGCACCGTGAAAATGTTCTTACCGATATATGCCATTCCTTCATTCGTCTTGTCATTGACATTTTCAAATGCCGGAACTGCCACAGATGGATCCAGACTGTCCGCATCGACTGCATATCCGTGATTCTGTGACGAAATATAGACTCTTCCCGTCTCCAGATCCTTAACCGGATGATTTCCTCCGCGGTGTCCGTACTTTAATTTGTATGTTTTCGCACCATTAGCAAGCGCCATAAGCTGATGTCCCAGACAGATTGCGAAAATCGGAATATCGGAATTATATAATTTTTTAACTTCTTCAATAATGGAGGTGCAATCCGCCGGGTCTCCCGGTCCGTTTGATAACATAATTCCGTCCGGATTGCTGGAAATGATCTCAGCAGCCGTCGTGTGAGCCGGATAGACCGTCACTTCACAGCCACGCTGATTTAAAGACTTTGCGATATTATTCTTAGCCCCGAAGTCCATGAGAGCAACCTTCGGGCCGTTTCCTTCAATTACATATTTTTCACTGCAGGTCACTTTGGAGACGACATCCCCTACTTTGTACGCGTGCAGCTTCGGAATGATCTCTTCCAGATCGTAATTCTCATTGGTAGTGATCATGCCGTTCATCGTTCCCTTTTCACGGAGAATCTTCGTCAGTGCTCTGGTATCAACTCCTGCAATTCCCGGAATATCCTGTTCTTTCAGAAAATCCTGAATCGTTCCTTCACATCTGAAATTACTTGGCATTCTTGACAATTCTCTTACGATATAACCATCCGGCCACGCTTTTTTCGATTCCATATCCGGTGTGATCCCATAATTTCCAATCAATGGATATGTCATAACAACGGCCTGTCCGGCGTAAGAAGGGTCTGTAAGCACCTCTAAATATCCTGTCATTGAGGTATTAAATACTATCTCACTAATCATGTCTCTTGTCGACCCGATGCTCGTTCCTTCGAACACAGTTCCATCTTCTAAAATTAGAAACGCTTTCATATGTTCACCTTATCCCTTCATAGTATTTTACTTCATCAATCCTTAAAAGAAGGCACTCATGGAGTCTTTTCCTCAACCATGAGCGCCCACTTTCTCAAATTGTAAAAATTCTAACACATATGAGACCAGATTTCAACTACTAATTTACTTCTTCATCTGACTTATCGTTCTTATGTCCTTATTCCTCAATGTCCGGGAGTGCTGCGATCTCGGCAAGCCGCTCAACGATTGGAAGATGCTGTGTGCACTGTCTCTCACATTTTCTGCATCCGATGCATTCTGCCGCTTTCGCTTTCGGAATATCCCAATGATATGCAATTCTGGATGTAATTGCATCCTTCTTGCCGGTCAGTATGTACTGATTGTATGCATCCATCATCTTCGGAATTGGAATTTCCTTCGGGCATCCCTTACAGTAACTGCAGCCGGTACACAGGTTATTGAAAGAAAGACCTTCTGCCTCATACATGGCCGAGATTTCCTCTGCCGGACGTTCTTCCAGATTTTCGACTGCCTTCACAGCGTCATCCACATGTTCCTTCGTCGTGCATCCTGCCAGCGCAACCGTGATCTCCTTGTGGGAGGCCACAAACCGGAGCGCCGCCTGTGGAACCGTCAGATCCGTTCCCCTTGTCAGATAGGAAAAAGCATCCGGATTCTGCGGAATCAGACCGCCGCCGAGCGGATTCATGACAACCACACCCATTCCATTCTCATGAGCCGCTTTGATCCCGCTCTGGCGGAACCGGTAGTTGAGCGCATTGTAGCCGATCAGCATTCCCTTAAATTTCCCGGTCTCCACAACTTTCTCGATATCATTTCCCTGCATATGGGAAGAAAATACAATATTCCGGATCAGTCCCTCTGACTTCGCCTCTTCAAAGAAACCGTATAAAAGTTCCATGTGCTTCTCCCAGGACTCCAGGTTCAGCATGCACCACATATGATAGAAATCAATATAATCCGTCTTCAGCCGGTCTAAAGATGTCTCCAGTCTCCTCCGGAAATTATCCCGGCTTGCATCTTCGTTCAACGTTCCGAGATTTACCTTGGAAGTCACATACACGTCGCTTCGTTTCACCTGGGAAAGTGCGATTCCGGTAATGATCTCACTCTTGTCATGACAATAGGCAGGTGCCGTATCCCAGTAATTGATTCCCTTCTCAAATGCGTAGAGCGGAATCTCGGCACATTTTTCCAAACGTCCCGCCTTTACGTCCTCCTCATCGTACCGCATGGTTCCAAGCCCGACTGCCGAAACCTTCATATCCGTGTCTCCATACTGCTTATAATACATTTCTTGTTCCTCCTTTATGAATAATTCCAATAGATTATAAGTTTATCCAGAAGCGGTTCCTCCGTGCAGCACAGATAATCATAGATCATCGCCCGGGACGCGACCTGCTCCTCTTCCCACGATCAGACTCCAATCAAATATGATTCTCTTCCTTGAAATTGTATCATAACCGGATTTTTTTGATATTGGGGTCAAAACCATAAATAAATTTGCCCCTATTCCTATAGTACCTTGAAAAATTCATATTTTGTAGTATATCGCCGGACTTTTTGGGATATATGCTGGATATCCC
>NZ_JBQHSG010000004.1:0-229607 GCF_052066375.1 Bariatricus sp. HCP28S3_A7
ATACACAGATTAATAACACTGAGATCACGGAGCTCTATGGGGCTCCGTGATCTTTCAATACTCTCCAATAATGTGCCGTATTATCGCTGTCAATCTGCCATTAGCTCCCAGACTGCGCGGTCGATTCTTTAAAGGACGGAAAAATAATTTGTCGTTTGCGTCTCCCTCAATTCGCTGTCCAACACTCTGCGCAGGACAACAAAACAATAGATACATGAAATCCCCTGTGCCATCAGCGTTGCCACAGCAGCACCGGCAATACCCAAACGGAATCCCATCACAAACAGCAGATCCAAACCTATATTCGTGCAGGAAGCAATCACCATGGCTATCAAAGGAGACCGTCCATCCCCTAATGCCCTTAAAAGAGAGGCTTCAAGATTATAAAACGTGATGACCGTAAGCCCGCCTATCATAACCCGCAGATATGTCAGAGAACCTGCAACAATATTTTCCGGTGTTTTCAAAAGCGCCAGCATCGGCGACGCCACAAGTTCCCCCGCCGCAGTCAGCACAACTGCCGCCCCGATGGTAAGGATGACTGCATTTCCACCCATTTCCATCCCGATAATATGACAAGCCGGTTCTATATTTACAACCGCTTCCCAAATACCTGTTAGATTTCCACATCAAAAACTCTCTTCTTAAAATAGTATTTCCGGTCTTCTTCCGTGATCTCGCGGATCACCCTGCAGGGATTACCCGCAGCAACCACCCCGTCCGGAATGTCTCTGGTCACAACACTACCGCCGCCAATCACTACATTATTCCCAATCGACACTCCCGCGATAATCACGACACTCCCGCCTATCCACACATTATCTCCGACAGTAATTGAGATACCGTATTCATAGCCGGAGTTTCTGGATTCATGATGTAACGGATGTCCGGCAGTATAAAAAGACACATTTGGTCCCAGCATGACATTTTTCCCTATTGTCACCTTTGCAACATCCAAAACTGTACAGTTATAGTTTGCAAAGAAATTATCTCCGACCTCTATGTTATAACCATAATCGCAATGAAATGGAGGCTCTACAAAAACAGCTTCGCCGGTTTTTCCAAACAATTCCTTTAGCAGCTCCGGAATCCTGTTATACTGATCCGGATGGACTTGGTTCAGTTCATAAATCCTTCTTTTACATTCCAGGCGTTCCCTGCTCAATACTTCATCAGATGCAATGTAGGGAAGTTCTGCAAGCATTCTTTCTTTTTGATCCATTTTCAACACTCCTCAAATTCATATTTTTCATTATCGTTAGCTTGCTATTATATTCCTGAAAATTTATTATGTCAATTATCTCCCTAGTTCAAGTACGCCTCGGCGTACTTGCTGCGAGGTGCGCGTCATGCTTTGCATGACACAATACATCTGCGCACCTCTGCAATCCGCCGGAGGCTTTATCTTGGAAGGAAATTGGACTCCCACCAAGACATATTTGTCACAACTCACCACCTATAGAGGTGGGAGTCTTATCTTCTTTCAAGATAAATGCTTCTCTCCTTTCCGTCATAATCACTGCATCTTTTACTTCCAGATTTCCCTCAGAGACAAAGAACCCGAGACTGCGTCCCTGATAATTATACATTCTGAAACCAAAAGCCACATCGTTGTTTACATAGAGTACAGCGATCGTATCCTGTATATAGAGTGCAAGTTCGTATTCTTTGTCCGTCTCCAGAGTAAGCGGACGCTCCATCTCTACCGCATACGGGAACATCTGTCCTCCCTGTTCATACATTCTAAGTCCGGAACGGAACTGAATTCTGTTGAAATCCGGCTCAAACATCAGATAATATCCGAAGTCAAATTTCTCGTCCACCTGCAAAGCAAGGCCAAACCGGGACGGTTCTCCTGTATATTTCAAAGTTGCACGGATACAGCACTGTTCCGGGATTTTCTGCGCAAGCGCAGCCGAATAACCGTATTCCGAGCAGCAGCTGAGGCTGTTATGATCTTTCGTCCATGTTCCTGTCAGCCCTTCTGCATGTATTTCTTCCGACCTGACAAACGCATTGGCTACACTGTCCACCGGGCATACCCCCAGCGTCCCGTCCTCATGCTGCAGGATCTTGTGTACTACAATGGAACCGCCCCAGTTCCAGGTCTGATAGTCCTTTCCAAAATCGTTCCCCGGATCAAATCCCCATCCGTTCTCTCCCCGGGTCGGATTCCATCCATAAATAAAACGATCCTTTCCATCCGTCCCTGTCTTAGCCGCATAAAAAGCTCTTCCGTCAAAGGTATCCACTCTGGGTTTGAGCCATGGTCCTTTTGGGGACCGACTCATACGATAATAGGTACTGAATCCGTCCGTATAACTGGAATAAACCAGATAATACCAGTCTCCCATCTTAAAGAAGTCCGGACACTCATAAGCTCCCTGATGGGTTCGCGGTGCGTAAAGCGGTCTTCTGTATTCCCAGTGAGCCAGGTCATCTGAGACACAGAGCGCTACACAGCCATTTCTCTCAGTTGCACCATTTTCCCGTGCAGCAAGCAGCATCCACCATTTCTGCTCTTCCTCATTCCAGAATACAAATGGATCTCTCCAGTCCGACATCCTGTAGATTTCTCCGTCAGCTGTAAATTTCTCTTCCGGTATATCTGTCCAGTGTACCAGATCGGTGCTGGTCGCATGTCTTGCCCACTGGGCCTGCGGTTCCTGATCAAACGTGCAGTAAAACATGTGATACAATCCGTTCACTTTCAGAATGGAACCTGTCCCTCCGTGAATGTTGGTGGGCGTTTCTATAAAATTCCGGTTGTCCTCCGAAACAATATGATGCCATCCGTACACGACCATATCCTTCGGCGCATCCGGATTCCAGTTCTTTAAATAATAACCTTCAAACCGTTTTGTTTCTTCATTGTAATATGGGATGACATCTCCTGTTTTTGCATACTCCGGTGAGTAAAACAGATCCATTGCTCTTCCTCCTGTCTTTTTTCAAATCATTCATTTGCAAAAGGGCCGCCAATACGGCAGCCCTCGCACATTACTTCATCAAGTACCGTGACACCCAATTAATAATTGGTCAGTTCATAGAACATATCGAAACCTTTCTGCTTCAGTTCCAGCAGTTCGGAAAGTCCCATAGCATCCATTTTATCAAGGTATGCACTCCATGCGTCATCTGTGATTCCGTCTTTTACGATCTCAGCCTTTACTTGATACCAATGTTTTATCACAGAAATAATTTCATTGGAA
Source organism: Bariatricus sp. HCP28S3_A7 (assembly GCF_052066375.1). Lineage (NCBI taxonomy): Bacteria > Bacillati > Bacillota > Clostridia > Lachnospirales > Lachnospiraceae > Bariatricus > Bariatricus sp. HCP28S3_A7. The sequence continues at coordinate 3,213 of NZ_JBQHSG010000004.1, forward strand.
GTAGAAAACGGGCAGTTGCGGAAGAACCCAAAGGGGCCGGAATAATCAATTTACCACTGTATGTCAAAATCCCCCTTTTTCCAACTGCTTTTTCTCAGCATATTCCTGTTCCAGTTCCTCTGCCAGATATGCATCGCTCATGCAGTGCATATCCGATACACCGTCACGAATCAGCTGATAGACCTCGGAATGGTAAAAAAAATCCAATGCCGCATCCAGTGAAAGTCCCTGCTGTTTAGCAAAACACTCAATGACACGGCTGTATTTTTTCTGAAGTAAAATCGGATTAGCTGTCATAATATTTCACTCCCTTCAAAATGTAGCAAAGACAATGCCTTCTCTGTGCGAAAACAAATTTGCAGGTTCGGCTTTTCATATCGCAGACGGTTGATGGCTTCCATCTTATCAATCAATCCGTCAAAAAACAGTTCCACCGTATTGAATACCTTATCATTGGCAACACCGCCCACAACAAGGTCATAATTTGTCGAATCTTTTCCGCTACGGCAGTTCAGAATAAAGTCCAGCCATTCTTCGGAATACGAATCGAATTTCAATATTTTCAGTTCAACTTTCCGACTTTCATCATACTCATATCGAGAAATAACACCATCTTTTCCACGACGTTTGAACTTTCCGCACCACTTTTCAGCCTGCTCATGCAGTGGCGTGACATAGAAGCCACGTCCGAAGTCAACATTAGGACGGGAATGAACCAAATCCGGCTTTGCAATCTCTAAAAAAGAACCATGATAGAGAATCATACTTTCACACCCCTTTCTTTCATCACATCAAGAAGGTCGTCTACGATATATTCCCGGCTCTGAGTATGCAGCACTTCATATTCCGGCACGATATATCCGTTCAGAATGTCGCTCTTTTCAGTAAATGCCTGATAGACATACTCTGCATCTACACCCAGTTTTGCCGCCACATTTTCAATGCAAAACACGACAAACTCCAACTCACTGGAATTTTTTATTTTTCCATCCTGCATCACAAATTCTACCTCCCTTTACTTAATATTTGTTGCAATTTCAGAAAGAGCAACGTTAATTGACTTTTCCTTTTCTTCCTAACCTAAAACTGTATTTGATAATATTGAATCAAGAATATTATGTTTCACTTCATTACCACCTCTATATCCCCTTCTTATTTGCATTGCGTTTTTATCTCTTCTATAGAATCTTTCAATTCACGCATTTTTGTCACAATTTCAAAATTTTCACCATTTAATTTCCAAATATCAACTGAGCTAATTGTTGTTGCCAACTCTTTCTCCACTTTAATCAATGTATTATAAATTTGTATTTTTAATGTATCCTTTACTTCATCATCATTGCTTTTCTTTTTATTTGCGGTCACCTTCATATCCTTTGCATATAAACCGCGCCCAACTCTTACAATCTCTTTCGTATCAACTAACTGAGACACAGCTCCAGATATTTGACCACGTGTAACATCTTTCCCACTATTTGCTACTATATACTCTTTAAAATCTGGTGCAGTGTACATTCCCCCCTGCCTAACACATTCTTTTATTAGCATTTTAATCTCAGTGTTGATATTCTCATTCCACTCTGTCTCCTTTGTTCTATTTTATCAATTTATTTATTAATTTTATTTTTGTTCATTTTTTATTTAATTGCTAACATCTTTGATCTTCGTATTAAAATTATAATACATGTCAATATCCTTTTCAATATTTTTAATTTATTGTACAATTTCATTTTTTATTAAAACTTTGTCCCGTCAACAGCATTTTGTAATTTTTCGTTTCTTTTTAACTTCATCTCTTAGGCAGGCTTTCGCTCACGCATAAAGCCCCATACCCCACCTGTGAATTCGGATATTCTTCAAATCCCGGGAGCGCTCTGGCTCCTCTTCTTAAGTAAGCTTTCACCTTCTCCCCATACAAAAACGGGTCATTCCCCCATACAATCCCCCACTCCATCAGAAGTGCCGCCCCTCCGGTCACAAAGGGCGTAGCAAAAGAAGTCCCGCTTGCTGTAACCGTTCCTCCCCCTGCCCGTGTCGTCGTCACGTTCACTCCCGGAGCCACAAGATCCGGTTTCACTCTTCCGCCGCCGAGCAGGTAGCCCCGACCGGAGAAATTTGCATAGGTAAGTGTCCATGCATCATAGGCTCCAACCGAGATCACACGTTCTGCAGTCGATGGGATCGTGAGGGAAACATTTTCCTGTGGGAACAAAAATCCGGTTCCTTTATTCAGCACATTTTCACTGGGAAGCCACATTTCATAATTTCCTTCCACAATTTTCTCTGGAGTAAGTACAATCTCCCATATTCCGGAAGTGATATACGTTCCGACCGGGAGAAAATCCAAGTAGATTTCCTGTGCCGTACTGTATGGATTCGGTTCCCCGTAATAAAGAAGGATTTCCGTCTCCCCTACGCGGAAACGTTGTGGTCCCAGCACCTCCCGGATTGGACCGACAATTGTTCCTGCCGACGTTCTGAGAGATATTTCCACCTCGTCAACATAAGATTTCCAGATCTGAGCATTCAGGGTAGGCTGATTCTCCTGAACGGCAAGCTGAATGCGCTTTTCTTCCCCTTCCTGCAATATTCCGGAGATATGCCCGGCGCTTGCAGCCTCATTTCCCATTCCGATACAGATCACACTTTTCCAGAAATTCGAAATATCATCAATAAAACGCTCCAGAAGAGAGGTGCCGTCATGTGACCCATACGTATTCCCAATACTGATATTCACTGCCACCGGTTTCCCTGTCTCAAGTGCCTTCTCCACCACATAATTCAGTCCCATCATCAATTCTGTCGTCCTTGGGAAGCCTTCTTCCCTCGGCCTTCCAAGTTTCACAACAATCAATTCACTTTCACTGGCCACACCGCGATACCGATTTCCACTCCCAAGTCCATTTCCCGCCGCAATTCCAGCCACCGCCGTACCGTGTCCGGACGTATCCGTTACGGGAACCAGTCTGCGCATTTCCAACGGATCATTCTTAAGAAGCGCGTCATCAATCTGCTGTCTGCTATACTCAGCCCCCAGCGCATACCCTGCCGGTGGCGTGCCGGGAGTTGTCTGATCCCAGATACTGACAATCCTCGTCGTGCCGTCCGGATTCCGAAAATCCATGTTTGCATAATCAATCCCTGAATCCAGAATCGCAACCAGCACTCCTTTTCCGAAGAGTCCTTCTGTGCCTTCCGGTCTGCCAGGAATAAAAAGACGGGTATCTTGTACCGAATTGATACAAGATACCCGTCTTCCGTTTTCCACCTGAAAATATAATCTTTTTGGCTTTTCAATATACTCCACCTGCGGCAGATCCGCAAGTCTCTGTATGTCTGATTCCCGTACAACGACGATCGCATACTCATTTTTCAGTTTGGTCACCTGCACGGCGAACTCCCGCACCGCATCCAGGGAGCCGGAATACTTTACAATCAACTCCCATTCTTTTTCAATCGGATAATACCCCACATCCAGATTCAGAGATTTTTCCCGCTCTTCTTCCGTCGCGTCCAATGCGAGATTCAACATATTTTCCAGATTCTGTTCCGTCATTTCAAGAAATCCTATCATTTTGCTTTTTACAATATATGATGACTTTCTAGAATCTTTACTGCTTACATTTTTCGTGTCATCATTTTATCCTCTAATTCATACGATCTTCTCTACATCCTGTGCCGGCAGGATTGTACATCTTTCGTAAAACGGACTTGATTCAGACTTTTATTAATGTTTCTTTTGCCTTGCAAGAATAAAAAGCATGATTAATAAGGTAATAGGGAACAAAAGTCCTACTCCCATACCCACACGAATATTGTCTCCTGCACTTTGAGTCACACGCCCGACAATCCCCGGGCCTATGCTTCCGCCCAGATCCCCTGCCATAGCAAGCAACGCAAACATCGCTGTTCCGCCTGCCGGAAATCTTTCTGATGAAATACTGATCGTGCCGGGCCACATAATCCCGACAGAAAAGCCGCAGATAATACATCCGATCAAACCGGCTATCGGATTCGACGATACAGAAGCAAGCAGGTAACATATCACACATAGTATTCCAGATCCTGTCATAAATTTCATCAGATCCATTTTGTCACCATATTTTCCAAAGATCACACGACTGATCCCCATTGTAACAGCAAACATGCAGGGACCTGCCAGATCTCCAACTGTCTTTGACAGCCCCAGAGCCGCCTCAGCATAAGCCGATGCCCATTGTGCCATTGCCAGTTCTGATGCGCCGGAGCATATCATTAAGCATATTGCGATCCAGAAAAGAGGTTTTCGAAACAGTTCTTTTATTCCCATTCCTTTCCCGTCATCTACCAGATGTTCGATCGGACAAGTAGCAAAATTATAGATATTTATGGCCGGAACAAGTGCCCATAAGACAGCCAGCCATTTCCATCTGTCCATGCCAAACACCGCAAAAAACAGTGTAGAGATTACAATTGTTCCTACCGCTCCCCAACAATAAAAAGAGTGAAGCAGGCTCATCGTCGCCTCTTTGTTGTCAAATGGACATGCCTCTACAATCGGACTGCAAAGCACTTCAATCAGACCGCTTCCGACTGCATACACAATAACACTCAGGATCATTCCGACAAACGGTTCCGGCAAAAGATCCGGCAAAAACGCCAGACCAATGAGTCCCGCTGCCGAACAAACCTCAGAAGCAACAATACAGATTCGATACCCTATTTTGTCCACAAACTTTGCGCAAAACAGGTCTACCAGCAACTGTGTAAAGAAAAAGCAGGTAGAAATCAATGCAATTTTTCCAAGTGTAATCTGATAATCATAATGAAATTTTAAAAATAACAGCGGGGCAAAATTAGCTGCAATTGCCTGTGTAATAAATCCCATATAACAGGCTCTTTTTGTTTTCCGATAATCAGGCATAATCATCACTCCTTTTTTTGTATTCTGCAATATATTTTATTCTCACGCGGTATGATCTGTTTCCGCTGCATTCGCATTGAATTATATAACATAATTATTTGATTTTCATTGATTTATTTCTGATATTTATTGTATAATATCGTAAAATGCATTTCAAAAAAGGAGCGTACAATGAATATAAATACGAATTATACCAAAATCCTTACAGATGAAAATCTGATGGAGACCGTTCAGCACGGCAACAGCAGCTATCCTTTCCAGTTTTATTATGAGGATTTGTCAGTTTTTGATTTCAACTGTATTGAATGGCACTGGCATACAGAATTAGAGTTTATTTATATTGAATCCGGGACTGTTACTTTCTGGATTGGAGAAGACCAGTTTAAATTAAGCGAAGGAGATGGAATCTTCATTAATACAAAAGTACTCCATCGCCTTTATTCTCCATCAAAAGCTCTCATTCCCAATTTCGTATTTATGCCTTCTTTTATTGCCGCATGCGACAGCTTTATTTATCAGAAATATATTCTGCCCGTTATTTCTTCTTCCTTGTCATTTCTGATATTTCATAAAGAAGTATGCTGGCAGGCCAGGGCTTTAACCGTCATGCAACAAATTATTTCTGCCCAGGATTCGGCTGCATCCAAAGAACTCATCACCGTCTCCCTCCTTCAGAATCTCTGGCAGGAAATATTTGAAAATGCAGACATCCCTTCCCCGGAAGAACATAAGGATCATTCCTCTTCTTCTCAGGCCCGGTTACAGCTCATGATGCAGTTTATCCACCTGAATTATTCACAAAACATCTCATTGGATGACATAGCAAGAGAAGCGATGGTCAGCAAGAGCACTGCTTTAAATCTGTTTCGAAAGTATTTACATATTACACCTGTAAACTATCTGATTAACTATCGTTTAAAGCAGGCCAGTCAGTTACTTTCAAAAACCGAAAAGAAAATCCACCTCATTTCTTCTGAGACTGGATTTCATAACGTGGAATACTTTTGCAAAATATTCAAAAAACGCTACAATTTTACTCCAACCGAGTACCGGGAGCAGAAGCATTTTCTGTAAGCTTCACAAGGATCAACTCCATCCAGATACACTTCCCAAATTGATTCCTGATATCCCGCTACACCTTCCTTACGAATCGCCTTCGCAAGTTCCACGAGTTCCGTATCTTCAATCCTATCCAGCATCTTCAGCCTTCTTACGGAAATATTCTCCCTGGATCGGCTTTTCTCATAGTCTTTAGCCGACATATGCCAGTACTCCATCTCTCCCTTATAATAGCGTCGGATTTTCTGGGCAATCAGCAATCCTTCCGGATCAAAGTCTCCCGCGTAGTACACCTTAATCCCCGCCTTTTCAAGCAGGTCCAGCATCATCACTGCACTGAGTCTGGGCTGCCCGTTCATGCACATACATGCTTTTCGCCCTCTCCATGTTCCGCATAACATAGCATATACGGATGGATTTTCCACAATATAGATTTCCTGAGCCGGGCATTCAACCCGCTCCCATCCGGCAAGCACCGCCAGCGGCACCTGCACAGGGTCACCCTCGTCCCGGAATCCTTCCATTCCTGCATGCGCTTTTCCATTCCGATTCCATGCCCGGATTCCCGAAAGCATCACACAATTGGAAACATCGTCTCTTAGTATCCCAACCGCCAAATAAATCCTCTGCTTCTGTAATGCCGGGAACAGTTCCGATTTTTCGACATTCAGCCCCCTGTGCACTGTATCCCATTCTGCCAGAAGCCGCAAAAACTGTCCATCCTTCATGCCGTCATCAAAAGCATGTGGATTCCCGGTCATCATCGCGGCAAATACTGCCAGATATTCCGTTTTCTCCTGATGATATGGAAATGCATTGAGGATCCGGATTCCCAAATGCAGCAGTGCCCTTACTTCTTCTATGTTTTTACCGGATTCTCGGTAACGCTTTGCCAGATAAAGTGATGTCTCACTTTTCTTCTGAATCAGTTCATCCACCCACTGCTGCGCCAAAGTTCCGATACACGATCTTTTCGCATGCTCCAGTTCCAGAAACCACTTCTGTTCCTCTTCCTTTTGCAGCTCTTTCTTCCCCGCCATTTCTTCCCCAAAATATTGTTCCAGAATCTCTTTTGGCTGGCAGCCGTCAAATCTGCTGTTCTTCAGTGCCTTTTCAAACCTGGCCGCAGAAATAGATACACTTTTTTGTCCATGGAAATTTTTCTGAAAAAATCCTTCCAGATCCTCTATGTCCTCTTCGGATAAATTACGCACAGTTACCGTACCGGAGAAGGATCCATAGGACATATATTTTTCCCGGAATCCGCGCAGAAGCCGGTCAAATACCGGCCTCTCCCGGAAATAGTCTGCACATTCTCTAGTCAGCGAACTGGAGAGCCCGTTGTTCCATCTTTTCTTCATCGTCCACCATCTCCTTCGCCTTACCGTTCCACAGATAAGGCATTACGGTCACAAATTTTGCATTTTCCGGTCTGAGGAGCTGGTAAATTGCCAGCGCATCAAGCGTATCACAATCCCCCCAGAGCACCTGTGAATTGATGATAAAATCAAACTGGAATTCCGTCATCAGCCGGAACATATCCCGAATATTCTTATTGTCCACACCGGCAAATGCTTCGTCCAGAGAAATCAGCCGCGGAGCATCCGCCCGTCCTCCCTGGTATTTGGCCACGACCGCCGAGAACAGCGGTACATACATGGACATTGCTTTCTCACCGCCGCTGAAGGTTCCGAAGACACTGTTCGTCAGTTCTTTCTGACGCTCACCGCTCTTCTGTGAAAAGAGCTGGAATTCGAACCATTTCCGATAATCCAGTGTTTCCTTCATCACCTGATAGAAAGAGACCATGCCTTCACTGTCCTTTGCGTGCCGTCTAGCCTCTTCCACCTTGGAACGGAAGTGGAGTGACAGCTTGGCCGCCTCATCCTCCCGCATCAGACGATAGTCTTTTTTCAGAAGTTCCACCAGTTCTTTCGTATCGAGCTGATCCTCTGTCTCCGCCGTTTTGCTTCGCCAGCGCAGGCTCAGTTTCAGACCGCTTGAGGTGTTCATGGCTCCCATCAGTGCGTTCATCTTATCGACCCACGCATTGGAACTGTTGATTTTTCCACGGATTTTCCGGCTCACTGTATTTGCCAGAATATCCTCGAACAGCTCCCTGTCTCCGTCTTTGATCAGTTCCACAAGCTCTGCAATCTCTTCTTCCAGATGGTCAAGTAACTTAGAAAACGGAATCTTTACTCCCTGATATCTTGCCAGAATGTCCATACGTTTCGCCGCCGGGTCTCCCTTTCTGGCAAATTCATCCAGTTCACCAAACAGTTCCGTCTGCATGAGCTGATAATCATTCAGAAATCCCTTGTTTGCAAAATAAACCTCGTTCAGATCCCGAATGATCTTCTCTTTCTGGAGTTCACGGCAGTCTGTGGCAAGATACCCGCATACCTTACCCACTTCCTGCACCAGTTCTTCCGGAATCGCTACATAAGAAAGAGCCATTTCTGCTTCATAGCATTTTCGGAGATACTCTCCCCTTCTTCTTCGCTCTCTGATATTCTCGGCTCCTGCCTCCATCTGATCCTTCAGATTCTTTGCCTGCTCACTTTTCTGAGTTTTCTCCTCCACACAATCCTGCAGTCTTTGCGGATACTCGTTCAGCCATTTCACACAGGCATCCAGCCGCTCTTTGATTTCTTCATAATCCGTTAACTTCAGCTGCTCCTGCACGGAAGCATATTCTGCACGATCTGCTCGCAGCGCTTTTTCTGTATTTCCGGCATCATACCGAATCTGATCCATATCTGCATCCAGATCTTCCATACGTTCACCAAGTTCACGCAAATGAGACACCATCTGTACAAACAGTTCATGACCGGATTTCAACTGATAGAAATGCTGTCCGTATCCGCGAGCCGCCTCATCCGCTCTCAGGAACACCTCGTAGCTGCAGGTCAGATACAGCTTTTCCGCAATCTGTAAAGCTTCCTTCTTTTTCTCTCTTAAGATCTCCGTCATTTCACGAAGCTTTTCTTCCATGAGAAGTCCTTCTTCCTTCATTCGGTCTGCATACCTTGCGGCATCCGCCATCATCCGGTACGCCTCCTTAAGATCCACATCCCCCGGAAATGCTTCGTATTCTTTAGTAAGGAGATCAATGCGTTCCTGCAGCTCTTCTGCCTCTTTTTGAAGTCCCGCCAGCTCCTTTTCCAACAGTTCCATCGCCGCAATACATGCTGCGATCTTCGCCTGACGATTCTGCTCTCTCGCTCTGGTTCCGAGAAATCCGGCTTCATATTCTCCAGTCACGGTTCCTGTCAGAACACCGATCTGGTAAGTTCCCTGTGATGAAATAGATGTGATTCCCTCCCCGTCATAGGCAATATTTCCAAGGATGCCGGTAATCCGTTGATTAAAGAAGATATCATTTACCGAATCATTCAGTTCCAACACATCCAGAATACTTTTTTCCACCCGCTGCTTCTGGACAAACAAGTATTTATCGCTGCAGCCACGTTCCATAGACAGTACCTTTTCTTTGTACTGTTCTTCGATTACAAGCGCATCCAGAATACCCATATAGTACAAAGCTTCTTCCAGTCGGTCACAGGATGCTTTGTCAAGCGCTGTTCCGAATTCAATGACCTTGTAAAATTCCTGATATGGGATCTGCATTTCCTGCAGGCGTTTTCTGTTTCTTAAGACCGCCTCACTGCGCTCCGGCTCCGGCTCTTTATGGTTCTCCCACTCATGGAGCTGTGTTTTTCGTTCCTCGTACTCTGCCTGAAGCTCCTTCACTCTCGCCCGGTTCTTCCAAAGAGTTGCATCCAGTTCTGATTTTTTCCCAATCTTTACATCTGCCACCATCTGGCGAACACTGCCAAAATCTGCCTTCTCATCATAGGTCTCTGCGAACTGCGCCAGTTGTTTCAGCATCTCGCCGGACAGAACAAGCTCCTGATTGCGCCCGTTCCAGCTATAAAGTGCTTCCTTCCATTCGTTCTGCACCTGCACAAACACGGCTTCCAGCTCACTCACCTTCCGACACGCCGCATCCGTCTCCCTCTGATGCTTCTCTCGCTTCTGTAGCAACTCTTCCACCTGCCTCTGCTGTGCATCCACCTCACGCAAAACATGGAGTCCTTCTGAAATATGCTTCTGTGTCTGTAAAAACTGCTTTTCATGCGTATCAAATGCATATGCCGTGCGGAAGTTCTCTTTCAGTTCCATGTTCATGAATGCATGCTCCTGAAATGCCATCTCATCGGCCTCTTCCTGCATTTCCTCCAGAAGCCGGTTCAGTTCCTGCTCCTTCTGCCATATCCTGTCCTGCTCTGCCTTCTTTCTGTTCTCGAATTCGACATACTGCTCCTCTTTGTCTGCGAGCTGCTTCTCCTTCTCCCTCAGCGTCTTTTCCTTTTCTGCAATCCGGTCTGCAAGCTCTGTTTCCTTCTGTTTCAGCCCTACCGCATCACTTTTACTCAGAGAGTCACGTTCTTTTTCCATGGCAATCTTCCCGGCATCCAGATCCATCCTATTCTTTTCCAGCTCCTGCACCCGGGTTTCACACTCACGAATCTGCCGTTTTCTGTCGTTCTCTTCCTTTTCTAAAGATTCCAGCTTCTTTTGATTTTCCTCAAAATTTTCTGCTTTTTCAAACAGAACAAGCCGGTTATACTTATCCAGTACCCGGTTAATCTTCTCTGCCGCCTGCTTTCCCTCCTGTCTGGCTTTCAGGTTCAGGTTCATAGTATCCATATTTTCAATCGCCTCAGACATCGGACGAAGATCCTCATCCGACAGCGGCTGCAGCGAATCACTCAGAATATCATTGATGACAGAAGGTTTAAAATCCTTTGACAACTTCGGTGTACGAAGCTGGATCAAAAGATCGATCATTTCTTTATACTCTTCCATCGTCTCAAAACCGAATACCTGACGGTTTACAAATTCCATGTATTCTATCTGACGGTCAAATACCTGACCGCCACCCTGAATGCGATTTTCCAATTCCTTACGGGAGAGTGTTACCTTCTCATCTGTCTCCTTGTACAGGAAAAAATCCTTTCCGATTCTTCTCCCGTCAGTCAGGCCAAAATACCATTTATCCAGCGGTTTTCCTCTCCTTGCACGGATTCCCATCCCAATGGTGAGATAGGTATCACTTTCCTTCCGCCTGAATTCCAGATACAGATATCCCGTGCGTTCGTCCCTTCCATCGTCCTCCTCCAGGAGATAACTGCTCATCTTTCTGTCCCGGGAACCAAAGGGATCCAGTCGCTCCGGGCTCATATTTCCGTCCAGAAGGAGGGGAACCACACTCTGCATAGTGACAGATTTTCCCGAACCGTTCGATCCACGCAGCAGCATTCTTCCTTTTACGAAAGGGAACTCCTGCTCATCATAGTACCAGAAATTAATAAGACCGATTTTATTTGCCTGCCATCTACTGTTCATTCGTATTTCCTCCCGCATAATCGTCCGGATAACATCCCGTCATCTTTCCCGCCGACGGATATATGATCACCTGATGCTCCTTCTCCTCACATTTGATAAAGGTCCACCGCTCCAGATTCTCCGTGATCTCACGCACAAACTCCCCTTCCGGCATCTCCCGGTAATTCTTTGTGAATCCGGATCCCGACTCAGCCTTTACTTCTCTTAACATCTGCTCAAACTCGATCTCTTCAACACGAACGGTATCATCATTCCCGGTTTTCCATGCTCCGCTCTCCACTTTCTCGCGGATTTTTGCGCAGCACAGGAGCAGAATATCCGACAGCGCATTGTTCCCGGGAAATGTCGTTCCGATATGGCAGTCTTCCCCTGCCAGAAGAAATGCACTTCCCTTGTGAATATGCACCTGACAATCAAAATTCTGTTCCAAATCCTCCGCAAGTCTGCGGCCGTAGTATTTTAAGTATTCAAAATCCTCCTCTGCTCCGGCGTTCCGATACATCCCAACCGAAAACAGCAGCCGTTTGTAAACGCGGTGTCTTCTTGCGATTCCACGATCCTCATTCATTTCGAACCAGTCACTCTCACGGAAGTCCTCGGGTCTTGTATATTCCATGATATCCCTTGAAAAATTTCTCATAAAATATCTGGATGCTCCTGTATTTTCATACAGCACTTCCCCGGACTCTTCGTCCATGAACACATCGTCGCTTCCATCCGTCACCTTCACAATCCCCTGTGCCACTGCATACCGAAGCACCTTCACCATTCTCCTCCGGCTGGTATATAAGGTCCAGTCCACCGGCTGTCCCGGCATATTGGCGGAAACATACTCTGTAAGCTGCGAGAGGATGAACTGCTCCTCCGCATCCTTATCCTCCAGAAACATCAGCAAAATACAAAGAAATGCATATTCCTCTCTTGATGTAAATTCTTCGATTCCCATAAAACTTTCCGGTATCGCCGGAATCTTCTCCATTTTTACAAGAAGTGAATTTTCTATGACTTGACATCCCATCTTATCTGTTGCAAAACGCCGGATTTCACCAATCGAATCTCTGACTTTATAATACAGTTCTTTGTCCTCCGTTTTCAGAATCCAGCGCTTTTCCAGTAATGCCTCTAACTCTTTCATTCTCCCGTTTCCTCTTGAAATACGATCGCAAGCTTCGGCATCGTAAAGTTTCCGTCCTCACAATGCACCACACAGCTCTCTTTTGCCTCTCTTGTATCCAGTACATACAGTCTTCCGTCATCCGTCCGTGCCGTATAATCTGCATCCTCCAGCGCATCCGACAGCCATTTCAGCAGGATTTCCCGCACTCTCGGCTCAATAACCGGAAGGGATGCGAAATCGATCCGCCCATCCCGCTCCAGCATTTCAATCTTCCTCCTGTCCTCCCGAAGCTGCTCCAGCATCTGCTTTCTGGTCTCTTCCTTTTCCCTTCGGCTGTCTCTGATAGAACTTCTCCTCGTTTTCTCACGGTATGTTCTCACTCTGGGTTTCAGCAACAGCTCCAATGCCGGCTCCTCATATACACCTTTGTTCATACTGTCCGTCTCTCTCGGGCTGTCCCCTTTTAAATGAAATGGTTTCTCCAGTCCGAAAACCATTGCCGACATTTTGTGTGCTTCCTGTACATCTTCACACTTCAGGAACAGTTCCGCCACCTTTCGGTATTCTTCCCTGCGGTTCGCTCCCAGTGCATTTTTCTCGCTCAGCTGCGCCGCATACCGTGTAATCCTGCGGATAATCTCATTCGTTGCATCAAACAATTTCCCGGCTTCATTTTCCTGCCCATTCTCCGCCACAAACCAGTTACGGATGCTCTGATAGCGCCCTTTCGTCTTCTCTTCAATGAGCTCCGGAGATACTTCCACATCTATCCTCGGAATCGACAATTCATACTGGTTCACCTTGTCCAGCACTTGATGAAGCAGTTCCGGATCCAACATCCGCAGATTCTCTTCGATTACGCCCACATTTCTCTGCAATCCCTTGATGAAATTTCTCAGATACTCCACCAGTTTATCCTTAAATACCAGGAATTCCTTCGTCCGCATCATTTCTTCTGCTTTCACACTGTTCAAATCGCGAATGTAGTCCTGGTAATTCTGGTTCAGCCGGATAAAATCATTGTTCAAATCCTGCCACCATGTATAAACTGTATTCAAATCCGCCCCGCCCATTTCCGGAAATCTCGCAACACTGCGCCGGATCCGCTCCAGAAGGGTCGGTTCCAAAGACGCTCCTTCGATGAAGAGATTCTCCAGCCTGAGTACCAGACGTTCAATTTCCACACTATACTCCGACATCTGATAACGGAACTTCTTATTCTTGAACTCTTCAATGGAAGAAACCTTTCTGGTATCCTGAATCGTAGTCAGATTCTTCCATTCCACCAGCGCAGCCAGATCCTGCTGGCACTGCTCCATCCGATATTCAGAAAAATACGGATCCTGTATCATCTGGGCATAGACATCCTCCTGGTACATCCAGTATTTCAGTTTTTCATAATTCTCATAAAAAATGCGCATAATGCTCCGGTATCGGTCAACATTATCCGCATTTAAGTACTTCGCCTCCGTAAGTGGCCTTGTTAATTTGTCAGTTACATGCATGATTTTCTGTCCTCCGCATTACTAATGGCAGTATAGCTTATGCGGCAGGAGATTGCAAGGTTTTTAGGTTTCCATTTTTCCAATACTTGTGATAAGATAGCAATATTCTATTTCTATTCCTAAAAAATCTTCTTAATTTTAAAAATGATAATACAGGCGACCACCACGATAACGCTCAAAAGAATCACACCGGGATAGCCACTCTCCAGTTCCGGCATATTTTGAAAGTTCATTCCATACCACCCGGTAATCAATGTAAGCGGGAAAAAGACAGTAGATATGATCGTCAAAAACTGCATATTACTGTTCTGTTTTGCATCCACTTTAGCCTGATAGGCATCATTCACCTGCCCGGCATACTCCAGAAGATGGGACGTTTTATTCATCAGCCGCTCTGCTCTGTCAGAAATCGTCCCAAAATACTTTAAGTGCTTTTTGGCAAAATAGTGATTTTCGTTCTCTTCCAAGGCCTTCCCTACGTCCATGATTTCATCATAGTATCCCCGCAGGATCAGAAGTTCGCGACGAATAGTGGCAATGCTGGATTGAAAATTTTCAGTATGATCCCGATGAACCGCTTCTTCTAATTCCATCAGTTTTTTCTCGAACTGTACCAGATATTCCAGATCTCGATTCATAAACTCTGCGATAAAATTAAACAAGAATATTTCTTTCGTCTTATATCTGGTGCTCTTTCTGCGTTTGATTCTGGAAACAAGTCTTTTTGAAAATCCATCATCAGCAACCAATACTACCTTATCACTTGTAATAAAAAACAGAATTCGATAACGGCTTCCCTGTACATCGAGAAGCTTCGGGATACAAAAGGAACCTGTCAGGCAGCCCTGCTGTGCTTCGATCTTACAAAATCCGATATTACCGAGCTCAATGTCCCCTTCATATACAATCCCATTTTCTTCAAGGACTCTTGCCGCACGATGTGAATCTGTAATGATCGGTTCAAACCCTATACTCTTTTCAGTTTTCACAGTCTCATTATTTTGTTCTGTTTGTAAAATCTGATCATCCAACATTTTTCCACCTGAAGATTCTAATTTTATAATACTTTACTTCCGTTTGCCGTAAGTTTGAATCTGGCTCCTAATAATTCTGCAGCCTTCCTGCACATCATCATCCTTCCAAGAAATATTTCAAAGTATTCATACATTGTACAGATTTCTTCATCGATCTGTAGATTTAACGTAATAAGATTTTTCTGTGCATTCACTTTCACTGTTGCACTGGTCACTGCATAATTAACACGGTCATGTTTATCGAAGCTCGCTTTCTTAAGATATCTTTATATTTCAATTTTCCTAGTCTTCCTCATATTCAAGAAAATATCGTAGTCCTACCTGTCCCTGTACTGCATCTGCCATATTGATACAACAGTTTCCCATTCGGTCTACCGAATGAATGATTTTATTAAATGGCTCAGTCAATTTTGCAGAACATTTCCCTTTTCCAACACGCTGTACATGTGACTTACGCATCTTAATACCTAAATCCATTATCTGTTCTTTTTGCTTCAATATCTTCTTGACACTCTCTGTGTTCCCGGTAATCATCATATCTGCCGACTGCACAAACATTTTCTGAATCAATTGAAGACTTTCCTCCAAATCATCCATTGCCTTTCCGGAATACTTATATTTCTTTTCTTCTTTATCTTTCATGGATAATCCTATTTCTCTGCATAAAGCACCCATACGATCCACATCACTCAGTACATACATGATACCAGCTGTCTGTGTTGCCTGCTCTTCCGTAAGACCCCCTGAGGCAAATAATTCCGCCAGATATTCCGTAATTTTATCATACAGACTTCTGGTATCTTCTGCATTTTCAATTACTTCACTGATTTTTGCAATGTCATTTTTCTTCAACGACGAGATTAACGCAATCAGATTTCCCTCCACCAATTCCGTACATCTTACGATTTCTTTTGCTACCAGCTGAAGTGCTGCTGTCGGCTGGCCAATAAGCTTAGAATCCAGATACATCGGCTCTGAATTGGAGTAAACCACCGTTTTCCCATCCGGAATGATTTTTGTAACAATTTTCACCATCAGCCAGATCAATGGAATCCAGATCAATGTCATAGTAATATTGAAAAATGTATGTGCATTTGCAATTTGTCTTGAAATCACCTCGATTTCAGGTCCTTTCGGAGATATGTAACGAATCAGTGCCGCATAAGGATTTACAAACCAAATAAATAATAAACATCCTGAGATATTAAAAATACAATGTGCTACAGCTGTTCTCTTTGCATCTTTGGACTGACCGATGCATGCCAATAATGCTGTGATTGTTGTTCCGATATTATCACCTAAAAGAATCGGAATTGCCCCGGCGAGCCCCAGCATACTGCTTACTCCATCCGGCCCCGGCTGTGCCGCGAAATTCTGAAGAACCGCGATAGTCGCGCTGCTGCTCTGTACTACAAGAGTCATAAATGTACCTACAGCAACACCCAATATCGGGATATCCGCCACCTTGGCAATCAGATCAGTAAATACAGGGCTGGAAGCCAATGGCTTCATAACGCTTCCCATTGTCTCAATTCCAAGAAACAAAAGACCGAATGCAAAAATAGTCTGTCCGATATTCTTTGCCTTCTCCGATTTCGTCACAAAATTTACGATAAATCCAATAAATATAATTATATAAATGTAATCACTTAACTTAAACGCAATAATCTGTGCCGTCATTGTTGTACCGATATTGGCACCCAGAATTATGCTGATTGCCTGGGGCAGATTCATAAGCCCTGCGCTGACAAAGCCAATCGCCATAACTGTTGTCGCACTGCTGCTCTGTAAAACCGCGGTAGTAAGGGCGCCTGCAATCACTCCCAAAATCGGATTTTTGGTTAATAATGCCAGAATGCCTTTCATTCTTTCCCCGGCTGCTTTTTGCAGACAGTCGCTCATCATATTCATTCCGAAAATAAATACCGCCAATCCTCCCAGTAATCCAAAAATCACTTCCAAAGAACTATTCATCGCTTTATCCTCCTGCCGGTTTTCTATTGGTTCAGATCATTCCAATTACTCATTTTTCCTGTATAAATGAGCCGTAACTCTTCTAATGTAATGTCATCCAGCGGATTGTTTGCTTCTACAATAACGACAATATTATCTCTTGCTATCGTTTCATAATCCAACAATTCCTTCTCGTAATCTTTCAGATTTCTGGAAGACATGCCAAAATCACATTCTCCTGACATTGCTTTAGTCAGTCCCTTTGAAGAGTCTGTTGCAGTTACAGTAATCTTAGCATTTGTATTGATTTTTTCATAAGCCTCTGCCAGCTGTTCCATAAGCGGCGCTACGGAAGTGGAGCCCTCTATTGTTATCTCACCTGTAGCCTTATTAGACAGAAAAGAACTGCTCTTTGCCACCTGAACATAGTCTTGCCCAACAATTTCCTGCCCGGCACCATGGATATAAGTCAGGAAATCCTGTTCCAGTTCATTCAGTTTTCCGGAATATGCCAGATAGAAATCCCGGCTTAACGGATATTTCTCGTTTTCTTCAGGTTTTCTTCCTTCTATATTCAATACTTTGACTTTTTCACTGCCCTTAAGTGCAGCTTCTGACACATAACCGATCGCCGACCGGTTGTTTTCTACATTATGAATCACTTCTTCTGCATCATTTGCTGTCAAAGCGTCCTCTGTTGTAAGATCCGTCTTTCCGCTGCTGCTATCTGCCTGAAAATCCGCCATCTGTGCAAATGTACTTCTGGTACCGGAACCTTCTTCTCTGGAAATGACCTGAATTGTTCCAAATTCTTTTAGTCCTTCTACTTGCTGCCGCTCTCCGGACTTGCTTTGTCCTGACATACTGCATCCTCCCAGAAGAAACATCATGCTTGCAATAGCAACTGCTATTATCATGCTCTTTTTATTCATCGTATCAACTTCCTTTCTTACTACATACCATTTTCTTTGGAAGCCTTTTCTGCATTACTGTAAGCCATTGCATAGAACATTTCCTGAGAATTTAGTTTTACATCGTTTAGATTGCGATCAACATAAATTCCTTTTGCGGTCAGAGCTTTTCCTTTTTCATCGTCATTCATCATATTATCAAACATCCAGTCCAGACGCTCTTTCAGTTTCTCATCCAAAATCGGTGTTGCCACTTCGACACGGCGAACCGTATTTCTTGTCATAAAATCAGCCGAAGCGATATATACTTTTTCACGCTCCTTTGTTCCGAAACGATAGATTCTGGAATGTTCAAGGTAACGTCCCACAATGCTGACAACCTTAATATTATCTGTATACCCTTCCACACCCGGAACCAGACAGCAGATACCTCTGACGATCATTTCTATTTTTACTCCCGCCTGGGAAGCTTCGATCAGTTTATTGATAATCACCTTATCCGTCAAAGAATTGATCTTAATACCGACATATCCTTCCTCGCCTTGTTTCACGTGTTCAATCTCCTCATCGATCATTGCCAGCACTTTGTTCTGAAGACATTTTGGTGCTACCAGAAGGCAATTGGTCTCTTCTACCGTTTCGCCTCTTAACAGGGCAGCAAATACTTCTGCCGCTTCTTTTCCGATTTCCTGATTTGCTGTAATCAACGACAAATCGGTGTACAATGCAGAAGTCTTTTCATTATAATTACCGGTTCCGATTTGTGTAATATAAGAAACCCCGTCTTCTGTTTTTCTTGAAATCAGGCAGAGTTTGGAATGAACTTTATATCCATTCAATCCATAGATGACGCGGCATCCCGCTTCTTCCAGTTTTCTTGAATATTCAATATTGCTCTCCTCATCAAAACGGGCACGAAGTTCCACCAGAACGACCACTTCTTTTCCGTTTTCAGCAGCTTCAACAAGCGCATCCACAATCTGACTCTTATTTGCAAGACGATATAATGTCATCTTAATCGAAACAACAGACTCATCTTTGGCAGCTTCATTCAAAAGACTGATAAATGGTTTGATACTTTCAAATGGATAAGACAGTAACACATCTTTCTCCAGGATCTGCGGAATCAAATCACTTCTGTCATCCAGTTCCGGTGTTTTCCTCGGTGTACGTCTCTGGTAGAACAGATCCTCCTGAGCTGTATTTTTCAAATAACTCTGAATCGCAAACACGAAAGACATATCAAGTGGAACCCGGGACAAAAAGACATGATCTTTTTCCACATTAAGCTCTTTGCATAAAGAACTGATCATTTTCTTATTCAATTCTCTGGAAAGTTCCATTCTTACCGGATTCATTCTTCTCCTCTGTTTGATCAGTTTCTCCATTGCCTCACGGTAATCCAGGTCTTCGTCATAGATCGTCTCAGTATCAATATCTGCATTTCTGGTAATACGAATCAATGACTTCTCTTTCACTTCATATTTCTTAAACATTTTGGGAAGGAAATGAAGAATCAGTTCCTCTGATAACATAAAAGTTCCTTTTCTTGTCGGAATATCAATCAGTCGTTTAAAGACGTTATTGCTGCATGGAATAATTGCAGTTTTTGTTTTTCCACTCTTCGTTGCCAAAAGCGCCACTGCATAAATATCTTTGTTTTTAAGGAATGGAAATGGCTGCTGTTTACTTACTATATTTGCTGACAAGTATGGTGCAATTTCCTGATCAAAATAAGTTTCCAAAAGCTTTCCTTCTTCAGCGGACAATTTGTTGAAATTAATTAAACGAATCCCTTTTGGCTCTAATTCTCCCATAAGCTGCTCATAAATTACTGCTTTTTTCTGATCCAGTTCTCTGGTAGCCTTAAGGATGGCTTTCACCTGTTCTTCACTGGTCATATTGGTCTTATTCTCACGTACGACCTCCGAAGATTCCATCTGATCCATCAAAGTACCGACTCTTACCCGATAAAATTCATCAAGATTTGACTGATAAATGGAAGCAAATGTCAAACGTTCTGCCAGCGGTACACGCGGATTTCCAGCTTCATTTAACACCCTCTCATTAAATTTCAGCCATGACAACTCTCTGTTCATCATATAAGGTATGCTCGCATTTTTCTCTGTCTTTTTCTCTGCTTTCTTCATCTGAATTATTCCTTTCAAAATCATGTGATCTTCATAGTCTGGAAAATTATAGTATGTTATTGTCAAAAACGAGCAATATCTATGTAAATTTTAAGTAAGATTTCTTTATAAAATAAAAAGGATACTTTGTACCAATTGATACAAAATACCCTTATTTATCTTCTTCAATTAAAATCCTGATATTTAGTTAAATCCAACAATCCTTCTCGCCACAATATATGCCAGAGAAGAAATCTTTCTTCCTGATCTTCCCGGAAGATTCATCGTCTGTCCAAGAATACCATACCGGATCTTCCAGTAAGTTTTATAATCTCTCTTCTTTAAATACTGCCAAAGCTCATGCTTTTTCTCCAGATTTTCCTTTGATTTTGAGCGAATCAGAAGAATAGAGGACACTGTCATCATGATTGCCAGATAATTCGTCATGTACTGACGAAGCTTTTTATTCGTTACCATCCGCATTTCATACATGTCGATCATTCTCTTTGTAACAAAGATCTGCTGATCCACCCGGCTGATCATCACTTTTTCATTTACAGACTGGTCTTCTCTTCCGATATAATAGCGGTAAAAGTCCACGTCCAGATAATAAATCTTGCGCACATGCGGGAGCGGATAATATACATAAATGTTATCCACATAAAATGTATGTTTCGGCAGTTCAAGCTGACAGAGCTTCAGGAAATCCGTTCTATAGATCACAGAATGCATCAATATGTACTGTCCCAGATGAAAACGCTTAATATCATCCCACCCAAAAATCTGATTCTCAGGAAGTACATTCTTGTATTCAATGACTTTCTTATGTGTCATTCCTTCCTTTTCATATACATAATTGGAAATCAGCATATCTACCTGCTGCTCATCCGCTTCAAAATCCTTAAGTACTTTCAGAATTTTCTTAAGCGCCTCTTCATCTACCCAGTCATCACTGTCCACAACTTTAAAATATTTTCCGCTGGCATTCGCAAGACCGAAATTCACTGCATCACCATGTCCGCCGTTCTCTTTATCGACTGCCTTGATGATTCCCGGATACTGCTCTTCATATCTATGCGCAATCTCCGAAGTTGCATCCTTCGATCCATCATTTACAATAATAATCTCTACATCTTCCCCACCCTTCAGGATTGATTCCACTGCGCGCTCCATATACGCTGCGGAATTGTAACACGGAATTGCAAAAGAAATGTACTTCATCTTGTTTTCTCCTCTTGATTTCTTTTTAACCTCTTCCGACTTAGTATAGCTCATTTTATCATCTTTTCCAAGAAATATTGTAAAATTAATAATTATCAGATATAGTTAAATAAGATACGAAAACGTATTAAAGGAGGAATATGTTATGAGCAACAATTTATTGGTCGGACAGTCAGGCGGACCTACCGCCGTTATCAACGGAAGTCTTTACGGCGTAGTTTCTGAAGGGCTTTCCAATCCTGCAATCGGCAAAGTCATCGGTATGGTGAACGGAATCGAAGGTTTTCTGGCGGGACGTACGATGGAGATGGCACCTCTCGCAGAAAATGGAGAACTGGAAAGAATCCGAACGACACCCGGGTCCTTCCTCGGTTCCTGCCGCTACAAACTCCCGGAAGATCTGTCAGATCCGGTGTATCCTGAATTATTTAAGAAATTTGAAGAATTTGAAATAGGCTATTTCTTCTATATCGGGGGCAATGATTCCATGGACACCGTCAGCAAACTTTCCCGCTACGCGGCTTCCGTAGGAAATAAGATCCGCATCATCGGTGTGCCGAAAACGATCGACAACGACCTTGTCGAGACAGATCACACTCCGGGCTTCGGAAGCGCGGCGAAATACGTAGCTTCCACCGTACGTGAAATCGCCATCGATGCCTCTGTATACGATAATAAACAATCTGTTACAATTGTTGAAATCATGGGGCGCCACGCAGGCTGGCTCACCGCTGCAAGCGTACTTGCCCGCAAATTCGAAGGGGATAATCCGGTACTCATCTATCTTCCGGAAGTTGCATTTGACACCGATGCATTTATCGAAAAAGTAAAAGAAAAACTTCAGACCACCTCCAACCTGGTTGTCTGCATTTCCGAAGGAATCAACGATGGAAACAGCACCTTCGTCTGCGAACTTGCAAGCGATGTAGGCGTAGATAATTTCGGACATAAGATGCTGACCGGTTCCGGAAAATATCTTGAGAATCTGGTAAAAGAAAAACTTGGCGTAAAAGTTCGTTCCGTTGAATTGAACGTTTGTCAGAGATGCTCTTCATCCTGCCTGTCTGCTACCGATTTAAATGAAGCTGTTGAATCCGGCAGATTTGCAGTGAAAGCGGCAATCGACGGCGAGACCGGAAAGATGATTACCTTTATCCGCAAGAGCTCTGAGCCGTATGAACTGGAATTCGGCACTGCAGATGTCAACATCATCTGCAACATGGAAAAACCGGTTCCGCAGAAATGGATCACCGAAAACGGCTCCGATATCGGAGGCGAATTCATTGCTTACGCAAGACCACTCGTTCAGGGTAATGTAGAAGTTCCGATGAAAGACGGACTTCCATATTTTGCTTACCGACGTTAATTAAGAAACTCAATCATTTACAGTATAGTAAAGGATGCAGCGTTCCAATGGTTCACTGCATCCTGATCTATTTCTCTGATTTTCCGTTTCAATCTACAGCTTATCCAATACCTCCTGCAGATCAAGCGTCAGGGTTCCATCATCAAGCTTGAAACATGGCACTCCAATCGCACCTTTTTTCTTAACCTCCTCAAACAAAGGCTCTGTATCCCGCAATTTCAGAAAACGTTTCAGATTCGCCGTGCTCTCCGAAAATTCCAGATACATATAGTCTGCATTTCTTTCATCCAAAGCCTTTACAGCTTCCAGACAATCTTTACACGCATTCGTTCCAAACATAATAATCTTCATTCTGCTTCACCTCATAATATTTTTCTGATATACTTAATCATAGCACAGTTTTTTTCTCTCATCAATTCGGGAAAGACCTTTTTTTCTAAAGGTAACGCCATTTTGAAAGGAAAGGAGAATTTCACATGGAAAAAGAGTCCGTATTTTATTATACATTTCATACTAGACTGGGAAATATGACCGTCGGCTGTACAGCATCTTCTATTGTCATGCTGAGTCTAAACACCAAAGATATCACTATAAAAAATACAGATCTTCCGGCTCTGGCATTTGAGACAGAAAAACAGATTCTGGAATATCTGGATGGAAAACGAACGAATTTTACCCTTCCGCTCGCCCCCAAAGGAACTGATTTTCAACGCAAAGTCTGGGATGCACTCCTTACCATTCCTTACGGTGAAACCAGATCCTACGAAGAAATTGCCATCGCCGTTGGCAATCCCAAAGGATGCCGAGCAGTCGGAATGGCAAACAACCGAAATCCGATCATGATTCTCATTCCCTGCCACCGCGTAATCGGGAAAAACGGGAAACTGGTTGGTTATGGCGGAGGATTGGATGTGAAAAAAGCCTTGCTTGAGCTGGAGGGACAAAAGCAGCGTCCCTGCAGACAACCTACCGGTTCATCTCACTATGATACCCCGTCGTATTATGATCCCGTATAATATTTTCAATCTCATCCCTGTTAAGTGACGGCATATCCCCCGGAATTGTATTCTTCGCAGCACTGTATGCATTGCCGTATTTTAATGCGTTTTCGCAACATCCGCCTTCCATCAGAAGGCCGTACAGTGCACCGGAGCAATATGCGTCTCCGCTTCCGATCCGGTCAACGACTTCGATATTTTCGTATGGTTTTTCTTCATAGAATTTATCGGCTTTCGCGTCATAGATTACGGAGGAAAAGCTATGTACCTTCGGACTGTGTACTGTTCTCTGGGTAGATGCCATGACTGAAATCGGGTATTCTTTTGCGAAACTCTTCATGATTTCATATAGATTGCCTTCTTTTCCGAAAGTTAGTCTGGCTGTATCTTCTGAGCAGAAGAAAATGTCTACATACGGAAGAATTCCTTCAATGCATTTTCTTGCTTCTTCTCCGGACCAGAGATTCAGTCGGAAATTTACGTCAAAGGAAATCAGCGCCCCTGCTTCTTTGAAGCGGCGAATCATCTCCACTCCTGTTTTGCGGCATGCATCGCTGAGTGCCAGTGTAATACCTGAGGTGTGGAAGCATCTGGTCGAGCGGAAGATTTTCTCGTCAAATTCATTGATATCCAGTCTTGTCATAGAGGAATGCTGTCTGTCATATACAACGCCCGGCTTTCTTGGATATGCGCCATTTTCATAATAATACACTCCAAGTCTTGCATCGCGGCTGTCATCGTAAACCAGGTAATCATCACTGACTCCGCAGAAACGAATCTTATTCTTTGCAAATAGTCCGATACTGCTTTCCGGAATTCTGGAAATGATTCCGGAACGGAGTCCGAGAAGTGACACACCGGAAGCCACATTCAGTTCCGCACCTCCTACCTGTTTCTCAAACATATCGCCACGCACAATTCTCTCATTATTCGGCGGTGACAGTCTCAGTAATATTTCCCCTAAAGATAATAAATCAAATTCTTTTTTCTCCATAACGCGCTCTCCTTCACTTTTCCATACTCTTCCTTTTTGAAAAAGGGCGTATCCTCTTTCAAAGATACGCCCCTTTTCAAATCATGACAAAAATGGGTTTATATTATCTCTGGACACGTCCGGAAGCATCTCCTCCGGCTAATTTGGCAACTTCGTCCATTGAGACCATATTGTAATCACCCTCGATGGAGTGTTTCAGACAAGATGCTGCAACTGCAAATTCGATCGTTGCCTGTGCATCGTATCCGCTCAGGCATGCTGCGATCAGACCGCCTCCGAAGCTGTCTCCGCCGCCTACACGGTCAACGATATGCATCTTGTACTTTTTGCTGAAATAGTAATCTGTTCCGTCGTATAACATAGCGGACCAGTTGTTGTCGTTTGCAGAGACAGACTCACGAAGTGTGATTGCTACCTTCTCGAATCCGAAGCGGTCAGCAAGCTGTTTTGCAACATCCTTGTAACCTTCATGGTTTACAGTACCTGCTGTTACGTCTGTATTTGCTGCTTTAATTCCAAATACATCTGCCGCATCTTCTTCATTTGCGATACATACATCAACATATTTGCAAAGCTCGCCCATAACTTCGCCTGCTTTTGCTTTGTTCCACAGTTTATTTCTGTAGTTCAGGTCGCAGGAAACTTTCACGCCCATTTCTTTCGCTGCTTTGCATGCTTCCAGGCAGATTGCTTCCACACCGTCGTTCAGTGCCGGTGTAATGCCTGTGAAATGGAACCATTCTGCACCTTCGAAAATCTTCTTCCAGTCAAAATCTTCCGGAGAAGCTGTATAAATAGAAGAACCTGCACGGTCATAAATAACTTTGGAAGGTCTCTGAGAAGCACCTTTTTCAAGATAGTAGATTCCTACACGATCTCCGCCGCGTGCGATGTAAGATGTATCTACACCGTATCTTCTAAGTGAGTTTACCGCTGCCTGTCCAATCTCGTGAGTCGGCAGTTTTGAAACAAATGCTGCGTCAAATCCATAGTTTGCAAGGGAAACAGCTACATTTGCTTCTCCGCCTCCGAATGTTGCGCCAAGCTTGTCAGCCTGTACAAAACGATAATATCCTTCCGGTGCCAGTCTTAACATTAATTCTCCAAATGTGATAACTTTCTTACTCATCTCTTATTTCCCTCTGCTTTCTTTTACGATTTCTACTGCTTCTGCTACCAGTTCTTTAATCTTGTCAAATTCTCCTGCCGCTACCAAATCTCCCTTTACCATCCAGCTTCCGCCACAGGCAAGAATTCTGTCGTATGCAAGGTAATCTCTTACGTTGTTCTGGTTGATTCCGCCGGTCGGCATGAATTTCACTCCTACATACGGAGCTGCCATAGCTTTGATCATCTTAAGACCGCCTGCCGGTTCTGCCGGGAAGAATTTTACAACATCAAGTCCATTTTCCAGAGCCTGTTCGATATCACTTGGATTCGCACATCCCGGAGTGATCAGAATTCCTTTTTCTACACAATATTTAACGATTCTCGGATTCATTCCAGGGCTTACGATAAATTTCGCTCCTGCTGCAACTGCACGGTCAACCTGCTCTGTTGTAAGCACAGTGCCTGCGCCTACCAGCATTTCCGGAAACTGCTCACTCATAATACGGATGGACTCTTCTGCTGCTGCGGTACGGAATGTAACCTCTGCGCATGGAAGTCCGCCTTCACATAATGCTTTCGCAAGTGGTGCTGCATCTTTGGCATCGTCAAGTACTACGACCGGTACGATACCGATTTCCTGAATTTTTTCTAATACTTCATTCATCTTGATTCTCCTTTTCTTACTTCGATTCTTGTTGCCTTCCAGATTGACCTATTCCCATTTATATTCTTTCGGCCTATGTTTCATATTATGAAACTCTATTTCATAATATGAACTTTTCGTGTCTATGATTATACTCTCTTTCTTCCTATTGTCAAGCGTTAACAGCACTTTTTATTCAATTTTTTTTCGTTTCAGTCCATTCCAGGATTTTCAGATTTTTCCCAAAAAACATTTCAAAAAAAATACGATATTTTCCTGTTTACTCTCCCTGACAATCGTGCTACAATTCCACTTAGTACAATTTGATGCGCAGAATATGCAGCACCCCAAGTACAAGAAACGGAGTGAATCTTTCATGGAAGAAAAGAATCCTATCCAGGTATCAGAACGTATCTTCAATACTATAGAATACCTAGCGCAATACGGCCCCATGGGACTTCTGGAACTGAGCAAAGGGTTAAATCTGAACAAAACAACGGTTCATCGCATCTTGAACTCACTGATTTGCATGAATTATGTAAAACAGGATCCTGAAACTTTAAAATACAGCCTTAGTTTTAAGTTCTGCGGAATTGCTAACCAGGTCCTTTCTCAGAACAATATCATCGATCTGGCACGTCCTTATATCAAGTCACTTGCAGAGCAGACCGGCGAGACTGTCCATCTTGTGGAAATCGACGGCATGAATGCTGTTTATATTGATAAAGTGGAAGCTTCTCAGAATGTTGTACGCCTTGTCTCCATGGTCGGAAAAACAATTCCGCTTTTCTGTTCCGGAGTTGGCAAAGCATTGATGGCCGATATGTCCGACGAGAAAATAAAGAGTATCTGGGAACAAAGTGATATTCACAAACTGACAGAATATACCATTACCGATTTCAACGAATTTATGCATTTGATTCAGGAAATCCGTAAAAACGGGTATTCTCTGGATAATGAAGAAAATGAATTGGGTGTACGATGTATCGCGGTCTCCCTCAGAAGTTTTCAGGGTAAACCCAAATATGCGATCAGCATATCTGCACCAAAAGACCGGATGACGGACGAAGATTTAAAAAGATTCAAACCAATGATCTTAGATACAAAAAAACGAATTCTACAGGAAATGGGGCAATAGATTGGGGGACAGATTCCTTGACTCACATGCGTGTGAGTCAAGGAATCTGTCCCCCTGTCATTAGCTAAAACCCAAAATATCTTACTGCATTATTATA
This sequence comes from Bariatricus sp. HCP28S3_A7, assembly GCF_052066375.1. Taxonomy (NCBI): domain Bacteria; kingdom Bacillati; phylum Bacillota; class Clostridia; order Lachnospirales; family Lachnospiraceae; genus Bariatricus; species Bariatricus sp. HCP28S3_A7. The sequence continues at coordinate 30,806 of NZ_JBQHSG010000004.1, forward strand.
AGAAATATCCTGTACCATGCGTCCCAGTACTTTTTCGTCTGCCGGGTATTCTCCGTTCTCTACCCAGCCTCCGATCAAATTGCACATAATTCTCCTGAAGTATTCATGTCTGGTATAAGACAGAAAACTTCTGGAATCCGTAAGCATGCCAATAAAGTTCCCTAAAAGTCCAAGATTTGCCAGTGATGTCATCTGCTCGATCATTCCCTGCTTATTATCATTGAACCACCAGGCGCTTCCCTGCTGGATTTTTCCGCGGGCCTCTTCGCTTTGGAAGCATCCAATGATTGTTCCGATTGCTGCGTTGTCTGTCGGATTTAAGGAATACAGGATTGTCTTCGGTAATTCATCTGTAATGGCAAGTGCATTCAGATAATCTGCCATTTCAGAAGACGGAGCATAGTTATTGATGCAGTCGATTCCTGCATCCGGTCCCAGTTTTCCGAAGATCATTCCGTTATTGTCACGTTTCACTCCATAATGAAGCTGCATAGCCCAGTTTTTCTTATGGTACTCTCTTCCGAGTGCCACCATATATGCGGTCTTAAACTGAAGTTCATCTGCACGGCTGACTGCTTCCCCGCGAAGTCTTTTCGCAAAAATTGCTTCGATTTCTTCTTCCGATGCAGGAGCATACATCACATATTCCAGACCGTGATCCGATACGGAGCATCCATGCTCTGCGAAATAATCCATACGGATTCTTAGTGCTTCGATCAGAGATGCAAAACTATCAATCTTCACGCCGCTTACTACTTCAAGTTTTTTCAGATATTCCAGATAATCCGTTTTTTCCAGGTTCATCGCTTTATCCGGTCTCCATGCAGGCAGTACCCGTACTTCGAAACTCTCATCTGCCGCAATTTTCTCATGCCATTCCAGTGAATCTACCGGATCGTCGGTCGTACATACCAGTGTTACATTCGACTGACGGATCAGATTTCTCGCGCTCATGCCGTCTTCCTGAAGCTTTGCGTTGCAGAGATTCCATACTTCTTCAGCCGTCTCACCATTCAGGGCACCATAATATCCAAAGTATCTCTGAAGTTCCAGATGACTCCAGTGATAGAGCGGATTACCGATTGCGCTCTCCAGTGTTTCCGCCCATTTCTGGAATTTCTCGCGGTCAGAAGCATCACCGGTAATATATTTTTCTTCCACACCGTTGGAGCGCATCTGACGCCATTTATAATGATCCGCTCCCAACCAGACCTGTGTGATATTCTCAAACTTTCTGTCCTCGGCGATCTCCTGCGGATTAATATGGCAGTGATAATCGAGAATCGGCATTTTCGCCGCATATTCATGATATAATTTCTGTGCTGTTTCTGTCTCAAGCAGGAAATCTTTATCCATAAATGCTTTCATACTATTTGCACCTGCCCTTACACATATTTTTTCAAAGTCGCACGTACCGCTCCCTTGCCCGCTGTCAGTTCCTTCAGATATCCGACAACCATATCTGCAAGACCTGCTTCGTAGAGATCCACGCCAAAGATCTGTTTCATCCTCAGTACCGGTGCAACTTTCGCTTCTACATCCTGATCTTCTTTCAGTTCCAGTCCCGCAACATATGGGCATACGGTATCCAGAAGCGGATCCGGGCTGAGTTCAAATTTATTTCCTTCATCATCTACCGCCATCAGGTAACGAAGCCATCCTGCAAATACCAGCGGGATCAACTTCAGAGATTTCACATCCAGTTCATCAGATGCCTGATAAGCCTTGATCGTCTCTCCAAAACGGATTGCCAGCTTCTGAGAAGTATCGGTTGCGATTCTCTGCGGGGTATCCGGCATAAACGGATTCGGGATACGCACATTCAGTACGGTGTCAATAAACTCCTTCGGATCGAGGACGCCCGGATTTACAACAACCGGAAGACCTTCTACATATCCGACGGTCTCAACCAGTTTCTTAAGCTCTGCATCTTTCATTTCATCGGAAATCTTCTGATAACCGAGCACACATCCGTAAACAGCAAGTGCTGTATGGAGCGGATTCAGACAGGTGCAGACTTTCATCTTTTCTACTTTATCAACGGTCTCTCTCTCGGTAAACATCAGACCGCCTTTTTCAAGCTCCGGTCTTCCGTTCGGGAATGCATCTTCGATGACCAGATATTCACATTCTTCTGCATTTACAAAAGGTGCCACATACGTGTTCTTGGAAGTGATGACCGGATCCAACTCCTCAACACCGTCATTCTTCAGAATTTCTACTACAGAAGCATCCGGTCTCGGTGTGATTTTATCGATCATGGACCACGGGAAGGTTACCTTCTCTTTTGAATTCACATACGCAAGGAACCCCTCTTCTGCCAGTCCGTTTTTGGTCCACGCTTCTGCAAATGCATTGACTGCCGCATACAGCTTGTCGCCGTTGTGAGAGCAGTTATCCATGCTGACCATAGCGACCGGTTTCTCACCCGCCTGATAACGGGTGTACAGAAGCGATGCAACTTTTCCGATATAGCTCATCGGTTTTTCCGGTCCTTTTTCAAAATCTTCTACAACTGCCGGAAGCATTTCTCCTTTTCCGTTTACAAGGCTGTATCCCTTCTCTGTAATTGTGAAAGAAACCATCTGAAGGGAATCTTTGCGGAAGATTTCTTTCAGGCGCTCATACTCAGCAGTATTTTCAGAATCCAGTATGCGGGACTCTACTACACTTCCGACCACTGTCTTATCCACATTTCCGTCAGCCTTCAGTGTAACAAGGATGCTGTAATCGTCATGCGGGCGGTTCATCTTTTCTACGATTTCGTAGTCAAATCCTTCTGCCACAACAAGTCCGCGGTCCAAAGCACCCTCATTAAGCAGATTCTGTACTACATTTGCCTGAAATGCACGAAAAATGTTCCCTGCTCCGAAATGAATCCAGAATGGATTTTCCTTTGTTGCTGCCGTTACTTTCTCACGGTCAAATTCCGGAAGTGCATATCCCTTTTCTTCCCACTGTTTTCTGTCAGAGAGTCCATTTGCATTTAATCTCATTATTTTCTTGCTCCTTTCTCAATTGCTTCCCATAAACCATTCAGATAAGTTGCTCCAAGTGCACGGTCATAAAGTCCGTATCCCGGCATTGCCACTTCATCCCAGATCATACGTCCGTGATCCGGGCGGATCGGTCCGTCAAATCCGATATCGTAGAGAGCTTTCATGATTTCGTACATGTCAAATGTTCCGTCGCTCGAAAGATGAGCTGCCTCTTCAAAGTTGGTCGGGGTGATGAATTTCAAATTGCGGACATGCGCAAAATGAATTCTTCCTTTCAGAGAGCGGATCATATCCGGCAGATCATTCTCAAGGTTGGTTCCGTAAGAACCTGAGCAGAAGGTTACACCATTATGCGGATTATCAACCATTTCCATCATGCGAAGGATATTCTTCTTGTTGATGATGATACGCGGAAGGCCGAACACACTCCATGCCGGATCGTCCGGATGAATTGCCATATTGATATCGTATTTGTCACACACCGGCATGATCTTTTCCAGGAAATATTTCAGGTTTTCAAATAATTTCTCATCGTCTACATCCTTGTAAAGTTCGAACAGCTCTTTCACATGTTCCATTCTCTCCGGTTCCCATCCCGGCATTACAGTTCCGTTCATATCACCTGCGATGGATTCAAACATCTTCTCCGGATCCAGTGCATCTACTGCTTCCTGTGTGTAGGCAAGCACGGTAGAACCATCCGGACGTACTCTTGCGAGTTCGGTTCTGGTCCAGTCAAATACCGGCATGAAGTTATAACATACCAGATGAAGATCTTCTTTTCCGAGATTCTCCAACGTCTCGATATAATTTGCAATGTACTGATCTCTTTCCGGTGCACCTGTCTTAATTGCATCATGAATATTTACACTTTCAATTCCTGCAATATGAAGTCCGGCATCTTCCACTTCTTCTTTCATCGCACGGATTCTCTCACGGCTCCACACTTCCCCCGGTGCCGTATCGTAAAGCGTCGTGATTACGCCCGTAACACCCGGAATCTGGCGGATCTGCTGAAGCGTAACCGTGTCAAACTTGCTTCCGTACCATCTCAGTGTCATTTCCATAATTTTCATACCTTCCTTTTCTGAATCGTGTTTTATCTGTTGATTCTATTATATCTTTTTCTCCGCAAAATACCATTGATGAGGTTGCCCTATGCATTGCAAAAGTTGCGGTTTCATGTTAGACTAAATACAGTACTTCTCATTCGGAAAGGAGACTGTCATGAGAAAGAATTTACAGACCGCTTTCAGTACCAGGCAGTATATGGTAGCACAGGATTTTGAAATCTATTATTATAATGACCAGAACCTGGAAAAAGTAGCCCTGCACTCACACGATTATTATGAATTCTATTTTTTCCTGGAAGGAGATGTCAGTATCCAGATCGATCAGGAAACATTTCCCATCAAATATGGCGATATTATGCTGATTCCGCCCCATCTTCCACACCGCCCGATCATCCAAAGCCACAAAGTTCCCTATCGGCGGTTTGTGTTCTGGATCAGCCAGGAATACTGCAGCCATCTGCTGCAGCTTTCACCAGACTATGTCTATCTGATGCAATATGTTGAAACTTCCAAAACTTATCTTTTCCACAACGACCGGATTACATTCAACACCATTCAGTCGCTGATTCTCAGGCTGATCGAAGAAATGCACTCCGAACGGTTCGGCCGTGCTGCGCAGATTACGTTGTGCGTCAACGATCTGGTGCTTTTTCTCAACCGTCTGATCTATGCGAGAAATGTTCCTAGCTCACCGGGTGAAGAGCGGGATCTTTACCGGCAGCTCACAGCCTACATCGAAGAGCATCTGGATGAGGATCTGCCTCTTGAAAAGCTGGCTGAGGAGTTTTATGTAAGTAAATATCATATCGCACATGTTTTCAAAGACAGGATCGGCATGTCGATCCACCAGTATATCACGAAAAAAAGGCTTGCCCTCTGCAAGGAAGCCATCCTTGGAAATGCTAATATTTCTGAAGTTTATCAGGCTTACGGATTCGGGGACTACTCCAGCTTTTTCCGGGCATTTAAGAAAGAGTACGGAATCTCCCCGAAAGACTATCGAGAAAAACAGCTGACAAAATATGATTAATTCGTTGTAAGCTTTTTTCAGCCGTGCTATACTTTATCCTGCAAATTACATGAAACCAGTTTAAAGGAGTATGAATCATATGAATCCTATGAATTTATTTCAAATTAAAAAACTCTGGAACGAGTTCACTGCCCGTCATCCAAAGTTTCCGAATTTTATAAAAGCCGTATCCCAAAATGCCATCCAGGAGGGTACGATCCTGGAAATCCAGGTCACCTGCCCTGACGGTAAGAGCTTTGCTTCCAACCTGAAAGTAACTGCCGAAGATCTGGAAATGCTCCAGAGGCTCCGGCAGTTACAATCCTGATTTAGAAATGTAATACTCCAAAGAAGGCAGCCGAGGCGTACTTGAATTTCCCTCTCTACATTATAAAAAAACGCCCAGACCATATGGTCTGAGCGTTTTTTGATATAACAAGAATTCCTACTGGAAGTCAATTACATCGATCCATCTTGAAAGGAATGCTTTCTCTTCTTCAATTCCCTTCGTAAGCTGTACTGCTGCCGCAATCGGAAGCCATTTCTGTACATACTGTTTTGCTGTATCACTCTTCTTGCAGAACAGATCCAGATACAGATCTGCAAGTTTCTGATTCTTTAATGCAAACTGCAGATACGTGATCGCAGCATCCCCACTTGCATTTCCCTGTGTAGCATGTGACCAGTCTACGATGGTCATGGTTCCGTCTTCTGCTACAATTACGTTGCTCGGGTTAAAATCGCCGTGGCAGAGCTTGGTATGCTTCGGCATAGAATCCAGTCTGGTCTGAAGCTCATAACGTGTTGTAGCATCAACAGTTTCTTTCAGAGTTTCAATCTTACGTGCGAATTTATCCTTCTGAAGCGTCAGACGCGGAGCTTTTTTTGCATGCATGGTAAGCTGAAGATCCACAAACTGCTCCATGTATTTTTCCATATTGACCGGATCATTTTCCATGATCTCTTCCATGGTCTTTCCTTCTACATATTCAATCTTAAGAGCCCACTCTCCGTCAATCTGGGTTACTTCCAGAACCTTTGGAATGTTCAGTCCGCTTTCTTCCACACGTGCCTGGCACAGAGCTTCGTTAAATACATTTGCTTTTCCGTGTTCCGGTGTGAACACTTTTATGATCTGATCCCCTTCTCTATAAACAACCTTATACGGACGGGTTACAACTACATCTTTATTCATTACATTCATGGTAGACATCCTTTCTTTTAAACTGATTTATACGTCTAAAAATATCTGCATTTACCTATTTGTTTTCTGTACCATAGTAAGCTTTCAGATAGATTTCTTTCAGCTCTGACATCAGCGGGTATCTCGGGTTCGCACCTGTACACTGGTCGTTAAATGCCTGCTCTACCATGTCATCCAGAGTATCCAGGAAATATTTCTCATCTACACCGTAATCCTTGATCGTCGGTTTGATCTCGATCGTTCTCATCAGGTCTTCCAGTTTAGCAAGAAGTTTTTCAAATACTTCCTGATCGTTCTTTCCGGTCAGACCTACAAAACGTCCGATTTCAGCATAACGCGCCAGTGTGTGCGGATACTGATACTGAGAGAATGTACCCATCTTTGTCGGTACCTCAGCACTATTATAACGCATTACTTCTGTAAGTACCAGCGCATTTGCAATACCATGCGGCAGGTGATGGAATGCACCTAATTTGTGAGCAAGTGAGTGGTTTACACCAAGGAATGCATTTGCAAATGCCATACCGGCCATGCAGGATGCATTTGCCATATGATCTCTTGCTTCCACATCATTTCCGTCTTTGTATGCGCGCGGCAGGTAATCAAACACGAGCTTGATTGCCTTCAGTGCAAGGCTGTCTGTATAATCGGAAGCCATAATAGAAACATAAGCTTCGATTGCATGTGTCATTACGTCGATACCGGACGCACAGGTAAGTCCTTTCGGAGCACTCATCATATTGTCTGTGTCAACGATTGCCATGTTCGGCATCAGTTCGTAGTCAGCAAGCGGCCATTTGATTCCGGTCTCTTTATCTGTGATGATTGCAAATGGTGTTACTTCTGAACCGGTACCTGAAGAAGTCGGGATCGCAACGAAATATGCTTTTTTACCCATCTTCGGGAAGGTGTAGATTCTCTTGCGGATGTCCATGAAGTCCATTGCCATATCGTCGAAGTCTGCATCCGGATTTTCATAAAGAACCCACATAACTTTTCCGGCATCCATAGCGGAACCACCACCAAGTGCAATAATGCAGTCCGGCTCAAATGCACGCATTGCTGCTGCACCGGCTTTAGCGGATGCAAGGGACGGATCCGGTTCTACATCAGAGAAGCATGTATGAACAATTCCCATCTGGTCTAATTTATCTTCAATCTGTTTTGTATATCCGTTTTTGTAAAGGAAAGAGTCTGTTACGATGAAGCAGCGTTTCTTGCCCATAACGGTTCCGAGTTCATCCAGGGCAACCGGCATACATCCTTTCTTGAAGTAAACTTTTTCAGGTGTTCTCATCCAGAGCATGTTTTCTCTCCTTTCAGCAACGGTCTTGACATTGATTAAGTGTTTTACTCCAACGTTTTCAGAAACAGAGTTTCCTCCCCATGAACCACATCCAAGTGTCAGAGATGGAGCCAGCTTGAAGTTGTAAAGGTCTCCGATACCGCCATGAGAAGAAGGAGTATTCACAAGAATACGGCATGTCTTCATTGCTGCAGCATGTTTTGCCATTTTTTCTTTTTCGTTCGTATTAATGTACAGAGAAGATGTATGTCCATATCCGCCGTCTGCAACAAGCTGTTCTGCCTTGGCAAGTGCTTCGTCAAATGTTTTTGCCTTGTACATTGCAAGTACCGGAGACAGTTTTTCATGTGCAAATTCTTCACTGATATCTACAGATTCCACTTCACCGATCAGGATCTTCGTCTCTGCCGGAACAGTCACGCCGGCCATCTCTGCAATCTTGGCAGCCTTCTGACCAACGATTTTCGCATTCAGTGCGCCGTTGATGATGATCGTTTTTCTAACCTTCTCGATCTCGTCGCCTTTCAGGAAGTAGCATCCTCTGTATTCAAACTCATCTCTGACCTGTTTGTAAATGCTCTCCAGTACCGTCACTGACTGCTCAGAAGCACAGATCATACCATTGTCAAATGTTTTGGAATGGATGATGGAGTTCACTGCCAGACGGATATCTGCTGTCTCATCAATAATAACCGGAGTATTTCCTGCTCCGACACCAAGTGCCGGTTTTCCTGAAGAGTAAGCAGCCTTAACCATTCCCGGACCACCTGTAGCAAGAATGATATCAGCATCCCGCATAACCATATTGGTAAGTTCCAGACTCGGAACGTCGATCCAGCCGATGATTCCTTCCGGTGCACCTGCTTTTACTGCCGCTTCCAGAACAAGCTTTGCAGCAGCAATCGTAGATGCTTTTGCACGCGGATGCGGGCTGATAATGATTGCATTTCTTGTCTTCAATGCGATCAATGTCTTAAAGATTGCTGTTGAAGTCGGGTTTGTGGTCGGAATAACTGCGGCTACAAGGCCGATCGGTTCTGCAATTTTTTTAATTCCGTATATCGGATCTTCTTCGATCACACCGCAGGTCTTTGTATTTTTATAAGCGTTGTAAATATACTCTGATGCATAATGATTCTTGATTACTTTGTCTTCTACGATACCCATTCCGGTCTCTGCAACTGCCATTTTTGCAAGTGGGATACGGGCCTTATCTGCTGCTGTAGCCGCAGCCTTGAAAATCTTGTCTACCTGCTCCTGTGTATAAGTAGCAAAGACTTTCTGTGCTTCCTTCATCGCTTTCATTTTCGCTTCCAGCGCTTCCGGGTTGTCGATTATGGTTGGGATGTTGGTTTCCTGATTTGCCATTTTGAATCCTCCTGTAATGAAATAATGGAATCATAGTAGTTCGCTTATTGTTAATTAATTAACAATCCTTATGATGCTATTATATTGGATTCCGCTTCTTTTGTCAATACACATTGTTAAATAAATAACGATTTCGACATTATGCATAAGCAAATGTCGAAATCGCATAAAACCTACAGCACATTTACCATTTTTTTTGCATCTGGATTATTCCCCCCAGTCCATATCCTGCAAGCATCAGCTCCAGAATAAGAAGGATTCCGCTCAGCCTGTCCGGGACAGAAAAGAGCATCAGTGCATATCCCCACATATTAAAAACGATATGAAGTGCGATACCTGCCGCTAATGTATCATATTTTCTTACCACATAACCGATCAATAATCCGATTACTCCGGCACAGATTCCCTGCGCCAGATTCAGATGATAAATACCAAACAGTACCGCCTGCAGAAGATTCGCAATCCAGAACGCCAGTCCTGCTTTTTCAAAATAATGGTGGATCAGTCCGCGGAAAATCAGTTCCTCCACAATCGGAGCCAGAAGAACTGTATAAAATATAATCGCAAGAGACATCGTTCCCATTCCCGAATTTCCGAGCAATTGTTCATAATCTTCCAACGCCTTTGGAAGGAGAATTTGTATGGCAATCATCATAAGGCTGCTGATTCCCTGGACCCCGATTCCGACTGCCGCCAGGTAAAGCGGTGCTCTTCGAACTTTCCCTACATCCTGCACCGGGGAAAACCGGTATCCTGTCTCGAACCGATACCAGATTCCGATCAGCATGATCAAGATCAATGTGATCGGCACTGCATTAACTGCAAGTGTCGGAGCTGTTCCCAGAATCTGATATGACATGATATTCATCAGCGACTGAAGCATCAGTACTGCCGGCAATACCAGAAATCCCAATACAAACGCCGTCACCCTCTGCTTCCATGATTTATATTTCCTATTCTTCACACGCCAAGTCTCCTTTCATACTTCCTCGGTATCCCGTCATATAACGGTTCATATTATCCGTTATTTTATCACCTTTTTTTCACTCGTACAACGCCAATTTCTATACAGTCGTATCCCCTGATTCTTATGGATTCCACCCGCGGGAACATTGACTGTACCTCCCGCAAATGTTATACTGTATCATAATACAAAGCACCACTGAAATGAATTCATCATACAGTCTATTTAAGAATCAGGGGGCTGTCTATGTCCAAAGAAAATTATTTTCAAAAAGCACTATCCAATTTCACATTTGAAGTAGCAAGCGACGGTGCCATCCGCCATCTGGCCGGGCACGGATATACCGTCCCCCAGATATCCAAAAAGCTTAATTTTCCCACACCTTATGAACGGATTCAGCGAATCGTATGGGAATCGATGCTGGACAACCGCATACTTCTTCTGGAAGAGCCCGGAAATGCAGGCATTCACAAAAAAATCTCCTACATTCAGGATAGGGACAGCTACGGAAGAACCAGCTTCCGTCAGGTTATTGTCAGTGAAACTACGCTGCCGGAGATTCATTGGACTACCTATACTTATGATCCCGATACACATGGTCCACTTTCCGACTTACTTTCCGCAAAATATGCTGCAAATTCTGAAGATGCCTATGCATCCTGCGATTTCGGTCTGCGGCTTTTGAAAGATCCTGCAGGATTCTCAGACTCTCTCAAGGTTCTGGAGGAAAATCAAAGAGAGTATATCCTCGGTCTTCCCTGGGTAAGCTCCGTCGTCTACCACCGGCTCGATTTGCGGATGCGGACGATTCTTGTCAGATTATATGAAAATGACCTCTATCAGGGATGCTGTTATTTTGGAACAACCGGCGAGAAAGTTATTTTGAACTGAATTGCCGGAAAGCTTTTTTATCTTTAGGGTAAGTGCAATGACGTTCGTTGTATGTGCATGGTAAATGACTCTGTGCGCACCATTGGTTGCCAACTTTTTCACTTCATGATTCATAAGATAGCTAGGCAGTTCACTGGTCGGTCTTCCTCCGTTTACCAGGCCCCAGCAGATTCTGTAATTTTCACCTTTTTCATCCAATTCTATGATACAGATGCTGTCTTCCGGATCCAGGATGACGTTGCGGAAATATTTTCCGCTTCCTGTTACCATGAAGAATTCTCCTGCCAATTCAGGCACAGAAGTTCCGATTTCTTTCCATTCTCCGTCAAGACTGAGATATTCTTTTACTTCTTCAACCTCTTCCTCTTTCATGCGGTAAGACAGGTTTCCGCCATTTCTCTCATGCCATCCCTGCTCCCATCCGTCATTACACATACGAATAAATCCCTGTACAAATTTTACATCCATAATACTCCTAATCTTTTCTCCTTCCAAATTTAGTTTCTCTTGCTGAGTACTTCTGCTTCGTATTTTTCTACTTCTTCAAACCAGCCTTCAGATGCCACACCACATCTTCTGCAGTATTCTTCCCAGACATCTCCCAGCGGAAGTGTCTTGATTTCTTCCTGGAGCACCATTTTCTTAGACATCTGATTCGTATCCTGAAGTTCTTTAAGCATCTCGTTTGGTGTGCAAAGGGCATTTAAGAGTGCTTTCTGGAAACTTCTGAATCCGGTTACCCATGCAGAAATACGGTTAATAGAGGCATCAAAGTAATCCAGTGCGATATAAGTCCGTTCCATACCTCTTTCACAGCGGACAATTTCTTTTGCGATTTCTTTTGTCTCATCATCAAACAGAACCACATGGTCGGAATCCCAGCGAATCGGCCGTGTCACATGCAAAGCAATCTCCGGGAAAAATGTAAGTAATGCCGGAATTTTATCTGAGACAACTTCTGTCGGATGATAATGTCCGTTATCCATAAGCGGCAGGCATTTATCAATATTTGCCGCTGCATAGCTGAGTGCATATTCTGCGGATCCCACCGTATAAGCCTCGACTCCGATACCAAACACCTTAGACTCTACACATGGTTTTAACATCTTTGGATCGTATGGTTCAGAAAGGATCTCATCAATTGATTCTTTATAGCGCACTCTCGGTCCCATACGGTCCGCTGGGATATCCTTATAGCCGTCACCTGTCCAGATATTCATAACACATGGAAGGCCTGTCTGTTCTGCAAAATATGAGGAAATACGTACGCATGCTTTTCCATGCTCGATCCAGAATCTTCTTGTCTCTTCATCCGGGCTGGACAACGTCAGGCCGTCTTTCACCTTATCATGTGAGAAAAACGTCGGGTTAAAGTCTAATCCCATTCCTCTCTCTTTTGCGAAATCAACCCATTTCTGGAAATGCTTTGGTTCCAGTTTGTCACGGTCTGCAAATTCACCGTTTTCAAAAATTGCATAGCATGCATGCACATTGATTTTTTTCTTTCCCGGCATAGACAATGGAAGGAACATCTCAGAAGGATATCCAAGACTTTGGATGAAAGCTTCATCCCATTGTTTATAAAATGGATTCACAAGTTGTGTCGATGTTCCGTTCGTATACTCCGACAATTTATTTCCGGTCAATAAGAACTGGAAATAATCCGGCAGCATCAAAAATGTCTTTGCTTTTTCCAAAAGTTCCGGTGTGTTCTGTTTCACAGCCATAAGCTGGTAAACGGTATTAAAGATCTGTTTCTGGATTCCGGTCTTCTGATATAATTCCGGCTCCGGAATGGTCTTGTATACTTCCGTATCCATTCCTGTTGTCCGACCGTCCCGATAGCCATATGTGTCTCCAAGGATCTGATCATTTTCATCCAACAGTACATAATCGACCGCCCATGTATCAATGGACATACTTACCGGAATTTTCCCGATCTCTTTACACTTTTTCATTCCTGCCACAATTTCCGAAAACAATCTCCGGACATCCCATAACTTTTTCCCGTCCCGGATGGTCATTTCATTTTCTCCTTTCTTTTTCCCTTCCTGTTAAGGTAAATATATCAAAAATCATTTTGATATTTTAGATTCTGTTTTAACCAAAAAACTGTCCTTATTTTCCATTATGCAAAGCAAAAAAAATAAACAGAACCGGTGTCTGTCACCCATTCTGTTTATTTATCTTTTGCTAAATTCTTATTGTACGATCGTTCTTATGCTCCAGCCTGTATTTTCTCGGCGTCATTCCATACCGTTCTTTGAACTGACGGTAAAAATAGCTTTGGTTCTCATATCCTACAGCTACCGCAATCTCTTCAATCGGAAGATCCGATTCTACCAGCAGCATGACTGCCTTCTGGAATCTCTTGCGCTGCAGCAGCTCCTGAAATGTAAATCCTGTGGTCTGTTTAATCATTTTACTCAGCACCGAGAGCGACTGGTGAAAATCTTCTGCGATTTTCGACAGCGTTGCCGTCTTATACCAGGTATCGATGTAAGATAACGTTGACTGCACAACCACATCCTTATAGCTCTGTGAGGAACTCTGTGTCAGACAATCAACATGGCGCAGAAGATACAGAAAAACGATCCCCATGGAATATTGATTGATGCTGTCTTCATTCTACTCATCATTCAGCATGGAACTGATCATATTTTCCATGAGGTTCTCAATTGCCTGATTCTCTCCCAGTCGGAACACCAGATAATGGGTGATCGTTCCCTGACACACATACATAATTTCAATGTAATTATGCCGATGGGCCGGGAAATCGATAAACCGGCTGTGCAGGCGCACCGTAATCAGACGTCCCTCTTTCAGGAAACGGTTACGATCAATTTCAAATTTAATTTCACTGGTATAAAGTTCTTTGTTGACAGTCGCATTTCCGTCCAGATAGCTCTGTTCTTCCGGAGATATCTCCTGCATTTTCCTGATTAATTCGGGGTTCATGATTTCCCGTCGCCTCTCTGTCCGAGATTGATTATAATGTTCCTCCGAAATCGGTCCAGATTGCCTGACCCGTAATCGCGCGTGACTCATCGCTTGCAAGGAACAACAGAATATTTGCAACATCATCCGGCATACACGGCTGAACTCTAAGATCACTGTGTTTTGCCATCTGTCCCATCATATCCGGGTCAAGAGTTGTCGGATCGGTTCCTGCAACCATAGGTGTCACGATCGTACCCGGACACACTGCATTACAACGGATATTGGTTCCCGCAAAACGGAGAGCTGTATGGCGTGTCACACCAATCACAGCTGCTTTGGAAGATACGTAAGCTGCTCCGCCGCATCCCATTACACCTGCAATAGAAGCCACATTTACGATAGAGCCGTAACCGGTCTTTGACATTTCTGCTGTAGCGGCGCGCATGCAGTACATGGTTCCTTTCTGATTGATCTCTACGATCCGGTCCAGATCTTCATCTTTGAATCGATCAATCGGCTTCAGGCCTTCTTCAAGAACTCCTGCATTATTGATCAGGATATCTACTTTTCCATATGCCTCAACAGCTTTTGCTACCAGCATGTCCGCATCTCCTTTTTTGGAAATGTCTGTCACGACCGGAAGCACTTCTCCTCCTGCTTCGCGGATTGCATCGGCAACATCTTTAAGCTGCGCTTCTCTGCGGGCACTGATCACAACTTTTGCTCCTTCTTTTGCAAAAAGTTTTGCTGTTGCAGCACCTACTCCGGAATTTCCTCCAGTAATGATAGCTACTTTTCCTTCTAATCGGCTCATTTCATCGCCCTCCTCTTTGTTATTTTTTTAACACATAGTTAATTATAACCGTTCTCTTACAGCAGGTCAATCTGTTTTTTCCAATGCTTAATTTATCATTCTGCCATTTCCATCCTTGATTTTCTTCGGAAAAATCCGACTCCGATTCCGATGTCCTTTCCGGAAAGGATATATTCTTTTGCCCGTTTCTGAAGTACGGTGACTTCCGGATAATTCTCTTTATCTTCCCTGACCTCCGCAAAAATACGCTGTTCTGCCTGCGGAAAACGATGATGTATATTTACAATTTCAAACAGATTCTGGAACTGTATAATATTACTTGTTTCCGGCAGTATCTCCTTAAGCGCCGGTGCAAGAAGCCAGGAATCACAAACATATGCTTCATAGCTTTCTCCGAAGAATTCTTCAGCCTGCCGGAACGATTTTCTGCACTCTGTAATATCCAGTTTCTCACCTGCCGGGATATGTACATTGAGCACTTTCGTACCAGCTTCCAGCTTTTCGCTCTTTCCTGTCATATCTTCCTGAAGTGTCATAGGTTCAAACTGGATTCTGCCCAGACGGAACAGCCTCATCTTAATAGAAAATGCAATCCATCCGGCTTCATTTATTCCGTAGACACCGTATTTTCTTTTGCATTCCTCACACCAGATCGTAATATCATAAAACGTATCCACAAATATTTTTTCTGCTATACCCTGTCTCTTATATTCTTCATATACTTCCAATGCCAATTTCAAATAAAAAGAGAGAAGCCACTGCAGATGATTCTCACTTTCTTTCCATTCTCTCAGAAATGCTCTCGTATCTTTGTAAAACAGATCTTTCTTTTCATTATACATTTCCTCCTCCAGGAGAAATCTGACTACTGTCTCTTGCGCTTCCTCCGGGAGACGAATCTTATTCATAAGTTCTTGTATTTCCATACCTAATGTCCCTCTTTCGTTTGCATTTCATATTTATTAAATCAGACTTTCCCATAGTTGTAAAGTTCATAACTTTCCAATATCCAAAACAGGAGTGGAACTTTCGTCACACTCCTGTTCTTATTCTTTTAAGATGGACTATTCCGCCAGATGGCATGCCACCTTATGTCCACTTGCCACCTCTCTAAGCTCCGGTTCCTCCTGCCTGCATTTTTCTGTCGCATACGGACACCGCGTGCAAAACGCACATCCTGCAAACTTCTCTGTCCTCACCGGCTGCTCCCCATTAAGCGCTGCCACTTCTCTTCTCTGTATATACGGATCCGGTGCCGCCGCAAAGAGCGCTTTCGTATAAGGATGAAGCGGATTTTCAAATAATTCCTCCGTTCCCGCTTCCTCCATCATGGAGCCTAGATACATGACTCCAACTCTGTCCGATATATACCGCACAACCCCAATATCATGTGAGATAAACAGCAGACTGATTCGAAGCTCTTTCTGCAGATCCATCAGCATATTCAGGATCTGGGCCTGAATAGACACGTCCAGTGCAGAGACCGGCTCGTCACACACGATCAGCTTCGGCTGAATGATCAGGGCTCCTGCAATTCCCAGACGCTGTACCTGTCCGCCGGAAAGTTCATGGGGATATCGAAAATAATGTTCTTCCGACAGTCCCACTTTCTGCAGGATTTCGAGCACCGTCTCCCTGCGTTTCGCAGCATCACCCATACCGTGAATGATCAAGGTCTCTTCCAGAATATCTCCGATACGTCCTCTCGGATTGAGTGCGGACAAGGTATCCTGAAACACCATCTGCAGATCTTTTCGCAGTGGTCTGAATTCCCGATCACTCAACTGACAGAGATTTTTTCCGTTATACAGAATTTCCCCGCTGTCCATCTTATTAAGTCCTACGATAGCGCGACCGGTGGACGATTTTCCACATCCTGATTCTCCCACAAGCCCATAGATTTCTCCTTCTTCAATATAGAAGGACATATCATTGACAGCAATCATATGCTCTTTCGGTGCAAACAGCTTATTCGAGGTCCCCCGCAGCGGATATGTCTTTTTCAAATTCTTTACTTCCAGCAAATGTTTCCCCATACCTAGCCCTCCTGTTCCTGCTTCTTTGCATCCGCATATTTCCAGCATTTTACAAGATGTCCCGGCTCTGCCTCGCAGAGCGGCGGCTGTGTCTTTCTGCATCTCTCATCCGCATCCTTGCATCTGGTACAGAAATGGCAGCCTTCCGGAATTTTTGTTAGTGGAGGTACGGTTCCCGGAACAACCGGAAGATGCCTGCCTTTCTCCACGCCCAGATGCGGAATACATGCCAAATTTGCTGTCATCTTTACGGTATAATCGTCTACTTCCTCGAATACAGAACCACCGATCAGTGTATTTGCTTTAGCAGAAAGCTCCAGCCAGCGGTTCATAGAAGCAACTACGTCATCTGCTTTCATTTCTTCGCCGTTATGAAACTTCACGCCCTGACGAAGTTTGAAGGTATAAACCATTCCATCTTCGCTCACTTCATAAGATTCAGCCAGCACCGGAACCGGAACGTTTCTACCCCATTATACTGGAGTTTAAGGTACACGATCCCGAAGACGAGGCTTCTCTCAAAGATACCGTAAATGACGCGCTGCGTCAGATTCAGGAAAAGCAGTATGCAGCGCAGTTGCTCTCCCGCGGCATCATGGAGGATCACATCCGTTGTTATGGCTTTACTTTTCAAGGTAAAAAAGTACTGATAGGATGAATAATAATAATGCCCGTGGATTTCAGGCGCACACATACGGAGAAATCCACGGGCATTGTTCAAGTACGCCTCGACGTACCTCTTCGAAAACCGCATTATAATTCCACCTCAAACGGCAGATGTGAAAGGATATCTTTCTCGGCATCCACTCCAGGATATACTTCAATCAGCTTCAGACCTTTTGGTGTCAGACGGAATACACACCGTTCTGTGACATACAGTACCTTCTGACCGTTGGCAATGGCCCGCTTAGCTGAGAAACTAATGCTTTTTACTTCCTCTACAAACTTCGGGATCGTACCTTCCTTTTCAATTGTAACGACCCCTTTCTTCTGGGAAACCTCGAGCCCCTTGGTATTAAACGTCAGGCAGAACACAACTGTCGGTGTTTTAGCTGTAATATTGGCAAATCCTCCGATTCCCGCAAAGGCCCCCGGGCCACGGTGTGCGTTGACATTTCCCTGTCCGTCCACTTCCAATGCTCCCATGAAGCAAACATCCAGCCCGCCATTATCATAAAGGTCAAACTGGTTGGCCATATCATAAACTGATGCTGCACCGATCATGGCGCCAAATGCCTCCCCGGATACCGGGAATCCACCGATTCCTCCGGACTCAACCGTCAATGTCACCATATCCAGCATTCCGTTCTTTCTTGCATGTCTGGAAACCATTTCCGGAATACCGATCCCGATATTCACAATGTCATCCAGGCGCAGCTCCATTGCTGCCCTCCGGCCGATGATATTTCCGACGGTGTTGTTCTTCGAAGCTTTCGAAGAAACCGTATCGATCTTCTCATTCCACATATTCCACTCTTCATAAGGAATCTCAAAGCTTCCGGTCAAAGCGGTATACGCTTCATTCCGTTCTTCCGGTTCTGCCACAACAATAGCATCCACAAGACATCCCGGAATGATCGCATTTCGAGGACGAGACGGTGTATTTACAAGGCGGTCAACCTGCACGATCACCTTTCCATGATTCGCCTTAACCGCCTGACAGATGGACAATGCGTCACCGGACATAAACATATCATCAAAAGAAATATTTCCTTTACGGTCTGCTGCCGTTCCCTTGATCAGAGCAACTGTAAGTTTCGGCAGCTTATAATAGAGAAATTCCTCCCCATCCACTTCGACATGTTTGACCAGAGAATCATCAATCGAAATCCGATTGATTCCAGGCCCTTCCATTCTCGGATCCACGAAAATATCCAGCCCCACCTTGGAAAGTGCTCCCGGCAGTCCGCCCGCCTGTGCACGGATTGCGTGAGAAATGCAGCCCAGCGGCAGATTGTATGCCTCAAACCGATCCTCCAACACAAGCTTCTTCGTACTCATCATAGCACCAAAATGCCCACAGATCAGTCGGTCTACAGCACCTTCCCGAATATACCCTTCCGCATTACGGTTTTCATCCCACACACCGAAACCGGCACTGGAAACAATCGTCAGATGTCTGGGTGACTGCATCCTCTGGTACCTGTCAAAGAGTGCCTCATGAAGTGCTACAGGATTTTCAATTCCTACAAACGAATTTACACAAATACAATCTCCGTCCCGGATCAGTCGAATTGCCTCATCGGCACTCATTATTTCATACATGAAAAATGTCCCCCTCATAACATAACACAGCACCGGTGAACAAGGAATCCTACATCCTGCCTGCCGATGCCGTTCTACTCATAAATCTGTAGCTATTCTATCAGAATCATTGTATAAAGTCCAGAACTTTCCTGTTATATTGCCTCAATTCTACCGTTCCTCCAGGAATTCCCGCCGATACTGGGACGGTGTGATTCCTTCTGTCTTTTTAAATACCTTGGTAAATACCCGATAATCTCCATATCCGGTCTGTTCTGCAATCTCCACCATGGAAAGCTGCGTAGACACAAGGAGTTTCTTCGCTTTCTCCATACGGATGTTTGTCAGATAAGAGAGGAAGCCTACTCCGATCTCGTTTTTAAATAACTGGCTGATATACTGCGGATTCAGATGAAATTCTTCCGACAGTACGGAAAGACTCACTTCTTCGGCCAGATGTTCCTGCATATATCTGGTGATCCCGGTAATCACACGCTCGTTCTTCACTCCTGCCTTTCCTTCCTCCGACACCCGCTTTTCATACAACAATATCTTCAGATTATCAATACAAATTCCAAATTCTTCGTAATCAACCGGTTTCAGAATATAATCCGTGATCTGAAAACGAAGCGCCTGCTGACAATACGAGAAATCATCATATCCGGACACAATAACAAAAGCAATGCCCGGATGTTTGATTCTGCTGAGCTGGATCACCTTCAGTCCGTTCATGATCGGAATATTGATATCCATGATCACAATGTCCGGACAAAACGTATCGATCCGTGCCAGCGCTTCCATTCCATCGGCTGCTTCGCCAAGAACTTCACAGTCATGCCCTTCCCAGTCAAACAGACGTTTAAATCCTTCTCGTATCATAATTTCGTCATCCACCAGCCGCATCAGAAGATCTGCTACTTTCTTATCATCATTTAACTGGGCCTGAATCCGGATCGTGTCCAGTGTATTATAGAGGAAATGGGGATTCACCTGACTTTTCAAATAAAGCATGGACATCTTCTGTTCCGTCAGTTCTGCACGCAGAATGTCCGGATTCTCAAGCGTCAGATAGAAAGCCATCGTCATCAGAGTCATACCCATTCCGCTGATAAGCCAGGTCGGATTCACCGCCTGCAGCAAGGATACACATACTTCGATCACAAGAGCTGCACCAATCGCCTTTTTCTTCTTTCCGTCAATCTGGTTCCAGTGGCAAAACAGCAGCCAGATAAATCTTTGCCACCAGATCAAACCGCCGAGGTTTTCCAGTCTCCTCTTCCACCAGTACCGCAATCAGAAGAATCGAAAATGTTTGATGTAGCCTCGAGTGTTTCTGCCCTGCCGAGAAATAGACAAACGCCACGAATGTCAGGACCAGAAACAATGCTATTTCCATTCGAATCATATACGCTCACTCCTATGATACTATTGTAATTTATTTTCCTACATCCGGATAGAGACAGAATGCAGGGAAGTGTGTCAGTTTTATAGAAATTTAATTGACATTCCTCTTTCAGGCGATATAATAGTTCTAATTTAAACTATCCAGGAGGGACAATATGCCCGTTTCGGGATCAAGGAGGTACACTAACGATGGAAATACTCTACAAAATTGTCATTTGTTTTATTGCAGGAATGGGCGCAGGACTGGGAACCGGATTTGCCGGAATGAGTGCAGCCGCTGTCATAAGTCCCATGCTGATTACATTTCTGGGCATGCCTGCATATGATGCAGTTGGAATCGCACTGGCAAGTGACGTCCTTGCCAGTGCTGTCAGTGCTTATACTTACGGCAAAAATAAGAATCTGGATATCAAAAACGGTCTTGTCATGATGATCACCGTCCTGATCTTCACGTTCGTTGGAAGCTTTGTGGCAAGTAAAGTCCCAAATTCAACCATGGGAAGCTTTTCCACATGTATGACACTTCTGGTCGGCATCAAATTTATCGTGAAGCCGGTTATGACAACCAAAGAAAAAATGGCATCTGTCAGTCCGAAAAAACGATTTGTTCAATCGGTATTAAGTGGTATGATCGTAGGCTTTATCTGCGGTTTCATCGGCGCCGGCGGTGGAATGATGATGCTTCTGATCCTGACCAGTGTTCTGGGTTACGAACTAAAAACCGCTGTTGGTACCAGCGTATTTATTATGACCTTTACAGCATTAACCGGAGCGGGAAGTCACTTTATGATCGGCGGTATGCCGGAAATGCTCCCTCTGATCCTCTGTATTCTCTCAACACTGTTATGGGCACGCATTGCTGCCAAATTTGCAAACAAGGCAAGTGCAGCAACACTCAATCGTTCCACCGGAATTGTACTTACCATCTTGGGCGGTGCAATATTCCTTGTCAATATTGTCAGCTAAAAATAATGGGATACCACCGGTATCCCATTATTTTTTATCAGAAATCACAATACTATCTTGTCAATTCCAGATACAGCTCCTTATACTGTTTTGCTGAATTCTCCCATGAAAAGTTCTTGTCCATATCTCTCTGAACCATCTCATCCCAGCACCAGCGATTTGTAAAGAATAATGTCTTTGCTCTGTTAATAGCATCCAATAACAAGCCTGCATCATAACGGTCGAATGTAAATCCGTTTCCTGTATTCGTAAACATGTTATATGGTTCAACAGTGTCCTTCAGTCCACCGGTCTCACGAACAATTGGAATTGTACCATAATGCATAGCAATTAACTGGGTAAGTCCGCAAGGTTCAAACTGCGAAGGTACCAGTAAAGCATCTGCACCCGCATAAATTCTGTGAGCTCTTGTTTCATCATACATGATGTTGGAGCATACATTTCCCTTATATGCATTCTCATAATAACGGAAAGAATTCTCATATACATCATCTCCGGTACCAAGTACAACGAACTGGGTATGTTCATCCATAACCTGACGAAGAATGGTATTGACAAGATCCAGTCCCTTCTGATCGGTCAATCTCGAAATCAGACCAATGACAAACTTATGGTCATCCTGAACAAGTCCCAGCTCTTCCTGCAGTTTCCGCTTGTTTTCCCTCTTCTTCTCTAATACATTCGTGATGTCATAGTTTGCATACAATCTGGAATCTGTGCTGGTGTTCCAGATATCATAATCGATACCGTTGACGATACCTCTCAATTTTCTCCAGTGATGTCTCAGATGCGCATCCAGTTTCTCTCCGTAGTATGCTGTCTGAATCTCACCGGCGTATGTATTGCTGACAGTTGTAATAATATTAGCGTAAGCCAGTCCTCCTTTTAACATATTCGCATCGTTGTAGTTTACTTTCAGTGCATCTTTGTTAAATACGTAATCCGGAAGTCCTGACCAGTAGCGGATCGTCGGAATATTGTAAATACCCTGGAAACGCAGATTATGGATCGTTAAGATCGTCTTTGCAGTAGTCAGCTTTGTATTTTCGAATAAAGTTCTAAGATATACCGGAACCAGAGCTGCCTGCCAGTCGTGACAATGAATGATATCCGGAACCCAGTTCAGATAATTCAGTGCTGCAAGTGCTGCCTTGGCGAAATAGCAGTATTTCGGAATATCATCAATCAGATTCGTATATGGATTTCCACTGCTGAAAAATTCTTCATTATCAATAAAATCATACACAACTCCATCCCATACATATTCCATAATACCTACATAATAGGATCTGCCGTCTGCACACAGATTCATCTGGAAGGATCCTTTGTATACCATCTTCTCCTGATATTTCTGCGGTATACATTTGTAAAGTGGGATAATTACCTTCACATCACAATTCTGTTTAACTAATGCCTTCGGGAGCGCGTACATAACATCACCCAAACCTCCGGTCTTCACGAATGGATAGCATTCTGAACCGATAAATGCGATACTTCTTCTTGGACTCATATATACCTCCTGTTTCGGTTCTTCTTTTACCTCTTCTGCCGGTGCTTCTTTGGTTTCCTCTGCCGGTGCTTCTTCTGTTGCCGGTTCCTCTTTGGTTTCCTCTGCCGGTGCTTCTTCTGCTGCCGGTTCTTCTTTGGTTTCTTCCACCGGTGCTTCTTCTGCTGCCGGTTCTTCTTTGGTTTCTTCCACCGGTGCTTCTTCTGCTGCCGGTTCTTCTTTGGTTTCTTCCACCGGTGCTTCTTCTACTACCGGTTCTTCTTTTACTTCTACTACCGCTTCCGCCTTAACTTCTTCCGTTTTCTCTTCTTTTACTTCCTCTGCCTTTGGCTCTTCAGCTTTCACTTCTTCCGCCTCTTTTTCTGCAGGTTCTGCTTTTTTTCTGGTAGTTTTTCTTGTCGTTGTTTTCTTTATCGCAGTCGTTTTCTTTGCTGCTGCCCTCTTCGTAGTTTTCTTTTCTTCAGGTGCTTCCGCCTTTACTGCATCTGCCCCTTCCGGTTTCTCAGTTTCCTTAGCAATCTCTTCTTTCACGATTTCTTCTCCCGGCTCCGTTGTCAAAGAAGCTTCAACCGTTGCCTTTTTGGCAGTCCCTTTTGCCGGTGTACTTTTCTTTACTGCAGTTTTGGTAGTTTGTTTTCTTGCCATTTTATACCTCTCCATAAAAAATACTAATTGTTCACTGTTTGTAATATTTAGAATCTTATATTATTATAACACACAAATCCAAAAATGGGTAAATTTCGTATTCTTTTTATAAAGTAACTTTCAAATACACCTCGACGTACTTACCGCGTGGCAGGAGTCTTATCTTCTTTCAAAATAACTCAGTCCAATTCCACCAGTATCGCCCGGCAAGGTGCCCCATCTCCGTCTCCCAGATTGATCGGTGTCGCATTCAGGAAATAGCATCCTTCGGGAACCCTATCCAGACAGATTCCTTCCAGCAACACAATTTCCGCTCCCAGAAGTGTGTTCTGTTACATAGGCATTTCCGATAAATTTTTCCAGTTTTACCTGGTCGATTGTTCTTCCTTTCTGGAAAAAATGATATGGAGCATCCACATGTGTTCCGTTGTGGGCACACATTCGAAATGCCGATAAATTGCATGGCGAATCCTTTGCTATCACGGATAAGATCTCTTTTTCAGGAGCCGAATCTCCGGGAAATACATTGCATCCGAACACTTCCTGCGAAATATCATATATTCTCATCTCTTCTCCCTCCATTAACCTATTTTATCCAGTATATCACTTTTTTGAAAACAATATTGTCAATCATCAATTATTTTCCCTTATAATAAAAAACCAGACGTTACAATTTTGTTCATCCTGCCAATTGTACCGTCCGGTTATTCACATTATTTGTTTCTTCCAGGTTCGATCTCCGTTCCACCAACGATTTCGCTGTAACTTAACAGCACCCTGACATTTTATTCTTCCCGAACCGGATTCGATACGCTGACTTTATGATCATACCATTTTCCTTTCGTTCCAATCAGCGCAAGGTCAAATTCTTCATCCAACGCCGGAACCGGAACATCAAATCCATTCACTTCTTCCGTCGTTCCATCACTATAGGTAACCGTATCTTCGGTAGGAATCAGAAGCTCCGCTCCTTCTTTCACGGCAGCCTCTGCAAGTCCCGGATAGAGATTGACAATATTTTTCGATGTAAGTGAAATGTGAATCGTCATCTGACCATCCTTAACCGTCAGAGTTCCTTTTCCGTCACAGGCTTCATTTACATGAAACATGCTGCTGTCAGTTTGGAATTCTGCACTGTAAATTCCGTCTTCCAGTTCAGCCTCCCCGGCTTCTTCACTCTGAGCTGTATTTTCCGTAAGTGTCTCGGTATCTGTCTTTGCAGCTTCTTCTTTCTTTCCACATCCGAGCATCAACGCGGATGCCAGTATTGCCATTCCAAGCATGGCTGCTATTTTCTTCTTCATACTTCTGATCCTCCCATTATTTATCAATGACTGCCGCAGTGTGATCAACATAAATCTGCTGAATAGCCTCGATTCCACCAAGTCCTGCAATCTGCACATCCACTTGTTCAAAAAATCCGGAATTCTCAAACAGACTCTTCCATGAATCTTCATCCTCTCCGGCCATATCATTATTTGCGTGATCCCCCGCCACAACCATCAACGGCCGGAGAATGACCTTTTTATATCCCGCATTTTTTACTGCTTCAATAATTGCCTCGCAGGAAGTTTCTTCCGGTTCCCCTTCGACGGTCCCGATAAATACATTGTCGTAGCCGAGTACCTGCATCTGTGTCTGCATCTGGCTGTAGGAAACTTTTGCCGTATGGGAGGTGCCATGTCCCATAAATACAAATGCCGTACCATCTTCCTTCGCTGCATCGAGGCTGTCATATCCTGCTGTTTCAACAGCCTGTGCCGTCACTGCCTTTGCAACAGCTTCTTTATCTGAATTGATTGCCGAAGCATCGCTTCCCACTTCACCCAGAAGCGGTTCCGCAACCTTTACGGATTCAAATTTGTCCTGGTAACGCTCCACTGCTTTGACCAGTTCATCATATTCTGCTCCATGCATCAAGTGGGTCGGCTGTACGATCAGATTCTTCACATTATTTTTCACTGCACGCTCCAGAGCCTGATCCATATTGTCAATACATTCTCCGTCTCTCGCCTGTATGTGATTGATGATAATCTGCGATGTAAATGCTCTTCTTACGGACCAGTCAGGATATGCCTCCTGCAGGGCATCTTCTATTCCTTTAATATCTTCCACGCGGCTGTCATTGTAAGATGTTCCGAAGCTGACTGCCAGAAGTTCATTTTCTCCGATTCCATCCTGGTTCCTTGGATCGTCGGCGGATGCGTCTCCGGTATCTTTTCCAAAATAATCCGGGTCCGCATTTTCTCCTTCTACCAGTTCCTTCTGCTCATCCGTCAGTTCATCCCATGCTTCTTTTGCAGCCTTACACGCTTCATCCGTCTGATCGTTTCTTTCCTGAACATAGATTGCGTCTATCAAATCTGCCACCTCATTCGCTGCTTTCTGATCATCTTCTGTTTCTTTGGTCTCCTCTTTTTCTTCCCCATTTCCACCAGAACATCCTGCTATTGTTAATGTGCTGATTACGGAAACGGCCAGTAGAATTGTGAGTAATCTTTTCTTCATTCTGAATCTCCTCCTTCTTATTATGTCGTTCTCCCGATAATGCGTACAACAAAAAAGAGGTGCCTTTCCCATATCGTCGGTAAAAGGCACACTTCATAATAACATACGCAAACAGCACTCTCTCCAAAACAGCCGGTCTTTCACCGGTGCCTGATGATGAGAATGTGGAATATGACTCTTATCGGTTGCGACCAGTTACTCGTGGCCTGTGGGTTCTTCCCACTCCGTTTTTTGCAGGCAGGTCTCCTGACTTACGGATCCAGATCCAAGGCCGCCTTCCCGATTGCTCAGTGACATTCCTGGCCTTGCACTCCCCGTTTACAGTGACGAGTTCGTACAGGACTTCCACCTGTTTCCCTTTTAATCAGACAGCTAATGCTGTCTGAACCTGACGAACATACCTTATCACAAACCGCCTGAAATGTAAAGCCTGCTTCTTCGTTTTCCCCGATTCCAAATTCAATCGCTGCATGTTCATCTATTTCGGCCGGACCACTCCGGGCGACAACTCCTGCACATAACATAAAAAGACGGCTCATCACCGCCTTTTTATGTATTATTCTTCTTTCTCCGGAAGATCGATCTGTGGACGCACATGCAATTCCTTCGAAATATATTTGCCATCCTTTCGATGCTGCTTCACACATTCAGTCAGTAAAAATTCAATCTGCCCGTTCAGTGAACGGAAATCATCTTCAGCCCAGGCTGCGAGGGCATCGTACAGTTTTGGTGATACCCGAAGCGGTATCTGTTTTTTCGTTTCTGCCATATTAGTAAAGACTTCCTGTATTTACTATCGGCTGTGCATCATGATTTCCACAAAGCACAACCAGCAGATTAGATACCATCGCAGCTTTTCTTTCATCGTCTAATGCTATTGTATCCTTCTCTTCCAGCCTTTCAAGTGCCATCTCCACCATGCCCACGGCTCCGTCAACGATCATTTTTCTCGCATCGATGATCGCAGAAGCCTGCTGTCGCTGAAGCATGACTGCCGCAATCTCCGGAGCATATGCCAGATAAGTGATACGCGCTTCGATGATCGCAAGGCCTGCTTCCTCCACTCTGCCCTGGATCTCTTCTTTAATTCTTGCCGCAACCACTTCGCTGGAACCGCGAAGGCTTCCTTCATCCGCGACACCGTCTCCTGTGGTATCTACATTCGGAGATACATCGTAAGGATATAGCCGCACAATATTACGGAGCGCACTATCGCACTGCAGAGAAAGGTATTCCTTATAGTTGTCTACATTAAAAACTGCTTTTGCCGTGTCCACCACCCGCCATGTAACGGCAATTCCGATCTCCACCGGGTTGCCGAGGCAGTCATTGATCTTCTGACGGTTGTTATTCAGTGTCATAACCTTCAGAGAGATCTTCTTATTCACCGTCTCCACAGCCTGTCCTGCCTGTGGCTGTGTGAAAATTACAGACCTCTTGGACTGGCTGTCCACGTCTCCGCTCTGGTTCAGCTTTGTCTTCGCAGCCGGATTCACACCTACACAGAACGGATTCACAAAATAGAAACCAGGCTCTTTCAGCGTACCGACATAATTTCCGAAAAGAGTAAGCACAAGCGCTTCCTGTGGTTTCAGTGTCTTAAGACCTAAAAACAAAATCCAGCCAAGTGCCAGCCAGATACTGCAAAGAACCACAAGGATCCAGTATTCGTATTCGATCCCAAAGATCAGACCTACCGTTGCGAGTACATACAGAGCGATGGTCAGAAGCAGTACCGGCATTCCGTTCTTCCTATTGTTTAATGTGATTTCCTTCATGAGTTCCCCCTCCTTTATTTTGATATCAAAATGATATCATATTTATTTCATATGTGCAATATAATTTTGAAAAGAAAATAGATTTTGGATTAAAAAACAAAAGCCGGTGAAATGTGGATTCACACAAATCACTGGCTTTGATTTCTCAATACACTTTCGGTTTATATCTCATGTCATGTACCGAATACACCGTCATAAATGCATCCGGATCCTTTTCATTCATGAATCTCATCAGCTTCTGATATTCATGTTTGTCTACAATTGCAATGATCTCCCGGCGCTTTTCAAGCGTATACGCCCCAATCGCTTCATAGATCGTTGCACCGCTGTGCAGATCGTTCAGAATAAAATCCCGCACCAATTCTTCCTTCTGGGATACAATGCACACTCTTTTCTTTTCGTTCTGCCCGAAAATAAAGTAATCCACCACGATCCCGTTAAAATACGTACCGATCACACTCAGTACAACCGTCTTTGAGTCATAAACAAATGCAGCAGAAAGTGCCACACACATCCCGGCAAGGGACATCGCCTTCCCCAACTCCATATGCAGGAATTTGTTCATGATTTTCGCAACAATGTCCAGTCCTCCTGATGACGCATTGCGGTTAAACAAAATACTGAGTCCCACACTCACCAGCAGGATATAGGCGAGTACATCAAGTGCCTGATCTCCGGTCAGCGACTGATTATTTGGCAGAAGCGCTTCCAGAATCCCCATAAATACCGGAAGCATGATGGATGTATACACGGTCTTATATCCGAATTCCGGCCCGCACAGGATAAATCCGATGATCAACAATCCTACATTCAGGATCATGGTGATCGCTGAAATCGAAAGCGGGATAAAATTCGATAACACGATAGCCAGACCTGAAATACTGCTGACCGCTGTATGGCTCGGAATCAGGAAGAAAAATACTGCTGCTGCGATGATCGCAACCGCACCTGTAAGGATAGCCATCTCTTTGAACACACCTTGTTTTTTCATGATAACCTCCAAAAT
Organism: Bariatricus sp. HCP28S3_A7; assembly: GCF_052066375.1. Classification (NCBI taxonomy): domain Bacteria; kingdom Bacillati; phylum Bacillota; class Clostridia; order Lachnospirales; family Lachnospiraceae; genus Bariatricus; species Bariatricus sp. HCP28S3_A7. The sequence continues at coordinate 59,468 of NZ_JBQHSG010000004.1, forward strand.
ATATTTCTTCCATTATCATAGCACAAATTGTGTCTATTGAATATCCTTCCTGCAATATTTCCAATATCCCAGAACAACACAAATGACAGCCACAGCCATCCCGATCAAAATCATTTTCCCATCCAGACAGCCATTTTCCACAATGTCCGCGCTCTCGGCATAGCCAAATGGTGTGATATATTTTAAGAATTCTGCGCTTTCGGAAATATTAGCCACAATGTTCAGGAAATACATCACAGTCGCAATTCCCAGTCCGATTCCGATTCCGCTTTTTCTGATAAATGCTGAAATTCCAAAGCATATACCTGCCAGTTCCAGCTGCACCAGAAAAAATGCAAGATGGATCAGAGAAATTTCTTTCCACATGATCTCTTCTCCGATTCCTTTAATGGAAGCAACCGACAGCGCAAAGATGATCGCATTCAGAATCACGATCTGAATAAGAACAGAAATCAGCTTTTCACTGACAACCCGGCTTCTGCTGACCGGATGTGTAAGCAGAAATTCTGCGGTTCTTTCTTTTTCTTCCTTTGCCAGAACCCCGACTGCAACAAAAGAGGCAAAAAATGCTCCGCCTAATCCCAGAATATTTCCACACTCAACAGAATAGAATCCGATCAGAGTACCAAAATTCAAACGATCCATGCCAAAAGCTGCTGTAAATGCTCCCATGGAAGCGAATATGTCGCTGACACCTTCCATTTCACCTTTCATTTCAGGATACAGCAGCACACAGATTACAATAAAAAAACCGATCGACACCGTCCATATCGCAAGTGCTTTCCAGCCTTGTTTTAATTCATGCTTTGTTAACGTCATTACTGCTCCCCTCCATCCTCATAGTAATGCATAAATATTTCTTCCAGATCCGGTTCTGCGACCGAAAGATCCGTGATATCACTGCCTGCAAGTATCTGGAGAAGTCGTTTGATATCTCCACTATAAAGAAAACTAGATACGCCGTCTGTTTCCTGAAGATCACGTACACCATCCAATCCCTGAAGTGAGATTGCTCCATGAATCGTGATGCGTTTTGCATTGGTGCGGGACAATGCTTCCACACTGTCGCAGGCAATCATACGTCCTTCCCGAATAATTGCCGCTCTCGTACAATTTCTCTGAATCTCTGACAGCACATGGCTGGACAGGAAAATGGTTGTACCTTGTTCATTTTTCTCTCTCAAGACAGAGAAGAATTCCCTCTGCATGAGCGGATCCAGACCACTGGTCGGTTCATCGAGAATCAATAACTTCGGATTATGCTGCAGCGCCGCAACGATCGCAACTTTTTTCCTGTTCCCGAAAGACAGCTCTTCCACTTTCCGGCTCGTATCAAGCTGCAGCCGGTCACATAATTCTGCCGATGCTTTCGCACAGTCTGTCTTCCTCAGATCCGCAGACAACTTCAAAATATCTTTGACCTTCATCCCCTGATAAAATACTGCTTCCGAAGGCAAGTATCCCACTTCAGACAGAATCTGATTTCTATCCTTCCCTATATCCATTCCCAGTATTTTAGCCTGCCCCGAAGTCGGATGGATCAGTCCCAGAAGCGTTCGGATCGTGGTAGACTTCCCCGCCCCGTTCGGTCCGATAAATCCGAAAAACTCTCCTTCTTCTACCGACAGATTCAACTTAATAATCCCTCTTGCTTTACCATAATATTTGGTCAGATCCGTTGTTTCAATTGCCTTCATCGTGTTCCCCCTCTTTTCGTAAATAAATAGATTTCCAGAAATCCACCATTTTCAGGAAATCCCGCTCCATCATGTCCACATCGTACTTCTCATCCTGAATCTTTTCCCAGATATATCCTTCCGAAGCCCAGTACATATCGTTATACATCATTTCGATGTCTATGCCGGGGACAAACTGACTGGAGTCAAAGTTCAGTTGTTTGACATTCTGTTTAAAATCGGCATATTTTGCGATGCTTTTCTGGATATCCGCCCTGACCTCCGGGTCCTTCTCGTAATACACCTTGAGCGTAAATTTCCCAATTTCCGGATACCTCCGCATGATACGTACTTTCGCCTGCGTTCCTTTGTACATAGCTTCAAACAGATCCTTCTGCTCATAACATCCACTTTTCGTCAGTTCTTCAATCGTGAGCTGCGCACAATTCTCCCACAGGAACAAATACAGCTCTTTTTTATTATGAAAATAATAGAATAATAAAGACTTGCTGATTCCGGCTGCATCCGCAATCTCGCTCATTGGACTTTTCTTATAAGAATTTTCCGAAAACACCCGATAGCCGGCGTTGATGATCGCTTCCTGCTTTTCTATCGGAAGGGAAAAGAATTTCTCGTTCATGGCGTTCCTCCTTGGCTTCTCCGATTATTGACCGGTCCGGTTAATTACTATTATATACGATTGACCGATTTTGAGAAGGCCCAATTTATTTCCAGAATCCGGTCTTTCATTACATCTGCTTTATATTTTCCTACTGTTTTTCTTGTGGCGATGTTCTGACGATTCAGGTTCGTCAGACAGATTTTATCATCATCGATCAGGTCAAAAGCTCCCACGCCACTCCTTACCAGCGCTTCGCACACATATCCTCCCACACCTCCGATTCCGAATACTGCCACTTTCGCCCCCGCAAGTCGTTTCATTGCTTCTTCTCCCAACAGTAACTGTGTCCTTGAAAATTGATTTATCATTGGCTTGTCCCCTCAAATATAATTTTACAGATTTGCGACAAATATGCAGCATTTTAATCCTCCTACGATTCTCTACATCGAACACAACAACATGTTACATACCGTCCCTGATACGATTGAAAATAACGTATTATGTTTCCACTTGTAGCTAATCACCGTCACCACTGCCGCAATCAGTTCCGGTACTCCGGTCCCTCTCCAGTCTGTTACTGCACTTTTCAGACAATACACAATCAATACCGCCATAATTGCAGAAGGCAGGATTTTTCCAAGATAGACCAGTTCTTCCGGCATCTTTCTTCCATCGCGGAAAGCCACGAACGGCAGAGCGCGAAGTGAGAATGTTATAACGGCAGATACCAGAATTGCAAGAATAATCTCATTTTTATTCACTCTCCACTCCTCCGTTTACGTACAACCAGTAGCATGCCCGATATAATAAGTAATGAGGAAAGTATAAAATTTCTCTCTCCGATTGTAATCAGACAAATCAATGCCACTGCCAGACCCGCCAGAGCAGGCAGATGGTTATCCGCCTTCTCCCACTGGTCTATAAAGATGATAATAAATAAGGCCGTCATGCAAAAATCAATCCCTTTCAGATCAAACGGAATCACCTGCCCCAGGATTCCCCCCGTAACAGCGCCAATCATCCAGTAACATCGGGAGAGCAATGCAATCAGGAACATGGTATCTTCTTTTTCTTTCCCTTTTGAGTCAAGAGTCAGGTTAACCGCATAAGTCTCGTCTGTCATGGTGTGGATCATATACAACATTTTCTTCCCCATTTCTCTGAATTCATCCACAAATGTCAGACTATAGAATACTTGCCGGCTATTCATCAAAAAAGCCATCAATGCGATGGTAAGAATAGAAGCGCCACTGCTCAAAAAAGTAATCGGAAGGAACTGAAACGCCCCTGTATACACCGTCATACTGATGAACAATGCGTAATACCATTTAAATCCTGCCTCTTCCATCATGATTCCATACGCCATACTGACAAACAGATAACTGAACATGATTGGTATGGACTTTATAAATGCATTTTTCAGGATTTCTTTTCTCAATTTAACACTTTCCCTCTCTCTTTTAATGTTACTTATCTTCACAATATTCCCCGAATCCGTTCAAGGCATTCCGTGATTATTTTTCTTGGAGCTGCAACATTTATCCTCTGAAATCCTCTTGCCTGCTTCTTCATAATCTCATAGCCGGGATGTTCCGGCAGACCGGGATAATACACGTTTTTCACACAACTTTGTTTCTTCAGCCAAACAGCTATTTGAATTGCATTTTCCTGTGATTTCTCCATACGTATTCCAAGTGTTTTAATTCCTCTCAGAAGCAACCAGCTATCAAAAGGCGAAAGCCCTGCCCCTGTAGTCTTTATAATAAAACGAAGTCTCTCCTGTATTTCTTCGTTGTTCGTTACAACAAATCCTGCAAGTGTATCATTATGTCCTCCCAGAAACTTTGTCCCGCTGTGTATTACAATATCAGCTCCAAGTTCCAATGGGTTTTGAAAATATGGTGACAAGAATGTGTTATCCACAATCAACAATAAATGATGTTTCTTCGCTATTCCGGCAATGTAAGATATATCTGAAACATTCATCATCGGATTCGTAGGCGTTTCTATATATATGGCCTTCGTGTTTTCCCGAATGGCCCCCTCTACATCTTCATTAGAACAATCCAGAAATGTAAATTCATAATGATTCTTTTTAGAGACATTATCAAACAGTCGAATGCTCCCACCATACAGATCTGATTCGACAACCAAATGATCACCGGGCTCAAACAGCTCCATCAATAGTGTAATCGCATCCCGTACTTTTCCCAACACCCGGGTGTGCGTAAGTTGATGTCTGATATATTGGATAACTTATCGCACCATAGTTTTCTGATTTCCCTTCTGTTTCTTTTAAATGAAGACATCTTGTATTGATCCCTCTGTCCATACTTTCCTCTCTCCTAAAAGTCATTTTTTCATATTTTCTGTAAGGTCTTATCATTTTTTTACCATTCCAATGAATATAAGTTTACCATATATAAATGTCACTGCCTAATCCAGATATATTATTACGATATATAGGAATAAACTATAGCAAAGCAGCAGCATGAAGAAACTCTCTTCCTCATGCTGCTGCTTTGTGGTAAGTGGTGAACCCCACCTTTATTCATTTTCTTTTTTCATGAGATCATTCTCTCATGGAGTGGAACTTCGATATAAAATCATGCCAATGGGCGCTGGTCGTGGCAAAAGAAACGTCCCTACTATCTAAAAAACCACAAAACCTGCGTCTTCAAGTTTTGTGGTTTAAAAAATCGGAGTGACAAGATTTGAACTTGCGACCTCTACGTCCCGAACGTAGCGCTCTACCAAGCTGAGCCACACTCCGATGTGTTTCGGATATTCTTTTCAGAATATCCTTTTCCCTTATTCAATTAAGGAGCTACGGATAGAGGACTCGAACCTCTACTAACAGAGTCAGAGTCTGCTGTGCTGCCATTACACCAATCCGCATTATCTGGTGTTTGTTAGCCGCTCTCATCAGCGAACAATGTTATTATACCAGAACTTCCATGAAATGCAACCCCTTTTTTTATTTTTTTTAAAGAAAGTTTTCTTGTGTTTTTTCTTTCTTTTTTCAGACATTTCACATCTGCTTTTTTCTGTACCAGTTCAGCATTCCAAGGGCCAGAATCAGGCAAACTGTTTCTGCCAAAAGCGGTGACCACCAGATTCCTTCTCCGCCGAACACAGCCGTCAGAATCACCAGACTTCCCACCAACGCAACCAGGCTCCTCGTCAATGATATTGCCGCTGCAAATCCTGCCTTTTCGATCGATGTAAAATACCCGCCAATCACTACATTATATCCCGCCAGCAGAAAGGACAGGATAAAAACGCGAAACACTCGCACAGTATACGCTATGAGCTGCGGATTGTCGTTTTCCAGGAATACTTTTACAATTCCTTCTGCTCCCAGATAGCAGCCTGCCGTTGATACACCCGAAAATACCATAGCCGCCACAATCCCGTATTTCAGAAGCTTCTGATACTTTTTCCGCTCCCCTTTACCATAATAATAGCTGATCAGCGGCTGTGTTCCCTGAGCGATTCCGGTCATTGACATCACCACAATCGTATTCACGTAGGAAATGATCGTATAACTTACCAAGGCTTCTTCTCCGATAAATGCCAGTATGGCCTGGTTAAAGAAGAAGATGATCATTCCACCCGAAAACTCCGTAATGCCGGACGCGAACCCATTCTGTATCTGACGCCATATAACCGCAAAGCTGAACCGGAATCCGGCAAAGCGGATCGTTCCTTTGGGCCCGAGGAAATGCTTTAGATACAGTACAATGACAGCAGCCTGAGAAAGGCCTGTTGCCCAAGCTGCTCCCCGTACGCCCTGGTTCCATCGTATTACCATAAGATAATCCAGAATGCAGTTTAGAACTGCACCGCTGGTAACATAAATCGTAGCCAGCTTCGGATACCCATCTGTCTTGATCAGAGTTTCAAAAGAATACGAAAGCATGTACGCAATCGCAAATGGCGCGATTGTACCAATATATTCCTTCGCATAGGGAAGAATCGTATCCGTTGCCCCCAGGAATCTTGCAAATGGTTCCAGAAAAATCAGAACCAGCGCTGTTACAATTACCGCCAGCACACAGAGAACCACTATGTTCTGGGTAAACACCTGATTCGCCCTCTCTTTTTCCCCCTTTCCCAAAGATATTGCAACGATTGTAGAATTTCCTACAGCAAATAACAACGAAATTGAAAATAATCCTACCGAAAATGGCATGGATATATTGACTGCCGTAAGCGCCACTTCCGAAACTCCTCGTGCAACAAAGATTCCGTCCACCATCGTATATAAAGAGAATACACACTGTGCGATAATCGACGGAATGATAAATTTCAAAAAATCTGTCTTTAGCGACTTGCCTTCCAATTGCATAAAACAAAAACCTCTACTTTCATACGCTTCCTTTTCAGATTAAACCTTGGTATAATACTAAGGTCAACCCGTTTTTGCAAAATGTTTTAATTTTTTTCTGTTCTCAATAAAAGGAGTCACTTATGAAACAATACTATACGATCGGTGAAATTTCAAAGATTTATCAGATTGGTACAGATTCTCTGCGTTATTATGAAAAACTTGGAATTTTATCTCCCAGAAGAGGGGCAAATGGATACCGGATCTACGGTCTTGATGATCTTTGGAAACTGAACGTCATACGCGATCTGCGCCGTTTAGACTTTCCGATGGAAAAGATCCGGAATTATATGCAGAACCGGAGTATAGAGTCCACCCGAACGCTCCTGGAGGAAGAATTAGGGCTCATAGAAGAACATATGAAGGCTCTGGAAAAACTGAAAGAAAATGTTTCCGAACGGTTATCCACCTTGGAAAAAGCTACCCGCCAGCCACTTGACACCGTAATACTTAAACATTTTCCCAAGCGTAAATGCCATATTCTCAACCACCTTTACCATACGGACGAAGAAATGGATATGCTCATCAAGCAACTGATGAATAAGGATAAAAATCACCTGTACATTATTGGCAATAATCGAATCGGCTCATTTCTTCCTCTTGAAGATGCAACCCAAAATCGTTTCGGAAACTATGCCGGGGTATTCATTATTGATCCGAACGGAACGGATGAACTGGACGAAGGGGACTATCTCTCCGTCTGTTATCAGGGCAATTCTCACCAACACAAGTCTTATTTTCCTATGATACAAGAATATGCTGATAAACACCATCTGATTTTATCCGGTGATCTTCTTGAGTTTTTATGGATTGACATTCACCAGTCCGCGAATTACGGGGAACACATTACGGAATTACAGATAAAAGCAGAAGCCTCCAAAAATACAGAGCGTGCCTGCAGCAAATTGTAACCAAATGTCAAAAGCGCAAATTACTCTCTACCTTCACGTATCTGTGAATCAAAAAGTAATTTGCGCTCATATATTTTAACAATTCGAAGTTCAGCCCTGAAGTATCATTTTACATTGCAGTATATTTCTTTCGGACTGTATATCCAATGGCACCAAGCCCTGCCGCACAGAAATTATTGATTACTACAGCGTATGTCTCAACCGGGTCAAATGCTCTTCCGTTCACACTCTTAATCGTAACACGATTAATTCACATCCTTTGAGACGTTCCACAGTATCGCATCTGTGATCAGATCGCCAAGATTTGTCTCACTGTCTCTGTTTCCCTGTGGCGCCCGTTCTCCATTCAGATCGGTTTCCGTTCTGGCAAATACTTCTCAGTAACCCTCGTCTTTTTTGTCTGTCCTTTTCGATAATTGGATCTCCTTTCCTTTTTGCACCTTGCATGCACAGTAAAACATATGCCGCATCTTGCACATTAACAGAGTAAATATATCAAGTGACAGATAAAAACACATAAATTCTATGTAATATTATTGTAAAATGTGGCCAGGGGTACGTCCCCTGGCCACTCTTACTAAATACTCTGAATTCTCTTAATTGCTTCCAGTGTGTTTTCATAGCTTCCGAATGCGGTCAGACGGAAATATCCTTCTCCGCTCGGTCCGAATCCGGATCCCGGTGTGCCTACCACATTCGCTTTCTCAAGCAGGTAATCGAAGAACTCCCATGAAGTCATATTGTCCGGTGTCTTCAGCCAGATGTACGGGGAATTCACTGCTCCGGATACAGTGTATCCTGCATTTTTCAGTCCTTCAAAAATCGTCTTTGCATTCTTCTGATAGTATGCAATCTGCTCTTTCAGCTGTGCCTTGCCCGCTTCTGAATAAACAGCCTCGCCGGCTTTCTGTACGATATATGGAGCGCCATTGTACTTGGTCCCATGTCTTCTTGCCCAGAGAGAGTGCAGCATCACATCACCGCATTTCAGATCTTTCGGAATAACGGTTGCACCCAGACGGACTCCGGTGAATCCTGCATTCTTCGAGAAGCTGCGGAGTTCGATCGCGCAGGTTCTTGCACCTTCGCATTCATAAATGCTGTGTGGTACATTTTCTTCTGTAATATATGCTTCATAAGCTGCGTCGTAAATGATCACAGCTCCGACTTTATTTGCATAATCAACCCATTTCTGCAGTTCGTCTTTGGTGATCGTTGCTCCGGTCGGATTATTCGGGAAACACAGGTAAATGATATCCGGTGTCTTTTCCGGAAGTTCCGGTGCAAATCCGGTCTCAGCCGTACACGGCATATAGATCACATCACTCCAGGTTCCGGTAGCTGCGTCGTATGTACCGGTACGTCCTGCCATGACATTGGTGTCTACATAAACCGGGTAAACCGGGTCACATACTGCAATCTTACAATCCGGTCCAAAAATCTCCTGAATGTTTCCGGAATCGCATTTTGCTCCATCGGAAATGAAGATCTCATCCGATGCGATATCACATCCGCGTGCCTGGAAATCATTCTTTGCAATCGCACTTCTCAGAAATTCATACCCAAGATCCGGCGCATAGCCGTGGAATGTCTCGGCGTGTGCCATCTCATCCACCGCACTGTGGAGCGCTTCAATGATCGCCGGTGCAAGCGGCTGGGTAACATCACCGATTCCCAGACGGATGATGGATGCGTCCGGATTTGCAGCCTGAAACGCGGCTACTTTCTTAGCAATATTGGAAAACAGATAGCTTCCCGGTAATTTCAGATAATTTTCATTTACTTTGTACATTGATATCTTCTCCTTTTATAAAATTCCGTCAAACACCCGCTCTGCAGGTCCTGTCATATACACATGATTGACCTTGCGGTCCCATCTGACGGCTAATTCTCCTCCTAATAATTTAACTGTAACTTTCTCATCTGTCAAGTCATTCAATACGGATGCAACACAGGCGGCACAGGCTCCCGTACCACAGGCAAGCGTCTCTCCCGAACCCCTTTCCCAGATTCTCATGGCAATCGTTTTTCGATCAATCACCTGACAAAACTCTGCATTGATCCGATCCGGAAACCTAGGATGGAACTCAAACGCCGGTCCCAGCTCCTCCACCGGGAAATCCTTCACATGATCCACATAGACAACTGCGTGTGGATTCCCCATGGAAATCCCCGTAATCCGGTATTCCTCTCCCTTCACCGTGATCGGTTCATTCAGTACAAGATCTCGCTCGCACAAAATCGGGATGCAATGGGTATTCAGTCTGGGGGTTCCCATATCCACGCAGACTGCCTCCACCTCACCTTCCTCAATCTGAAGCGCCAGATTACGTATCCCGCAGGCGGTTTCTATCGTCAAAGCCGTCTTTGCCGTCATTTTGCACTCATACACGTATTTCGCGAGACAGCGGATCCCGTTTCCACACATTTTTGCAGCGGAACCGTCCGCATTGTAAATCTCCATTTTAAAATCAGCCTTCACGGAAGGTTTCACCAGTATCAATCCGTCCGATCCAATTCCAAAATGTCTGTCACTGATTCTTTTTGCTAATTCTGATGGTTCTGTTATCTTTTCTCTGAAGCAATTCACAAATACATAGTCGTTTCCAAGTCCATGCATCTTCGTAAAATTCATAGATCGCTTCGCTCCTGCCAACTCCTATTCTGCCATAATACTAAGTACCATCTGAGCGGTCTCCACCATATTCGTTCCGCTGTCCATACTGCATTTCTGCAGATAGCGGTGTGCTTCTTCCTCTGTCATATGATTTCGCTCCATCAGAAGCTCTTTTGCCTGCTTCACTAATGCCTGCTGCTTCGGGTTTCTGTTCTTCAGGTCGGCCTTGCGTTTCTTTCTGCGCCGCTCCATCGTGCGCATCAGCATTTCCATCGTATTTACAAGATCAAATACTTTGATGGGCGTCCCAAGGCCGATCACACCCGGAATCCGGCCATCATGCCATTTATCCGGTGACGCAACCAGCAGCATCTCAAATGTCTCCGGCAGATATTCTCTTAATTCAGTATATAGCATATCCGATAATTTATACCCACAAACTATAATCCCGTCATCGAGATCATCTGCATATTGGATCGCCTGCGCACCGGTCGTACAGACCGCCATCACACTAAATCCGTTTCGTACCAGTATATTTCGAATATTCGTCGCATTTTCCTTCTTGGGAAATACAACAACAATACTACTCACTATACCAGCCTCCTCACTCTTTTCGCCTATACAAATGCTACTTGGTAAGGAGCTCTAATATTTCTGCAGATACTCATTCATTTCCCATTCTGAAACTTGGCTGCGGTATCTGTCATACTCTGCTTTTTTGGCTTTGATGAATTTCTGGGAAAGTTCCTCTCCAAGTACCTTCTGGATAAAAGCATCTTTCTCAAATTCTTCTACCGCTTCCATAAGGCTGCCCGGGAGACATTCAATGCCAAGCGCCTTTTTCTCCTCTTCATTCAATTCAAAAATATTCTGACTGATTTCTTTTGGAGGAAGAATTTTTTCACGGATTCCCTCCATTCCTGCTGCCAGACAAACCGCAAGTGCAAGATATGGATTTGCAGATGCATCCGGGCTTCGCAGCTCGATTCGTTTACCGCTCCTTCTGGATTCCGGAATCCGGATCAGCGGTGTTCTATTATTTGCCGACCACGCAATATAAGTAGGTGCTTCATATCCGGGTACAAGACGTTTGTAAGAATTTACCAGAGGATTCGTGATAAATGTAATCGCCTTGATATGCTTCATGAGTCCGCCGATGAAATAATAAGCTTCCTGGCTCAGACCATGTTCATCATTTTCATCCGAGAAAATATTCTCTCCATCTCTGGAAAGTGACATATTCAGGTGCATTCCGGAACCATTGATTCCGTATTTCGGTTTTGGCATAAAGGTCGCATGTAATCCGTGACGTTTGGCAATTGTTTTCACAACCATCCGGAACGTAACCATATTATCCGCAGTTTCAAGCGCTTCCTCGTATTTCAGATCGATCTCATGCTGCGCCGGTGCCATTTCATGATGGGATGCCTCAATCTCTATTCCCATATCCTCCAGTGTGAGCACCATATCCCTTCTCGCATTTTCTCCCAGATCGAGTGGCCCAAGATCAAAATATCCCGCCTTCTCATGCGTTGTTGTCGTCGGTGTTCCATCATCATCCTGATGGAAAAGGAAAAATTCAAATTCAGGTCCGACTACAAACTGATATCCCATTTCTTCGGTTTCCCGAATTACATTTTCCAGGACCTGGCGTGGGTCGCTCTCGTACGCTGTTCCGTCCGGACGGTAGATATCACAGATAAATCTTGCCACTTTTCCCTGCTGCGGCCGCCATGGGAAAATGGTAAATGTATTCAGGTCCGGCCGAAGATACATGTCTGATTCTTCGATCCGCGAAAATCCTTCAATTGAAGATCCGTCAAACATGCATTCATTATTCAATGCTCTTTCAAGCTGTCCTGTAGTGATCGCCACATTTTTCAATGTACCGTAAATGTCAGTAAACTGCAGACGGATAAATCCGACATCTTCTTCTTCCACCAGACGCAGAATATCTTTTCTTGTATAATTTCTCATAATTATGTATTCCTCCATACTGAAAAACAGACTGCATTTTGATAATACTAAACTCTCTGATATTGAAAAAAGGGCGCTCTTTCCCTATCAGAAAACGCCCTTGTTTATTCTATTATATTAAACCACGCTTTCGATTGTCAACGTGGCATTGTGACGAAGTTTTGGAATTATTTTTCAAATTCCTCTACACATACACCATTCCTTATTCCCCTTTCCGTTTTCCTGATCGGTATCTAACCGTATTATACCAGTTTCGCACTATATATTGCAATTTCATTTTACAAGCCATTCTTCATAAAGTATACTAAATACAGTATATGGACATTTATTCTGAATAGAAAGAAGGATTTGATTATGAACTACATTGACCTCCACTGTGATACACTCTATCGTCTCTACACGCAGGAAGACACGCTTCCGTATGAAACCCCGTGGGAAAACCGCGGACACATTGATCTTTCCAGACTACATAAGACCGGCGCTCTGGCTCAGTTCTTTGCCTGCTTTATCAACCGGAAGCAGACTCCGATAAGTGAAAGCCATTACACAGATGCATTACAGATGATCCGTCTTCTAAAAAGTAGCGCCGACAGACACGCTGAGGTATCCTGCGCCTTTTCTTTTGATGATTATCTGCGCAACAAATCCGCCGGAAAGCTTTCCTGTTTTCTCACAGTAGAAGAAGGCGGTATTCTGGAAAATGATATGAGCCGCCTGTACGCTCTATACGAGGAAGGAATCCGCCTGATCACGCTGACCTGGAACTATGAAAATGAACTGGGATTTCCCCACAACATGTCCTCCCAGAGTGGAACCGGTCTGAAACCTTTCGGTCTGGAGGTGATTGGAGAAATGGAACGGCTCGGTATGCTGATCGATGTATCGCATCTTTCCGATGCCGGTTTTGAAGATGTATATCAAAATACCCGAAAGCCGTTCGTTGCCAGCCACTCCTGCTGCCGCGCTCTCTGCGGACATTCCCGGAATCTGACCGACCGGATGATCCGAATGATCGGAGAACGTCAGGGACTGGTGGGTGTGAATTTCTATGGTACATTTCTGCAGGATAGCGGGATCTGCAACGCCGAAGTGATTGCTGAGCATCTGCGCCACATTGTAAATGTAGGAGGCATTGATATTGCTGCTCTTGGAAGTGATTTCGACGGAATGAGCTGTGAAATGGAACTTGCCGGATGTCAGGATATGCCGCTTCTTCTTCCGGCTCTCGAGAAGGCGGGCTTTACTTCCGGTGAAATCGATGCAATCTGTTATAAGAATGCAGAGCGGGTATTGAAAAATATATAGCATAGGATGTATTTTTTATTATTTTTACTCAATTAGGGGCGATTGTAATGTCGCCCCCTAATCTTCTCGTTAAATTTCATTTGCAGCCGCATATCCCGCACGAACTGCTTCTGCAATGCTGGCCGTTCTATCTCCGGAGCAATCTCCTGCGTAATAAACAGGTACAGTAACGCCTTCCATATCCAACTCATTTTTCTTGGACCCTACTGCCATAATAATCGTATCACAATCTATGGAAATTTCTTTTTCTTCCTTTGTATCCGTAGCAAGAATCGTCTTTCCTTCGTTGACGATACGGTTGACTTTTGTATTGACATACTGTTTTACATCATGCTGTGCAAAATCTTTCATGATAATCGGAAGAATGGTGGATGATTCTCCATTTGCAATCTGACCCAGCATTTCAATCACCGATACCTGACAGCCTTTCTCCAGTACATATTCTGCAGTCTCCGTTCCGACAAGACCGCCGCCGATGATAGCACAGTGGCCTTTGACTTCTGCTTTTCCACTCAAAACATCCCACGAAGATACGACGTTTTCACTGTCTGCTCCCGGCACCGGAAGGATGAAATCATGTGCACCGACTGCCACGATCACAGCATCTGCACCATTCATAATCTCTTTGCTGCATTCTGTATTCAGATGGATCGTTACCCCAAGTTCCGGCAAAATTCTCTCAAAATATTCAACGGAACGAAGGATCTCGCTCTTTCTCGGCGGTACCGCTGCAAGATGGATCTGGCCTCCGATATGATCCGCTTTCTCATAAACGTCTACCTGATGTCCGCGAACTGCTGCCACACGTGCCGCTTCCAGTCCGGCAATACCTGCTCCGACAATCACAACATGCTTCTTCTCTTCTGCAGGATTAATGAAAATGGTTGCCTCGTCTCCATTTTCCGCATTAAGTACACAGGAAATATAACGGCGATTCTGGATTGCATCTACGCATCCCTTATTACAGTTCAGGCATTCACGGATCGGTTCATCCTTCTCAATCTTAATCGCAATATCCGGATCACAGAGCAGGGATCTTCCGTAGCTGATCATATCTGCTTCGCCATTTGCAAGAATCTCCTCTCCATTTTTCACATTCACCACTCGTCCTACCGTTGCAACCGGAATCGATACCACTTCTTTTACCTTCTTTGCAATCGGAAGAGTCCAGTTATATGGAACGGTTCCCATAGAAGGAATGGTATCGCCCATATTTCCGGTATGATTTGCCTGAGCGACCTGAATCATATCCACTCCTGCTGCTTCCAGTCTCTTTGCAAATTCAATACCTTCCGCCTCATAAAGTCCGCCTTTTCCACGGTCACTTCCATCCGCGTTGATTGTGATGAACGGGAGCTTATATTCCACCATCAGAGACGGTGCCGCTTCTTTGATTGCCGCAACCACTTCCAATGCATAGCGGATACGGTTCTCAAATGCTCCTCCATATTCATCGGTTCTGTGATTCAGAACGGTTGAGCACAAGGAACCCAGCAGGCGGTCTCCGTGAACCTCGATCGCATCCACTCCGGCCTCAGCCGCTCTTCTTGCGGATGCTGCAATGGATTTCTTGATCTCTTCCAACTGTTCTACAGTCGCTTCCGAAACAAAATGCTGCATGTCATGATGCAGTTTCGCATAGGCATCATCGCGAAGCTGTCCCGCTTCTTTCATCTTAACTCCAAAAGTCTCCATGTCCCCCTGTGCTTTGGCAGCCTCAGCCACCTTCATTGCCATCATGGATCCCTGGATCATCTTTCCTACACCCGGCACATCGTATTCCGGATGGAATAGCTGCAATGCAAGCTTACAATCATATACGTGCATTGCATCTGCCAGTTTTCTGAATGCCGGAATCTGACGGTCATCAAACAGCTTCGGCGTCGGCGATGCAGTATTGACCGGAGCTACATCTCCGATCACGACATAAGAAGCTCCCCCTTTTGCCAGTCTTTCATAAAAATGAAAACTCCGCTCCCCGATCGATCCGTCCCGCTCTTCATATCCGGTAGTAAGCGGCGGGAACATGATACGGTTCTTTAATGTCAGATTTCCTACTTTTAATGGCTGCAGTAATAATGACTCTTTACTCATTTTCTACCTCTTTTCTAGACTTGTATTTCAGAGAATCTTTGTTTATATTTTAACATGTTCATCTGTGTTACGCTATCACTATTAGAAAATATAATAACAGAGTAGAATACCATTGTTCGGAATCCCAGTAGAAGAAAAGCTCCCTTTCCTCATCAGAAAGAGAGCTCGATTCGCGTACTTTTGAAAATTAAGCAAGTGCGGCTGTCAAGATGGCCATTACGTAAACTTCGTCTGCGTTACATCCGCGGGACAGGTCATTGATCGGGGCATTCAGTCCGAGAAGGATCGGTCCGTATGCATCAAATCCGCCGAGGCGCTGCGCAATCTTGTATCCGATATTTCCTGCATTGATATCCGGGAAAATAAATACGTTTGCATGTCCTGCCACTTTGCTGTCCGGGCATTTTGTCTGGGCTACACGTGGTGAAACAGCAGCGTCGAACTGTAATTCTCCGTCGATTGCAAGATCCGGGAACTGTTCTTTTGCTTTTGCGGTAGCATTGCGCATCTTGTCTACATCTTCTCCCTTTCCGGATCCGAGTGTAGAGTAGCTTAAGAATGCAACCTTCGGATCGATGCCGAATAATTTACTGCATGCAGCGGTCTCTCCGGCGATCTCAACCAGATCATCTTCGGTCGGTTTCAGGTTGATCGCGCAGTCTCCCATTGCAAGTATCTCATTCTCTCCGTCTGCTGTCGGACGCGCAAGAATGAAGCATGAAGAAACGATCTTGTTGCCCGGTTTTGTCTTGATAACCTGAAGAGCCGGACGAACGGTATCAGCTGTAGAGTAGGTTGCTCCTCCAAGAAGAGAATCAGCAAGTCCCATCTTAACCAGCATGGTTCCGAAATAGTTTGCATGGCTTAATACTTCTTTTGCCTGCTCCGGTGTCACACCTTTTTTCTTACGAAGTTCGCAGAACAGCTCTACCATCTCATCGAATTTATCAAAGTTATCCGGATCAACAATCTCTGCTCCTGTAATATC
Source organism: Bariatricus sp. HCP28S3_A7 (assembly GCF_052066375.1). Lineage (NCBI taxonomy): Bacteria > Bacillati > Bacillota > Clostridia > Lachnospirales > Lachnospiraceae > Bariatricus > Bariatricus sp. HCP28S3_A7. Next base: position 76,048 of record NZ_JBQHSG010000004.1, read on the forward strand.
AAATCCAAATTTTTCAGCAGCAGCTTTTACTTCTTCTACTTTTCCAACCAGAACAGGTGTGAGGAAACCGTCTTTCAGTAAACGAGAAGCTGCTTCCAGAATTCTTTCATCTGTTCCTTCTGTAAATACGATCTTTTTCGGATCTGCTTTCAATTTTGCCATCATAGGCTCGAAAATATTCTTTGCCATTATTTCTTCCTCCTTGAGAAAACATTTACAATACTTTTTCTTATACTGTATCACTTTTTGGGGGGAATGGGAATGGGAAAATGGGATTGTATCGAAAATTATCCACAACCAGGTGTCTCACAAGACCCTCTTTCGCTCGGGGGAAAACGCAGCGGTACTAAATGCCAGGGCGCCGCTTATGCGGCTGCTGCCATTAAGTGCCGGCGTTTTCCACGGTCTTGTGAGACACCTGGTTGTTCCTGTATGGTTGTCTGACGGGACGGGTGACTGGCTGGTGCGGTCACCTGATTCCCCATATTATGATTCCCAGGATCGCAGAACATAGAATGATCCACATTGGAGAAATCTTTTTCTTCAACAGATATTTAAAGATAAAAAGAACAGCTCCGAGAATGACCGTGACGATGACAGAACGTATGTCTGCCGTCACATTTTCCTCCAACCGGATGCAGTTTCCCAGGATCATGGTTACTCCTGTTGCGAGGATGATTCCGATGACGCAGGGCTTCAGGCCTCCGATGACGGCTTGTACACAGCCATGATTCCATACTCTCTTTAAGGCAGCTACAAACAGCAGAATAATCACAAATGCAGGGAGAACGACTGCAAATGTTGCCAAAACTGCTCCCGATATACCAGCCTGGCTGAGGCCGATATAGGTCGCAAGATTCACCATGATCGGACCAGGCGTGCTTTCGCTAACGGCAATCATATAGGTCAGCGTTTCTTCACTGAGCCAGCCATGCGTCAGAACAACGTCACGTATCAGAGAAATCGCACCATATGCACCTCCGAAAGAAAAACATCCCACTTTCAAGAATGCCAGGAAAAGCTCAAGATAAATCATTTTTCTCTTTTCTCCTTTCCATGGCGTATCACATTGATCTGATAAAGCGCAAGACTGAAAATTGCCGCAATAATCATCAGGCTGATCGAAGAAAAGTTCCAGGAGAATATCTGGATCAGAAACATGGCCGCAAACGACACGAGCATGATTCCCTGCGTGATCCTGTCTTTATTCATCTTGCGTATCATCATGACTGCCGCATCCAGAATGATGATTCCGACTGCAGCCTTGATTCCTTTGAATGCATTTGCGATAATTTTGATTTCCAAAAACTGGTTCAGAAACATGGATATCAGATAAATGATGAAAAATGAAGGGAAAACGACTCCGACTGTTGCGGCAAGGGCTCCTGATAGTCCCGCCTGCTGATATCCCACAAAGGTTGCACAGTTTATTGCAATCGGTCCGGGTGTTGATTCTGCTATGATTGTCACATACATCATTTCATCGTGCGTAATCCAATGCTTCTTTTCTACACACTGTTCCTCGATCAGTGCAAGCATCGCAAGACCGCCGCCAAAAGTGAATAAGCCTATTTTAAAAAAGGACAAAAACAGGTCCGGAATAATGCTTCCCGGAATCTTCTTATCATTGCATTCATTCAGACTGTTCATTCTTTACCTCATTTCTAATGTCTCTTTTCTGTGATATCGTTTTCTCTGTTATTTTACCAATCAACTTCCGAATTAGCAATACCTGCTATACTATTTTTACGTTTCTGTAAATCATTTTACACAATTATTACCGTTTTAATACAAACTGCTGTTTTCGCACCAATATACTTTTCGGTCCAGTTCCATCCTCCCGCTGACTTGATCTTTTATTTCCAGGGCCGCTTCTTTCCGTGCCAGCCCCGTTCTTCCCAATATCCGTAATCCGGTTCCATCGGCGCAAAATGCTTATGAGCCATGCGCATCAAATAGAACCACATTTTTGCGCGCCTGTTGCATCCCTGTTTTCCTGCATTTTCCCGAATCTGCCCAGCCATCTTATCCGTTTTCCTATGGATACTCTTCTTAATCCCGTCCGGAATTTCATCCGGTCTCGCTGCCTGAACACCGATTCCCAGACGGTACACTTTTGAAATACCCCACATTTCAAGACTGTCCGCCATATCCTTCACCGTACTTTTCATTCCGCCTCCGGCAGCCGTGCTGATCGCAACTGCCTGCTTTCTGCTCATTTCCGGCCTTGGTCTGTGAATCATCCACCAGGTTCCGAAATGATCCAGGAAACTCATCATCTGACCGGAAGCATGGTATACATAAACCGGACTTGCCAGGATAATGAGATCCGCGCTGAGAACTGCCTTTTCTAACGGCTCCAGTTCTTTCTAATGCGGACATTTCGATAATTCTGTCTGAAAACAGGTAAAACACCCCGTGCAGTGCTTATTGAAATTTCGCGGCAAAAAGAACTCATCAATCTCGCCGCCGACCTTGTCTGCCAATTCTCTCGCCACCATGTATGTACTTCCTTTATGACTTTACCCGTGTAATATTACAATTTTCATAATAAAATAACGCTTCCCTTCGCACTCTATCTATCTTCTATGTTCTCTATAGAAATCTTTCAAATCAGCTTTCACTTCGTCGGGCAGCATTGTTTTCTTGACTCCCCGAATCGCTCCTTCCAATGCCATCAGCCGGTTTATACAAGCGGATTCATCGATTTCCTGTATTTTCAACCATGCCGCTTTCGCACCAATTTCATGCAATTCTGCAGCCGTCGTAATTCCAACTTGTATCAATTGTTCTTCTACTACTTTTCCAATATTCGGAAGAGTTGATAATTCTCCCATGACTCCTACCTCTCTATTTTACTCATAATGTTCAATTATATTTTACTTAATTTCTTTTGATGCTGATAGGTAAATAATGAAGATGGATGTGTCAATTTTATAGTCATTAGATTGCAGCAATCAAAAAACAGCCAATCTGCCGGCAAGTTTGCAGACTGGCTGTTCATTTAGACATTACTATACTTTATTATGTTTTTTTGCCGCTCTTCTTTTACTTACATTTCTGATCTTTTTGTTCTTGTTCGGAACTGAAACCGGCTTCACAGGTTCTTTTTTTTCTTCTAACGGCGCAGTCACTGTTTCCGAAGATTCTTCTGCCGCGTCACCTATTACACTTTCTTCCGCGATCGGCTCTTCCTCTATAACGTCTTCCGCCACAACTGCTTCCGCTATAGCTTCTTCCGCCACATCTTCTTCCATCTCATCTTTATCCTTCGCAGTCATCGCCCAGATAAAGTCATGTGCCGGGATCCTGATATCTTTGAGTTCTACTTTTTCTCCGGTAATCAGGTTCGCATATTCTCCTTCTTCATACATCCAGGCAGTTCTTTCCTGGTCGCTGAAGTTGTAGAAGCTGTAGAATTTCTCACCGTCTTTTTCACGCATGATACCAAGAATCGCGGTATCATGAACGTCGTAAGTATATACGTTGGCGGAAGCATCGAAAATTGCTTCGTTCTTACGAATCTGTTCCAGTTTCGACAATGCCCGGAAGATTTTTCCCTGGACAGTATCCGGATTCTGGCAGTTTTCTGTAAGATCCCACCGGAACGCGCCGCGGTGAATATAGCGGCTGTCTACGCATTTATCCGGATCTTTCTTATAAGTATAATCATTGACCTGTCCGATTTCATCTCCGCTGTACAGCATTGGGATACCGGACTGGGAGAGCATATAGGCATGAAGCATCAGGTCCATGCGGATAGCTTCTTCCATTTTCTGAGCATTCTGTTCAAATCCGGCGCTTTCTACTCCGCACATGGAAGCTGTTGTTCCGCAGAATCTTGCATCCTGTGTGACAGGATCATCGTTGTAGAGTTCTCCGCGGCTCGGACTTCCCTCGAATTTACCTGTGAAATAATCATTCAGGAACCGTTTGTGTTCCACTTCTTTCATTCCCCATGATCTCAGAGTGCCAAAATCAAGTCCCCATCCTATATCATCATGGCAACGGAGATAATTCAGGAATGTATATTCCCTCGGAAGGCTGTTTACGATATCAAGCTGCTTCTTCAACAAGCGTGTATCCTTGGTTGCGACACTGTTCCATGTGGTCGCCATAGTTGTTACGTTGTAAAGCATATGGCATTCCGGCTTTTCTACCGTACCAAAGTACGGAACTACCTTCTCCGGTTCCATAACTACTTCTCCGAGAAGTGCCACACTCGGGCAGACGATCTCACCGATTATGCGCATCATACGGACGATGGTATGTACCTGCGGCAGATTTCTGCACTGGGTTCCGAGCTGTTTCCAGATATAAGGAACCGCATCGATTCGGATAATGTCCATTCCCTGATTTGCGAAGAACAGGAAATTATACATCATTTCGTTAAACACCCGCGGATTCTGGTAATTCAGATCCCACTGATACGGATAAAATGTCGTCATTACAAAATGTCCTGCTTCCGGCACCCAAGTGAAATTGCCTGGTGCAGTTGTCGGAAACACCTGCGGTACCGTTTTTTCAAATTCTCTCGGAATATCATAATTGTTATAGAAGAAATAACGGCTCATATATTCTCCGTCGCCGTTCTTTGCCTTTACTGCCCATTCATGATCTTCGGAAGTGTGATTCATTACAAAGTCCATGCAGAGATTCATCTCTCTCTTATGACAATCCTCCGCCAGATCCGCCAGATCCGCCATGGTTCCAAGCTCGGGCTTCACCTTGCGGAAATCGGCAACCGCATATCCTCCGTCAGATTTTCCTTTCGGAGAATCCAGGAACGGCATCAGATGAATACAGTTTACATTACATGATTCCAGATAGGAAAGCTTCTCCTGCACACCTTTCAGATTGCCTGCAAAATTATCGATATACATCATCATTCCCAGCATATCATTTTTCTTAAACCATCCCGGATTCTCTTCCCTGATCAAGTCTCTCTCTTTCAGAGAATCACGCCGATTAGAATAATATTCATACATCTGAGAACATAATTCTGCAAACATATCCCCATTATGATACAACTCCATATAGAGCCATTTTAATTCATCGTGGTGTTTATCCATCCTTTTCTGAAACACTGCATCTGCATTAGCCATAAAATTAACGTCCTTTCTCTATCAGTTTCTCACCAGATAAATCTGCATCGCCTGGTACTCACTCATACTTGCAAGAATCGGAATGCCTGCATCCATCAATGCCGCTCCGCTGTAAATCTTTCCCGACTCCTGATCCTGATAAACTGCATTCTCATCCAGCCCCTGAAGTCTGACATAAGAAGCAGTCATATTTCCATGCATCTCAAGCATCACGATATTGAGCAACACTTCACTTCGATCTTCCGAAACGAACTCCCATGCCCCCGTCTCATCTTCAAACGGATTCGTCAGTCGGTAGTAGGTTCCGTTCTGGATCAGATCTGCATATTTATGATAATCCCGAATCTGCCTGCGGATTTCTTCTTTTTCTTCGTTGCCAAGTTTGCCCAGATCAAGCTCATATCCAAAGGTCCCCGCCATTGCCACGACCCCTCTTGTATACATCGGCATCGTTCTTCCGGTCTGATGGTTCGGAACTGCCGATACATGAGAGCCCACTGCTGAAACCGGAAACCCAAATGAAGTCCCGTACTGAATCCGGATCCGATCCGCGGCATCGGTGTTATCGCTGCACCAGATCTGCGGTGTGTAATATAACATCCCCGCGTCAAATCTGCCGCCTCCTCCGCTGCAGCCTTCAATCAGCATATCCGGATACCGGTTCACAAGCCTTTCCAGGAAATCATAAAGTCCCAATATATAATCATAGAGGACTCTTCCCTGCTCACCTGCCGCTGCCGAGTAGACCTCGGCAATACTGCGGTTGTAATCCCATTTCAGATATTCTATATTCCCCTGATCAAGTACTTCACAGATTTTATCATAAATATAATCTACCACGTCCCCGCGTGAGAAATCAAGTACAAGCTGATTTCTGCTTCGAACAGGCTTTCTGCCCGGTATCGCAAATGCCCAGTCCGGATGCTCACGGTACAGATCACTGTCTTCACTTATCATCTCCGGCTCCACCCAGATCCCGAATTTCAAGCCCTCTGCATTGACTCTCTGAATCAGTTCACTTAATGACATTCCAAGCTTCTTCTCATTGACATACCAGTCCCCCAGGCCGCTATTGTCATCATCTCGTTTACCAAACCATCCGTCATCCATGACCAGCATTTCGATTCCGGCCTCCCCCGCATGTTTGGCAAGCTGGCAAAGAGATTTGCCTGTAATATCAAAATAAGACGCTTCCCAACTGTTTAAGAGTACCGGCCGCACTTGATTCTTATATTTTCCTCTGCAAATATGTTTCCGAATACATGCGTGCTGATTCTGTGAAAGACGGTTCAATCCTTGATCTGTATAAGTAAGGATTACTTCCGGTGCAAAGAAACTCTCACCAGAATCGAGCGGATATCGGAAAGCTTCATCCTGAAGCCCCATCAGCATTCTCGTCTGATTATACTGATCTTTCTCAACTTCTGCCTTAAATTCACCACTGTAAACAAAGTTCATTGCATAACAGCTTCCGCTTGTCTCGTTTGTCTCATGTCCTGCAAGAATGACCACCGGACTGTACTGATGACTGGATGCGCCTCTGCGGCTTCCGATCACGGTATTCGTATGCAACACTTCGCTTCTCTGGAAATTGCGTTCCATCGCATGGCGTCCATAAAAACTGATTACATCATATCTTCCTCCAACAAAGTCAAGGCAGGCAGACTGCACTTTTTCCAGATAAAGCTTGCTATTTCCTGCATTTTTCACCTTCACACTTCTAGTAATGATATCCTCTTCCGGAAGGACACCGTATAATAAAGTCACTTCCAGTCCGTTTACAGAATCTGCAAGACAAATTTTTAAAGTTTCTGCTTCTTCCTCTGAAGCGTAGACTGCCGGAAGGCCCGGAATACTGTATTTTCCGTCGCTTATCTCATATCCCTGGAATCTGAGGTCACATCCCGTAGTTCCATTACTGTCACAGACAATAAATGCCGTGCTCCGATAATCGCCATTTCCTCTACAGGGATACTCCTGCGGGAGCGCATCCATCGAATAGGTACGATCCTCGCCTGCTTCATACGGATTTCCCGAAAAGCCCCGATCTGCGCAGGTAATGAGATAATCCATACACCCTTTTGCTTTTCTTCCATAATAGAGATGAAGAAGGTATCCGTATGCATCTACCTGCATCTGGTATGTCGTTTCTTTTGTGTTTATTGTAAATGTTCTTGTCTTCTCATCAAAAATAATGCTCATGCTGTCTCTCCATTTGTATTTGCCATATTTTTGTTGTTACAGCGCAAGGGCCAAAATTAATTTTGACCCTTACCTTTGTATTTTACATATTTATTTCTTATTTTACAGCCCCATTTACCACACCATTTAATATTTGTTTCTGACAGATCAGATAGAAAATCAGAATTGGCAGAAGTGCCAGCAAGTAGGACGCAAATGCCAGATTAAAATTGGTTCCGAACTGCGTCTGGAATGTCATCTGTGCCAGTGGGAGGGTTGTCATACCGGAACCTGACATAATGACAAGCGGAGTCATAACATCGTTCCATGTTCCGAGTGCTGTCAGGACCGCAACGGTTGCATGCATTGGCTTCATGATCGGGAAAATGATTTTCCAATAAGTCTGCCATGTTGTCGCACCGTCCACATAAGCTGCTTCTTCCAGTGCCATCGGTATATTTACCAGATAGCCGGAGTAAAGAAGGACATTCATCGGCATGTAGAATACCACATAAAGGATGATGACACCAACCCAGTTCGCAAGCCCGAGATGCGCAGTCTGTTTTACCAGCGGCATCATTAGGATTGCGAAGGGTACGAACATGCCACTGACGATGTAGAGATACACAAAATTATAAAATTTGCTGTGTCCTTTATTTCTTCCGATCGCGTATCCGATGAGGGAGTGGACCACAATGGAGATCACAACCGTCAATACGGTGATCAGGATACTGTTAAATAAAGAGTGCCAGAAATCGGTCACCCGCATAGCTTCCGCAAAGTTGGAAAGGCTCCAGCTCTTCGGAAGAGAAAGGATTCCGCTAATGCTGTTCGTCATCTCTGACGGCTGCTTGAATGCGATCACGATCGTCATATACAGCGGAAAAATAACAGTAATAAGTCCCAGGATCAGTAAAATCGTAACCGGCCAGTTTACTTTTGGATTTACTTTCGTTTTCATTATAACTGCTCCTCCTTCTTACCTAATACTCCAAGCTGGAATACGGAAATTCCAACGATTACAATAAAGAAGATTACCGCGTTGGCACTCTGGAATCCAAACTGTCCACCGCCCATACCATTCTGGTAAATGAGGTAGGAGATGGATTCTGTACTCTGTGCAGGGCCGCCTTTCGTTAATGCCATGATCTGATCGAATACCATCAGGAAGTTCTTCACGCAAAGCACCATGTTGATGGTGAAGAACGGAAGGATCAGCGGGAAGGTCAGATTCTTGAACTTCTTCCAGCCTGTCGCTCCGTCGATTGAACCGGCCTCGTATACATCCTCCGGCACTGTCTGCAGACCGGAAATATAAATGATCGTGTTCATCGCAATGGACTGCCATGCGCAGACGATCACAACTGCTATCCAGGCCAGCTTCTCATTGGAAAGCATACTGGAACCAAGTGTTCCGCTTCCGATCATCTTGCCGAATGCCGGAAGAATATATGTAAAGAAATAGTTGAAAATGTAACCCACAACCAGTGCGCCTAAAATATTCGGTACAAAGTATGCTCCGCGAAGCGCACTCTTGAATTTGATTTTACTGTTCAGCCCCAATGCAAGTACAAGACTGATTACATTTACCACGATCGTTGCACAGATTGCAAGTTTGAAGGTGAACAGATAGGAGTTGCCTACCCGCGAATCCTGGAACAGGTCAATGTAGTTTCGAAGTCCTACCCAGTCATAGCTGCCGTAACCTTTGAAATTTGTAAAACTGTAAATAATGCCCTGAATCAGAGGCAGTGTATTAAAACAGAAGAATAATAACACAATCGGGATTGTAATCATAAGAAACGTGCGTTTCCGTCCTGTCATTCCTTTTTTATCCATGTTCCGGTTCCCCTTTCTCTAGTCTTCATCCGGATGTTCTGCTTCATAAGCTTCTACTTTCCGGATAATATCCCTGTTATAACGTACCCAGTCCTTATCGAATTTCGCAAGGAAAGCATCGACATCCTGCTTCATAAGGAAGGTCTGGATCTGTGCATCCACCGACATTTCGGCCGGATAGTAATGATCCTGATAATCGGCCATTCTTCCGTCATCGATATAAGATTTCATGCCATCCAACATAGGCGGCAGTTCGAAATCGCCTTCTTTACACGGTACTGCATTCTGGTTGTCAAGGTACTCCTGGATACTCTCATCTTCCAGGAGAAAACGAAGTACTTCATATGCTGCTTCCTTATTCTCGCAGTCTGCCATCACACAGAACTGAAGGTCAATACCGGAGTTCAGCACATTGTCCTCTTCCCTGTCATTGACCGGGAATACAAAAGAATCGATATCCATATCCGGATTTACAGATTTGATCTGTGGAACTGCATAGCTTCCGATCGTATACATCGCAGATTCTCCATTTGCGAAAGCAGTACATGCTCCGTTGTAATCGTAGGCAAACGGATCGTCCGGTCCATATGGCAGAAGCTCCAGCATTTTTTCAGCCACTTCACGGTACTCATCGGTAAATGTCGTCTCACCTTTGTTTACCTGACGGCATACATCCGGCTCGCAAAGTCCTACTGCCATTGCATTCCATGGTGCCAGTGTGGTCCAGGTGTCCTTAAATCCGAAATACAGCGGCAAGATACCTTCCGACTGAATCTCATCGCAGAGTGCGATAAATTCATCCCATGTTTCCGGGATCTTCCATCCGTATTCTTCGAACATCCCTCTGTTGTATAGGATTCCGGCAGCATTTGCTACATACGGCACTGCGTAGATACCTTCTTCCGGAACATACTCAAGCGCCTTATCAATATCTTTGTACGCCTGTTTGATGTCATTCAGGCCTTCAAAATCGGAGATATCCATCAGCATGTCTGAATCAACAAAAGATGAAAAGTTGACATCTCCTCCGATTCCGATGATATCCGGATTATCTTCTCTGATGAATCTGGTCTTTAAAATTGTCATTGCGTCACTTGGAGATTCAATGGTAAGATGAATGTCATCATGCGTCTCATTGAATTTCTGTTCAATTGCCTCAAACGCGTCGACAGCTTCTGGTTTGTACTGCACCAGATTGATTTCAATCTTGCCGTCTCCCTCCTTGTTTCCACAGGCTGTCAACATCATCGCCGCAACCATTGTAACACTCAAAAGTACGCTTACTAATGCTTTTCCTTTTCTTCGCATCTCTCATTTTGCTCCTTTCTCATAACTTCCGTGCTCCGGTGTTTGTTTGTAAGTTCATTATAACATTTCAAAATGCTATCATAAATAGCTGTATTTTTGGGATTTTATGCCAAAATAATGCCTTTATGTGATATAATTAAATTCATCTAGCATTTTGGTATAAAGTGCGGAGAAATCCGTGCATCATATAATTAAGGGGGATTATCCTATGAGTGATTTACTTTTTTCTGTCTTTCCAAATGAAAATTTTGTTGATCTCGGACTCTATCAGTACGGCTGGGAACAGTGTACTCCATCCCATTCTTTTGGTCCTGCCGCAAGAAATCATTTTCTCTTTCACTACGTCATTTCCGGAACAGGACTTCTTTTGGCAGACGATTCAAAAGGGGTGACTCAGACTTATCCAATTAAAAGCGGACAGGGTTTCATGTTGTTTCCCGGCCAGATTTCCACTTATGTTGCTGACAAAGAACTCCCCTGGGAATATACCTGGCTGGAATTTGACGGGCTCAAAGTTCATGAAATGGTAGAAATTGCCGGGCTTACCCGTGACGCTCCAATCTATCATGCCAAGTCCAAAGAACTGCGGCAGAATATGATGGGGGAAATGCTGTATATTGCGCAGAACTCAGACAAATCTCCGTTTCATCTGATTGGACATCTGTATTTGTTTCTGGACTATTTTACCCGTTCTACTGCCACGATGAGACTGAAGCAGGATGGACGCCTGCGGGATTTTTATGTAAAAGAGGCACTCTCTTTTATTGAACAGAATTTCCAGAATGATATCTCTGTAGAAGATATCGCAGGATTCTGCGGTCTGAACCGGAGTTATTTCGGTAAAATTTTCCGTGACACGATCGGGAAATCGCCTCAGGAATTTCTGATGAGTTACCGGATGCAGAAGGCAACCGAGCTTTTGAAGCTGACGCAGCTTAATATCAATGATATCGGAAATGTGGTCGGGTATCCGAATCAGCTGCATTTTTCACGCGCATTTAAAAATATTTACGGAATCTCGCCAAGACAGTGGCGGAATGAAAACCGGATCGGTCCTCCGGGAAGTGGAACCATAGAGACCTAATATGATACAATGGTCCCGAAAAGAAGAGACGCAGCACCTAAAAGCTACGTCTCTTCTTTAAGTTGTACAATCAATTGTCTAAGAACCTGTTCGCATCGCTCAATATCCGCGATTGTTTTCTGGTGAGATTTAAAGCTTCGCCCGTAATCACTTTTATTCTGCTTTCAGAGCAACTACTTCGATTTCTACAAGTGCAGCCTTCGGAAGAGCAGCCACCTGAAATGCGGATCTTGCAGGATAGTTTCCTTCATTGAAAAATTCTGCATATACGCCGTTCATTTTTGCAAAATCGGCAATATCATTCAAATATACCGTTGTCTTTACAACGTCGTCCATGGTGCATCCTGCAGACTCGAGAATTGCTTTTACATTTTCCAGAGACTGTCTGGTCTGCCCTTCGATATCCGTTGCTACAATATCTCCTTTTTCCGGGCAGATTGGAAGCTGGCCGGAAAGAAAAAGAAGGTTTCCTGTGTTGATCCCCTGAGAATATGGTCCGATTGCAAGCGGTGCCTTGTTTGTGTTTAAAATAGTTTTCATTGCTTAATTCCTCCTGTTTATGCGCCTTTCATTCGGCTAATTTATTATTATAAGAATAATTTATCACTATATTTATTTAATGTCAACTTTTTCTTATTTTCACAATAGTTTTTTTCAGCATTGAAAAATAATGATTTGCATGCGATAATACTTTTAAGATATTTTATATCAAAGCGAGGGAATTTTATTTATGACATCAAGTATTTTAGAACCATACAAGATACTGGTTGAATTTCTCGGTCAGGCCCTTGGATCAGATTATGAAGTAGTTCTTCAGGACCTTTCCAGTGAAAGCAAATCGATCATTGCAATTGCTAACGGACACATCAGCGGGCGCTCCGTAGGCAGTCCACTTACCAATGCCGCACTTCAAATGCTCTCTTCCAGGCTCTATGAATCCAGAGATTATCTGGCTAATTATAAAGGCATTGCCGAAAACGGACATATTCTACGCTCTTCTACCATGTTCATTAAAGATGAATCTGGTATTCCGATTGGAATGTTATGCATTAATTTTGATGACAGCCGGTATAACGACCTTCACGAAAAGCTTCTTTCCGTGATTCATCCGGCCTCCTTCCGTGGAAATACACCTGTTTTCCAGAAAACCTTATCCGTATCTCAGACAGAGGCACCGGAAGAATCCGTTCAGATCACGGAAAGCTTCCCGATGGACATCAATTCTTTGATGCAGAAAATATTCGAAGATTGTACAGCTGCGCTTACAACGCCTGTAGACCGATTGAATCAGCTCGAAAGGAAAGAAATTGTCAGCAAATTAAATGAACAAGGCCTTTTCAAACTCAAAGGAGCGATTTCCTTTGTCGCGAAAAAGTTCTCCTGTTCAACAGCAACCGTTTACCGGTATCTCAGTGAGATTACGGCGCAATAATAGAATTAAATAGTAACAGTTCAGCCATGAGCAAGAGCCTTAGTTGCTTCAGCAGTCGGGTCGAGCTTCATGGCCGAACTGGTACCTCCTAACACTGCCTATGTTACATATTACGCAGCATCACAATCAATACCTTACCTAGAGAATCTTCTTCAAATTTTCATCCGAATGCTCCACTTCTCTGGAATACCGATAGACCAGCTCTGTCAGTTCATCCAAATCCAGCATATATCCATTTCTCACCCAGCGTGCCTTAAAAAGTTCCTTAATGAGGAACACACTCTCCATCGCCATCCGCGCTTTTGCATAAATCTTTTCATCATAGACGGCACCACAGAAATAAGTAAAAAGGAAATAGACCATAAGCTGTTCCAGTTGAATGTCCATATCCGGCATCTCATTTTTCTGCCATTTTGCAAACTGCTCTGTCAGTTCTCTGTATTTTTCTGCACCGTCTGCATATAAGATTTCCTCGGTTTCCATAAGAACCGTATCCCAATCCTCCCGCAAAAGTTCCAATTCGTACAGCTTCCGAAATATCTTATGGGCATAGTAATACTGCTCCAACCGATTCTCATATGCCATAAAATATTCATATTTCTCTTCCACGAATTTGCGCGTTTTTTCCGTCTGGTACCGTTTGATCACTTCTTCACAAGAAAACATTTCCTCATGATTGATCCGAACCTGCAGATCATGCGCCATTCCCATAATGAGACCGATTCTTACAGCTAGAGAAATGCTTCTGTTCTGAAGAATCTCCAGCATTTTCTCCCTTGCATCTGCCAGAATAGAATACAAAAACGGATCAAAATCCTCGTATTCTTCTTCCCCTTCTTTTTCATAAGTAAGAAATCGAACCGGTTCTTTTCGGTTCATCAGCATTTTTGCCACTTCCGGACAGGATACGGAAAGTGTAATTTCCCGAATGTTTTCAAACTCTTCCACATGGCGCGGATACAGTCTGCAGGTTTTGCAAAGGCTCTCTTTTCCTAGATTTGAATACAGATCACAGAGATTATTTTCATTTAAAAACGCACATCTTGTTTCTTTATCCTGCCTGAAGGTTTCCTGCATAAAGTCCACGGAAGCGAACATTCTTTTGCGGAACCTCCCCTTCACCTGACCGTATTTTCTTAACGATTTCCTGTCGATCACAATCTGCCAACCGGCACAGCAGGTATCCTCACACTGATCTGCTGTGCAATAAAATTCTTTATAATAATCAGGTATTACATAACGCATTCTACTTCTCCTTTTCATGTATCACAAAATGATTCTTTCTCACCGTGAGAATCCCTTCTTTTTCCATCATTTTCAGTTCGTGTGACAGCACGCTCCTATTAAGCCCTAAGTAGCTTGCCATCTGTTCTCTGTTAAAATCGATATCAAATTCATTGCTTTTATATCGGATCATCTGGATCTTCAAATATTTTTCAATCCTTCCTCTTGCACTTTTTGCGGATAGGATTTCGATCTTTCTGTACTTTCGGATGTCTTCATTTGCCAGAAACTGTACCGTCTGCTGGTATAGGAAAATCCGATCGCTTTCCGGGAGATATCCTTCCTGCTCCAGATATTTTACAGGGAACCAGAAAATTGATGCCTCTTCAACAGCATAAACTGAATACGGACTTGTTTTTTTCTGACTGATTGCAATTTCCAGTCCTACTACATAAGAAGGGAGCAGTTTCTGGACCATCTGCTCTGTTCCATCAGGATAGTATTGGACCTTGCACAGTTCACCTGATATCAGGATTCCGATTTCATGAAGCACCTGTTCTTCTTGGATGATCATTTCATTTTTCGTATATTGGCGCAGCTTTCCATTCAGACTGCGAATCGTTTTCTCGGCACGTTCTCTTTCCAGATTCCGAAATAGAATGCTTTGGAAAATTTCTTTTTGAATTTCTATGTCTTTTTTGTCCATAATATTCTCTCCCCTATCGTTTGTATTATAGCATAGACTATAGAACGAAATTCACACTTTTTTCATTTGTTTAATAATCTGTAGTATGCTATACTCGTTTTACTTGGAAATATCGATTGCAGCTCTATATTTTCAACGCCGTTCGGCAAATCATTCAACTTTATTAACCTATTTACTAATTTCAGACTCTATAATCCTTTGCGAAGTTACATTGCTATTTTTTTCCACGATTGTTATAATACATTATAGAAATTTCTGAATTCTTCTATTGCAGAATTTTCACAGCAAGCTGCATTCGTTCCGATTATGGTTTCTGCAGAAAGGAGAACCTATGACAAATAACCAGAATGAAAGTGCAGTGAAAAATCGTATTGTAAAAGATAACGGGGCAAAACTTATTGAAAGGGATACCCAAAGAATACTTTGATAATCTGGCAGAAAATACCCCGGATTATTTTTTAACATTGATCAGTAAGATTATTGCTGAACTTATGAAATCTGAATAAAACATAAACTTGGGATTTCCACTTTAATAATTTCTAAATTCATCAAAGCGGGAACCCCAAGTTTTTTTAATATACAATACCATTTATGGCAAAATATGCCAATGGGCGCTGGTCGTGACAAATGCAGCGTCCCCTATCTCACTATTTTTTCGATGCGGCATGGAACCGATTTCATAGTCGGGAATCCTGTAATTGGATCATTGTAATCCAGGCTTGTCAGTTCATTTACATTTCCTATTTTCCATGCTTCTGGCATATATGCACTTCCGCCGCCATGGGGAATGTGAATACAATGACGCGTCATGCCCGCCAGTCTGGTTTTGAATGTTCCTGTACCAAATGGAGTTGTCACTTGTGCCCAGTCTCCATCATCAATTCCCAGTTCTTTTGCATCTTCTGGTGAAAGATCCATATATGGATAAGGTTCTACTTTAGCAACACCCGGAAGGTTTGCGCCAAATACGCCCATTCTATGAAGACTTCTCGCACCTGTTGTCATTATGAATGGAAATGCCGGATCATTCATTTCCGGAATAGAACGTATATCGGTGTATTCCGGATATGGTGTAAATCCGTTTTCTTCTAAAAGAGTGGAACAGATTTCAAATTTTCCTGATGGAGTCGGGAAACCTGGCTGTCCGTCTGCACGAAGTCCGCCTGTTACATATTTTTTATAAATACGAGGAGGCTGTTTTTTTCCAGATCCAAAATCACCGGCATACGGCGGCATTTCTTCGCAAAGCCACTTCTTCAATTCTTCGACATTGGATGGATAATCATCACCCACACCAAGTGCTTTTGCAAGCCGTCCGAGAATGATACAGTCATTACAGCTTTCTCCTACCGGAGATATGGCCGGTTCCATTAACTGAATCGTTCCATTTTCATCTACATATGGTTTATAGGTTTCAAACAACGTACATGCCGGGAAGATTACGTCAGCATAGCGGGAATCTTCGGTTGGATATCGGTCTAATACGATCAGACAATCCAGTTTCTTATATACTTCCCTCCATTTCTTGCTGTCCGGGAACGTAAGCGCAGGGGAACCACCGGCAAGAATCAACGCTCTAATCGGATAAGGATCATCTTCCAGCACTGCTTTCGGAAAACGTGCAAACTGTCCACTTCCCATAAATTTGTAGAACATTGGGAATTCGCGGGTGCCGACCAGTTCTTCTTCCGGAAGTTCTTTTGGTTTAAAAGTAGGAAGTCCTTTACAGTTAAAATAAATACCTCCTTCTACGTCCAGCTTGCCCGTGATCGCCCATAATGTAAAAATAGCACGGTTATTCTGGATTCCGCTGAGCTGATATTCCAAGCCAGTATAAGAAACCAGTGAAATTTTCTCTGTTGAACAGAAGATATCAGTCAACTCGTTAATCATATCAAGAGAGACACCACACCATGCAGAAAGCTGTTCGATTGTCAAAGTGTCCAGATATTGTTTGAATTCTTCAAAGCCGCGCGTGTAATCGCGTACAAATTCTTTATCATAGCGTCCTGAATCAATGATGAGTTTTAACATTGCCAGAGCCAGAGCTCCGTCAGCGCCTGGGACAACCGGGATCCAGAGATCCGCAAGTTCTCCGATTCCTGTTTCACGCGGATCTATAACAATCAGTTTTGCGCCTCGTTCCTTTGCCGCTTTGATTGCCTTTAGTGCCATCTGTGGACCGTCATCTGTAGTGGAATTCTTCCCCCACGCGAAGATGTAATCACTATTTGGAATATCCTGTACCATCATACGAGTACCGATTCCCACGGTTGTCATTGGTGTGACCATGCTGGAAGCCATGTTGCAGATAGAAGCCACGTTGAAATCATTTGGTGAACCAAGACGTTTCATAAGACATGGCTTTGTTCCATTATTTAGAATACGACCGATCGGCATTCCAAGAACCCCTCGGCCAAGATAAGACGCCAGCGATTTTTTTCCATATTTTTCAGCTGTTTCGCGGATTAATTGAGCCGCATATTCAATTGCTTCTTCCCATGTGGCACGACGGAATTTTCCTTCTCCTTTTTCCCCATTCCGGATAAGTGGATATGTAAGACGATCCGGGCTGTACAAGAGTTCCGGGGTAAGTGCCCCCCGGACGCAAAGACGTCCTTTAGCTGATGCTTTATCTGGTTCTACACGTACAATCTTGCCATCTTCAATGGTGACATTTACCTGACACCCTCCCTGACACATTCCGCAAATACGATTTACTATCATATGTATTACCTCCTTTTCCCCTTTTGTTACATCATATGATGTTGGGATCAAAAGCTTTTGACCCCATGATGCTTACGGATTTCTTCGCGTTTCACGCTCCCGAAATCCTAAAAACATTCGAAATCCGCACATTTTTCTGCGAAAAATGGCTAGTTTCTCATGTTTTACGGGTCCCAAAGTCATGCATTTTCATGCAGGCATGAAATGCATGACCTTTTGACCCTAGTATCATCATATCATAGAAATATGATTTTGAGCAGAGTATCATTTTATATTTCGTCGTAAATATTCTATGTTCTTATTGGAAAAAAAGATTAATTAAAATGTAAACAAACCCGCCAATGGGCGCTGCTCGTGACGGATGCAGCGTCCCCTATTTAAGTACCAGTACTTTCTCATGCGGTACTACAAGCGCTTTCGGCATTCCTTTTTCATCGATTTTATCATACAGATTCCGCTGGACGAACCAGCAGATGTCCTCATTTCCTGCTTTGGATTTTATGAAATATTTTCGTTCAAATGGGCACTCTACCATGTTCCATTGTTCGACTGGAATTACATTTTCCATAGTCCCATTCCAGATTGGAATAAAATCGTGGGCTCTGATTCCAATAGATTTTGCCTGAGCAGGAATATCTCCTTTTAGTGTGATTCCCCATTCAAGGATATCGTATTTACCGTCACTTGCTTCAGATATCTTAACGATATTCTTGCATCCGGTGAGTCTTGCTGCGGCTTCCCACTGTGGGTTATCGAAGAGTTCTTTTGTCTTATCCATGCAGATTCCTTTTCCGTTTTCCATGATCAGAATTTCTTCGCTGAAGCTGTAGATTTCATCACGGCTATGGGATACGAGTATTGCTGTTCCATCGTAATCTTCCAGTAGTTCCAGTAGTTCTCTGAGCATCCGGTCCCGAAGGTGGGCATCGAGAGCCGAGAATGGTTCATCCAGAAGGATGACGTCCGGTTCGTATACCATGATTCTTGCAAGTGCAACTCTTTGCTGCTGTCCTCCGGAGAGCTGCCCGGGAAGGTGTTTTTCCAGTCCCTGTATCTGGAAACGTTCCATCATCCGGTGCACTTTTTCCATTTTTTCTGCTTTTTTACCGGTAAGACCTGCTGCTATATTTTCTTCCACCGTCATAGTCGGGAACAGTGCATAATTCTGAAAGAGATATCCTACTCTTCTTTGTTGTGGTTTTAAGTCTATTTTTTGATTGGTGTCAAGTAGAATCCGACCGTTTATGTTTACATATCCTTCGTCCGGGCGCTCGATTCCGGCAATGCTTTTTAAGGTCAGGCTTTTTCCGCAGCCGGATGCACCAAGGATTCCGATCCGTTTGCCCTTGCTTTGCATACTCACATCCAGGCAGAATCTTCCGAATTCTTTTTTGATTTTAATATCGATAGCCATCCTTTTCCTCCTGATTTGTTATCAGTTTCTTATTACTGCCTTTTCTTACCAGTGCCTGATGTTCTTCATCTTCTTGCCGGATACCAGATTCATGAGTACGACGATTGCAAATGCGATCACCATCACAATTACGACCCATACACCTGCTGTCAGGAAGTCCCCATCCTGAATAACCATAGCGATTTTCTGGGAAATGGTTCCGGTCTTTCCGGGGATATTTCCCGCAAGCATGGAGGTTGCACCGTACTCCCCCATAGCTCTTGCAAAGGTAAGTACCGTTCCTGCTGCCACTCCGGGACCTGCCGCCGGTACGACAACTTTCCAGAAAATCTTCCGTTCCGACATTCCAAGCGTCCGCGCTGCATAGATTAAGTTTACGTCTACCTGTTCAAATGCTGCTCTGGCATTCCGGTACATGAGCGGAAATGCAATCACGGTTGCTGCGATCACACATCCTGTCCAGGACTGTACAATTTTAATGTCAAATGTCGTATAGAGATATTCTCCCACCGGTCTTCTGGTACTGAAAATCAATAATAAAATGAATCCTGCAACGGTTGGCGGAAGCACGAGAGGGAGTGTAAGGATCCCGTCCAGAACCGCTTTCACTCCCGCTTTTGCATACATACATTTTCGCGCTGCATAGATTCCAAGAAAAAAGGAAAGGATTGTCGCCGCCACTCCGGTCTTCAGCGAAATGAATAATGGGCTGAAATCCAGAGATGTAAGTATTTTTCCTATTTCTCCCATGCATCTGCTCCTTTTACTCTACATTTGTGTCAAAATAGTAGCTGTCAAATACCTGTTTTGCCTCATCCGATGTGATAAATGCGAGGAAATCAGCTGCCGCCTGCTTCTCGGCATCATCTGCTTCTTTATTTTCAACCTGGCAGACTGGATAGATTACATTTCCTGTCAGATCATAGCTTACTTTTTCAAGAATGTCTAATTTATCTTCATATCCATAAGTATCTGAGTAGTAGGTTGTTCCAACTTCACATGCACCTTCTGCAACAGCGATGAGAACTTTACTTACATTAGCCTGTTCACTGATTTCCACTCCGCCGAGTGCCTGGATAATTTCTTCAGTGGTAATAGCGGATACATCATCAACCTTATTCAGAATTCCAAGATTTACAAGTGCCTGACGAGTATATTTTCCTACCGGAACGCTTCCGCCTGCAAGTGCAATGCTCTTTGCTTTATTCAAAGTCTCAAGACCTGTAACTTCTGTACCACTGTCCTTTAATGTAACGACAACTACCTGGTTATTTACAACATTTTTTCTGGTTCCATCTACTACAAAGCCATCGGCTTCGAGCTGATCCATCTGTTTCTGTGCTGCGGAGAAGAAAATATCACATTCATATCCTTCTTCAATCTGTGTAAGCAGGGTTCCTGAACTGTCTGCATTAAATGTAATCTTCACTTCCGGATGCTCTTCATTATACTGCGCTGCCAGATCTGTCATAACGGTATTTAAGCTGGCTGCGATAAACACCTGAATTTCTACCGGCTCTTTTGTTTTCTCTTCCTGATCTGTCTCCTGCTCCTCTGTGTTCGCAGTTTCAGGCTCTGACTCTGTTTGAGCTCCGCATGCTGCAAGTCCCGCTGACATAGCAAGAATCATTGCTGCAGCTGCCAGTCTCTTTCCAATTTCTCTCATTTTCATAATTTTGTTTCTCATTTTATATTTTATTGTCTTGCACACTCACCTTCGCTTCCTCTCAGGATTCCAAGTCCGTGAGAGAGCTCCGGTAAAATGAATTCAAGAGATTCTTTGACTGCTTTCGGGCTTCCCGGCAGATTCACAATCAGTGTGCCCTTTCGTATTCCCGATTCTGCTCTACTGAGCATAGCCCGTCTGGTGATCGTCATGGAATATCCGCGGATTGCTTCGGCAATTCCTCGTGCCATCCGGTCACATACCGCAATCGTTGCCTCCGGCGTGATGTCCCTCGGAGAAAATCCGGTTCCGCCTGTCGTAAGAATCAGGCTCACCTGCCTCTGATCGGCAAGGCGCTTCATCTGACGCTCAAGTCCCACTCTTTCATCCGGAAGGAGAATCGTCTCCACCACATCGTATCCGGCTTCTTTTAACATTTCGCAGATGAGCGGTCCGCTTTTATCTTCCCTTTCTCCGGCAAAGCCTTTATCACTTAAGGTAATCACAGCCACTGTAAATGGCCTTTCCTGCTCCGGCGGAATCATTTCGATCTTATCACCTTTTTGAATATGCCCTCCGTGAAGCACCTTTGTAAATACACCTTCTCTCGGCATGATGCAGTCACCCATTTTTTTATAAATCTCGCAATGACTGTGACACTCTTTTCCAATCTGGGTCAGTTCCAGAAGGACTTCGCCAATCTTAAATCTGGTCCCCACCAGAAGCGCCCGCAGATCATACCCTTCTACGATGAGATTCTCGCCAAATGCGCCATAATCTATTTCTGCTCCTCTTGCGCGGAAATCTTCAATCTTTTCCACTGCAAGAAGGCTGATCTGGCGATGCCATTTACCGCCGTGGGCGTCTCCTTCAATGCCCCAATCCTCCAAAATCTGCGCCTCCGGTATTTCTTTCTTCTGCGTTCCTCGCTTTTCGCTGATACAGATTGCTTTTATCTCTCCCATATTTTATTATCCTCCTATCAAAGCCATTTCGCGCTGCTCCGTAATCATTTCCTTCTGTTCAAACTGATGCGATACCGGTTTATTTGAAATCGCAAGTACCAGCAAATGATTTACTTCTTCCATGTCTCCTGCTCTGAGTGCTTCTTTAATGGATAAGCTCTCATCAAAACACAGGCATGCTTTTATATCACCCGTTGATGTCATGCGGATCCGATTGCAGCTCTTGCAGAATTTGCCATGAATTGCACTGATAAATCCGATACTTCCTTCAAATCCCGGAACAGAATAATAGATTGCCGGTCCGTTTCCATGTACACGTGTATCGGGCTTTAATTCCCCGTATTTTTCTTCCATTTTTTTCAGCAGCTCTTCATTATAAACAGGCTCAAATTTTTTTCCATATCCGATTGGCATCATCTCGATAAACCGGACATCCAGCTTTTTATGATGTGCAAGTTCGGCTAAAGCCTGCCATTCCTTTTCGTTCTGCCCTTTCTGAAGAACCGAATTGATTTTCACCGGAATCTGAAGTTCCAGTGCTGTCTCAATTCCATCCAGCACTGCCTTAAGTTCATCCCTTCCGGTAATCTCTTCAAATCTTTTTTCGTCCAGAGTATCAAGACTGATATTTACAGCATCCAATCCTTTTTCCTTCAGTTGTTCTGCGTATTTTGAAAGGAAAACTCCGTTTGTCGTAAGTGTAACCTTTTCAATCCCCGGAACCTTCTTTAGCATTCCCACAAGCGTAGGACATCCAATTCTTGCCAGCGGTTCCCCGCCTGTCACTTTTATTTTTTTAATTCCCAGTGTTGCCGCTTCTTTGACTACGGCTTCTATTTCTTCAAACGTCAGTATTTCTTCCATCGGGATCCAGGAAATTCCTTCCGGCATGCAGTACCGGCAACGCAGATTACATCTGTCTGTGATGGAAATTCTCATATAATCGATTTCTCTTCCAAAACCGTCCTTCACTTGAGTTTCCTCCTTTTTTGTGATTCGTTCGGTTATCAGCCAAAAACTATATCAATTCAAGAAGTACGCTCACGACGCCTCCGCAGACCATCCCTTCTTCCTCTGCGTCCGCGCCTGTCATATCCACCTTACAAAGAGCGATTTCGGGGCCTTTTCCTGCCGCCATCAGAAGTGCCTTCTGTGTGACATTCGCCTCCATACATCCTCCGCCTATCGTACCGATACATTTCCCATCTCTAAGAACCAACATTTTGATTCCGACTCCCTGTGGTGCAGAACCTTTTCTCTTTACAATCGTTGCCATGACTTTCTTTTCTGGATAATCCTCCCGATCCAGAACCGCCTTCACAATTTCTTTCGTATATCCGCAGGTTCGTTTCTTTTTATTCTTCACTTCGATAATCTCTGCCATGATCGCAACTGCAATTTCCACCGGTGTCTGTGCTCCGATGTCAAGGCCGATCGGTGTATATACTTTGTCTAATACTTCTTTATCAATTCCTTTTTCTACAAGCGTCTGCTTCACCATCGTGGTTCGGCGTCTGCTTCCTATCATCCCAATATAGGCATGTTCTTTCTGAGCAATCTTTTCAAGGCAAACCTGATCGTATCTGTGACCGCGGGTTACGATTACAAAATAAGTGTCTGAATTTCCTTCCACTTTATCCAGTCCTTGTTCAAATGGTTCACATATCACGTTCGTTGCCCCTGCGCGTCTTGCATTGTCAGCAAAAGTCGGTCTGTCTTCCAAAACCGTCACTTCACATCCCATCATGACACCTAGTGTAATGACAGGAATCGATACATGACCGCCTCCGCAGATGACAATTTGCTTCTCCTGACCCAGAACATCACAAAATATCTCACGGCCTCCAAGAAGAAAAGTTTCTGTTTCATTCCGTTCTTGGATTTCCTTCTTATATTCCCGGAAAAATCCATTTTCTCTGCTCTCCCAGACGATATTTCCATCTACTAATAAAGCCTTTTCTCCGATATTTTCTCCGTCCAGAACGGTCAGAACGCTTCGAAGCCTGTTCACATCTGTCTCTTGTATTGCCTCAAATAATGCTCTCATTTTCTACATTGCCTTTCCAAATCCACAATTTGGGAACGTACATACAGGACATGAGAGGCAAAGTCCTCCTTGTCCAAGTAGATTTAGATCTTTGGCTTTTAATTTTTCACCGGTCATGATTCTAGGAAGAACCAGATCGAAAATGGTCCGTTTCGCATACATTACGCAGCCCGGAAGGCCCATTACCGGAATTGCACCATCATAATATGCCAACATGAACATGGCTCCCGGAAGCACCGGTGCTCCATATGTCACGATCTCGGCTCCCGTATTCTTGATGGCAAGCGGTGTCCGGTCATCCGGATCCACACTCATTCCGCCCGTGCAGATCACCATGTTACATCCTCTTGCAATCATTTCCATGATCGCTTCTGTGATTTTCACATGATCATCGTCACACAGAATATGTTCCGCTTCTTCAATTCCATATTCTGCGATTTTCTCCCGGATCACCGGGGTAAATGTATCCTGAATTCTTCCTTTAAAGATTTCGCTTCCCGTGGTCACGATACCGACTTTTTTCTT
The DNA here is from genome assembly GCF_052066375.1 of Bariatricus sp. HCP28S3_A7. NCBI lineage: Bacteria > Bacillati > Bacillota > Clostridia > Lachnospirales > Lachnospiraceae > Bariatricus > Bariatricus sp. HCP28S3_A7. The sequence goes on from NZ_JBQHSG010000004.1 coordinate 100,271, forward strand.
CTCGTAAGGTCTGACCTGAAAAATCGGTTCGTCACCGCCGATCTCTTCCGCCGCCTTCATCTTGTCCTCATGAATCACAAGCGGAATCACTCTGGTTCCTGCAATCTTGTCTCCCTTTTTGATTGGGAAATTTCCATGACGGCTTGCAATCATAATCTCACCAAGCGAATTGATCCGGTTCAGTTTCTCCACATCAATTTTCAGCACTCCGTCAATATCTGCAATCAGTTCGATTTTTCCTTCTTTTACATCTGAGGGGTGCATATTACTTCCCTGACAGATCTTTCGAAGGATCTCTGCCGCTTCATTTTCATGCAGCATTCCTTCTTCCTTTTCCCAAATATACAAATGCTCTTTTCCTACAGACAGAAGAACCGGAATATCTTCTTCCTTCACTACATGCCCTTTCCGAAATACGGCATCCTTCGTGACTCCTTTAATGATCTGTGTAATATCATGGCACAGAACCTGTCCTACAGCATCCTCTGTTTTTACTAGTTTCATCTTTTTTATCTCCTAAATCTACTTTGTACGTTCTCATTTCCCGAAAACAGTATAACAAAACCGTACATAAAATCATGTTGCCCAGACAACTTTTTATCGATTTAATCCTGCTTTTTCCAGCAGTATCCCTAATATTGTCTCGATTTCATCCAGTCCTGTCATCTTTTCTTCTTTAAAATGTCCGTCCTCCCAATCGCTTACGATCAGAAATCTTCCCTCAGGATTGGAAGCCGGCTCTCCTGATATCTCCCTGCGGATCACTTCTATTTTCGGATAAGTACTGTTCTTCATTCCCTCAATCAGAATAAGATCCGCTTTCGGAAACTGTGCAATCATTTCCTCAGGAGTTTCCCTGCAGCCTTCTTTGTATACGAAACTTCGATATTTTGAAAATACCGCCGTTCCATACGCACCGGCTTCGCGAATCCGGTAGCTGTCCGTTCCGGGTATATCACACTCAAAATCATGTCCGTCGTGCTTAATAACCGCCGTTCGGATTCCTTTTTCCGAAAGAAGCCTCACAAGCCGCGTGATCAGTGTCGTTTTTCCGGAATTTTTCACACCGCATATTACTGCGACAAATGGTTCTTTTTTTACAACATCACCACACATACCGTCTCTCCTTTTTCTATCTTAGGAGTTCCCGCCGGAATCTCAATCAGGCAGTTACAACCACACATACTGCTTAGAATTCCGGAATCATTTGAACCATCTGCGATTTTCACATGGCCATCCGCGCATCTCGCTCTGACATAACGTGTGACATGGCTCATTTTCAAAAATTCACTGTCACATACTGCCATGATTCTCTTAATGGCAAGGTCGTATCTTCCGGACATTTTTGCAAGTACCGGGCGGATTAAAAGCTCCAGATTTACAGCCGCACCATACGGGTTTCCCGAAAGACAAATGAGCGGCTTTCCCTGATAGAGTGCACAAAGGGTCGGCATTCCGGGCTTAATCTGTACTCCCCAGAAGAGCTTTTGACAGTCCAGAATCTGAAGCACTTCATGCATGATGTCTTTCTTTCCTACTGATACACCTCCTGTCGTAATCAGGATATCGGCATTTTCGGCAGCTCTCCGGATGTGTCCTGCGACAATCTTTGCATCATCTTCTGCCCTTCCCTGATAAGTAACCTGTACTCCCCAGGACTTCAGGCGCGTGACACAAGTATATAGATTCGAATCATATATTTTTCCCGGAAAAAGCTCTTCGCCGGGGAGCATGAGCTCATCTCCGGTTGTCAGCACCGCCGCGCGCGGCGCTCTGTAGATTGATATCTTCTCCATCCCAAGACTTGCCAGGACTCCCGCTTCTATCGAACCAATTACCATTCCCTTTGTCAGAAGCTTCGCTCCCTTTTTGTAGTCTTCCCCTTCAAAGCAGTAATTCTGGTATGCTTTGATCTCTGCATAGATTTCTACCGTATCTTCTCCGTAATCTGTATCTTCCTGCCCGATGATGCAGTCGGCTCCTTCCGGAATCGGCGCACCGGTCATGATTCTAACGGCCAACCCCGGCTCCACTTTTTTCTCCGTCACATGACCGGCATCCACTTCATCGATCACACGCAGCCTGACCGGTCTTTCCCTCAAAGCTCCCCGGATATCCTCGCTTCTTACTGCATATCCATCCAGGGGTGACCTAGAAAACGGAGGCTGATTTCTTGTCGCATAAATATCTTCGGCAAGCACCCGTCCTACGGCATCCCACAGAGATATTTCCTCACATGCAGTGATTTTCTCCGTATGACTGAGCAGAATTTCTGTAGCCTGTTCTAACAGTAACCTTTCCATTTTCCTCTCCTTTTTTAAAGTATTATTCAAGTACACCTCAGCGTACTTGCTGCGAGGTGCGCGTCATGCTTTGCATGACACAATACATCTGCGCACCTCTGCAATCCGCCGGAGGCTTTATCTTCTTTCAAGATAAAAAAAGGCAGCAGAAAGACATGAAAGTCCTCCTACTGCCGTTTATGCACAATACGACCACTTCATGTTCTTTTTTTCAAATAAGGAAGGCCTTCACATTTCTATTCGGACCCCGGGGATGAGAGATTCATCCCGGCTTGGCATCATATCTCTTCGACTTAGATGCTTTCGCTCAAAGAACACTTATATTATATCATATTTTATTATTGGGGAACATCCCCTAATCATTATTTTGCTTTTTTATCAGTACCGGGGACGTTCCTTTTGTAATGCATGACCTTTTGTCCCTTGGCTCATAATATCATTGAACATCAATAACAGAAAGCATTTTATACTCTTCCATAGTATTCACATTCCGCAACATCCTGGCAAAATTTTCATTCTCAGTCACATCTACATATAAAATATGCATTTTTTCAAATGCATCTCTGATTTTATAATTTCCCGATAAAATCTGCCGTTCCATCACCTGTGCAACACATTTCCGGTAAATCGCTGCCAGCGGATGCATTCTTCTTTCCAGTACCGGCATGACACCGTCATATATGATATGCTCCTGTTTTCCCGCTTCGTCCATCTTTGTTTTCAGATAACGGAACAATTCGATTTTCAAAAATGGCATATCGCACGCGGCAACCATCACTTCATCCGACTCACACGCTGTAAGTCCGGCATGTATTCCGCCAATTGGACCGCAATCGGGATAAATATCCCTCACAATCCGGCAATTCTCATACGTTCCATGGACCTTTGCTCCGTAGGAAATCCAGATTGTATCTGCGTCTTTTGAAAATTCATGTATCATTCGGGTGGTAAATGTCTCATTTCCATAGAGAAGATCTCCTTTATGTCGCCCACCCATGCGGCTGCTTTTTCCGCCTGCAAGCAGTAATCCATCCATATTCTATCACCTTATCTTTTCACGTCCTTTAGAAAGTATAGCATATTCTGACTCCGAGCAGATACATTTTTGCAGAAATTCAAGACTCACCGCCTAAAGAGGCGGAAGTCATCTCCCATCTGATATTACTACGACACATACACCCTAATCCGATCCGGTCTTGCCGCACAGATCAAGGTAAGACGATATTTCTTTGCCAATTCTACTGCTTCTGCCGTCGGAACCGCCTTACAAACTGCTATGGGTATCCCGGCGCGTATCACCTTTTCAGCCATATCTGAGGGCATTCTTCCACTGGAATACAGCATACATTTTTTTAAATCTATTTCATGTAACAAAGCATAACCAACCACTTTATCGATTGCATTATGACGGCCGATATCTTCGCAGGCAAATATTACTTCCCCCTCTTTTGCAAGAAAGCAGCTGTGTGTTCCCCATGTTTCGTTGTGAAGTGGCATTCCTTCTGCAAGGATATCTGCCAAATGGAAAATCCATTCTTCTTTCCACTTGACAGGCGAAACCGGGGACAACTTTTTACACTGCTTTTCATTCCATGCATCATTTTTCATGGTAATCGTTGCAATTTTCCCATCGTTTCCTATATGAATCTTCTCTATTTCATCTACCTTCTCTATGATTCCTTCTGTTCGAAGTCTTCCAAGGACAGCTTCCGTAAGATACTGTGGAGTGCACATCGTATGAAGAATAAGCTTCTCATTGATGATAATATCTATTTTTTGTTCTCGTAAAATTCTCGTATTTTCCTGATATCGTTTTCCTTCCCGACTTATATACAGACACTCACTCTTTTCTGTTAACGGTCCCTGTTCATATTGATTCATTACTTGCATGAAGTCTTCCTTCCTATCATGTCAAATCCTGCACTATTTGCAAGGAAACCGGCACCATACAGGCACCGGTCTCATCATACTTTCAAGTACGTCTCAGCGTACTTGCTGCAAGGTGGGAGTCTCATCTTCTTTCAAGATAACTTTTCTACTCTAACGGCACAGACTTTATATTCCGGTGTGCTTGAAATTCCGTCCAATGCATCATTCGTCAGCCAGTTCGCACCGCCTTCGATGTAGTGGAACGGCATCCAGCACTCACCTTCTCTGGTCTTTCCTGATACACTCGCTTTCACCTTGATTCTTCCTCTTCTGGAAGAAACAGCTACCATCTCGCCATCTGCAATACCAAGTTTCTTAGCGTCTTCATTATTCACTTCAATGAAAGATTCGCTGGCAATCTGATTTATTCCTTCTGTTTTATCCGTCATTGCGCAGGCATTGTAATGGTACAAGATACGTCCGGTCATCAGTACAAGCGGATAAGTTTCATCCGGAAGTTCCATGGATGGTTTGTATTCTGCCGGCCTGAAATATCCAAGACCTCTTGCGAATTTACCCACATGCATAATCGGAGTTCCAGGATGCTCCGGATTCGGGCATGGCCACTGAAGTCCTCTTCCCGCCACTTCTTCGCTGTCCAGACGGGCATGACTGATGCCGCCAAATGACGGGGTAACAGAAGCGATTTCGTCCATGATCTCTGCCGGTGTCAGGTGCGGCTGCGGATATCCCATACGGTTCATGATCTCCGTAAAGATCCAGGTATCCGGTCTGGTCTCGCCTGCAATCTCAACAGCTTTTCTGACACGCTGTACACGGCGTTCTGTATTGGTAAATGTTCCTTCTTTTTCCGTATAAGAACGTCCCGGAAGAATTACATCCGCAAGCTTTGCGGTCTCCGTCATGAACAGTTCATCCACCACAAAGAAATCCAGAGATTCCAGCGCATGGATCACGTGACTGGTATTCGGATCTGTTCTGACCGGATCTTCACCGAAAATGAAGAGTCCTTTGATCTCTCCCGTGATCATCTTCGGGAAACAGTCGGTCGCTTTGATTCCGACATTCGGATTCAGCTTTGTATTCCATGCTTTCTCAAACTTCTCCACAATACCCGGTGCAGCGATATTCTGATATCCCGGGAACTGATTCGGAGCGGCGCCCATATCGCAGGCACCCTGTACGTTATTCTGTCCGCGGATCGGATTTACACCGCATCCCGGACGCCCGATCTTTCCGACCATCATCGCAAGATTGGAGAGTGACATAACGCCCTCTGTACCGGTATGATGCTCTGTAACTCCCAGACAGTAAAGAATCGGTGCGCGATCTGCCGTTGCATACATTCTTGCCGCCTCTCGCAGAAGATCTGGATCAATACCACAGATTTCCGACACACGCTCCGGAGTGTATTCCTTAACAGCTTCTTTCATTGCTTCAAAGTTCTCGGTCCTCTCTTTGATAAATGTCTCATCCGTCAGGCCTTCTTCAATAATAATATGCATCATTCCGTTCGCAAACGCAACGTTTGTTCCCGGTCTTAATTTCAGGTGGATATCCGCCTTCTTTGCAAGATCGATCTCACGCGGGTCAGCTACGATCAGCCTGGTTCCTTTCTCCACCGCCTGGCGGATCTGCATACCGATGACCGGATGTGCATGTTCCGGATTCGATCCAACGAGCATGATCACATCGGATTCGTGTGTGACATCGTAAATCGTATTTGTCATGGCTCCTGAGCCTAATGTGGTTGCCAGCCCGGCAACAGTAGGAGCATGTCAAACACGCGCACAGTTATCAGTATTGTTGCTCTGGAATGCAGTTCGCACCATTTTCTGAAGCATATATACATCTTCATTGGTGGAACGTGAGCAAGCAAAACCGGCAAGTGCCTCACCTCCGTAATTATTTCTGATTTCGGTAAACTTTTCGGCAACCAGGTCAAGTGCCTCATCCCAGGTTGCACGCTCAAATTCTCCCGTCTCTTTATTCTTGATCAGCGGATAACGGATCCGTTCCGGAGAATCCACAAAATCAAAAGAAGCACTTCTTCCTTTTACGCATAACAGGCCGTGATTGGATGGACCGTCCGCTCCCTCTACATCAACAATCCTGTTATCCTTCACGATCAGATCCAACTGGCATCCTGTCGCACAGTGCGGACAGGTTGTACGGACCTTTTTCGTCTCCCATGTCCGGTATTTTTTCTTTCTTTTCTCTGTGATTGCTCCTGTCGGGCATGCCTGAGCGCAGTTTCCACAGGATTCACATAATGTCATATCCCAGTCTTCTCCGAACGGAGCCTCGATGATATTGAACATTCCTGTCTTTCCCAAAGTAATTGCATGTCTGCCTGTCATCTTTGCGCAGGTATTTACACATCTCTGACAGTGGATACAAAGTTCCGGCTGGTAGCTTAAGAACGGATGGCTGTCTTTAGCCGGACGTTCAATCTTCTTTCTTGTTCCAAGATAAGAGGTTTCCTCGATTCCATATTCGTTGCAGACATCCTGAAGTTCACAGCTTCCGTTCTGCGGGCAATAAAAACATCCTCTGTGGTGATTGGAGAGCAGCAGATCGAGTACCATTTTCCGGGCCTCCACCACACGTTCGCTCATGGTCTGAACGACCATGCCTTCTTTGACAAGTGTATTGCAGGAGGTCGGCAGTTTATCCATACCTTCCACTTCTACTACACACAGACGGCAGGAACCGATCTCATTTACTTCTTTCAGATAACACAGTGTAGGAATCCTGATTCCAACGGATCTTGCTGCTTCAAGGATCGTTGTTCCTTCCTGCACTTCTGCCTGAATTCCGTCAATTTTCAGATTAATCATTCGTCACGTCCCCCTTTCAGTACACCGCATCCGAAGTGATCGCAGCGCAGACATCTTCCGGCCTCCTGCATTGCCTCCTCATGGGTATACGGATTTTCCACATGCTCAAAATCATGCTTTCTCTCATATGCCGGACGTTCAGTAATGTTGGCACGTCCGGTCGGAATTCGATTGTTTTCTTTTGGACTTGGCACTGTGGCTTCACAGTTCAGTTTATGATGATAACCGAGGTATTCATCAATATTATGTGCCGCAACTTTTCCGGCTGCTACAGCCCGGATTGCCGTAGCAGGCCCGGTTGCGCAGTCTCCTCCGACAAATACTCCGGGAAGATTCTCCACTGCCGTATCCAGGTCGGCCTTAAATACACCGCGTTCTGCCTCCATTCCGAATTCTTCAAACGGACGGCTCACGATATCCTGTCCTACCGCGATCAGGATAACTTCACACGGAATTCTCTCCGGATCTTTTTTCGCATCGACCGGACTCGGGCGTCCCGCACGGTCATACGGTCCGATCATCTGCGGCTGCACGATGAGTGCCGAACAGTTTCCTTCGGCATCTTTTTCAATGCTCTTCGGAGATTTCAGCGTCAAAAGCTCGATGCCTTCCATTACAGCCGATTCAATTTCCGTATCCAGCGCCGTCATGTCATCCTGACGTCTTCTGTAAACGATACGCACATCTTCGGCGTTGCATCGCACTGCACTTCTCGCCGCATCCATCGCCACATTTCCTCCACCGATGACCACTACATTTTTGCCGGTATAATCCGGAATGTTTCCATTCCCGATCCGATCCAGCATCTCCACTGCGGATTCCACATTTCCCGCATCGCTGCCTTCCAGGCGAAGACGCTTCCCTGCCTGTGCACCGATCGCCACGAACATCGCATCGTATTCTTTATGTATTTCTTCAATCGGAATCTCGGTTCCGACTTTTGCTTCGTACTTGACTTCAATATCTCCTGCCGACAAAATCGCACGGATATCTTCATCCAGCCGGTCTTTCGGGAAGCGGTAATTCGGGATTCCATACCGAAGCATTCCCCCCAGAGCTTTCTGGCGTTCAAAGATCGTCACTTTATGTCCCATAAGTCCCAGGAAATATGCTGCAGTCATACCGGCAGGACCGCCTCCGATGACTGCCACCTTTTTACCGGTTGACTTATTCGCTTTCGGAACCGCAACTTTATCTGCCGCAATCTGATCCACCGCATATTTCTTGAGTCCGCGGATATTGATGGAATCGTCAATCAGATTTCTCCGGCATCTCTGCTCACAAGGATGTTCGCAGATCATGGCACAGGCCGTCGGAAGCGGGTTGTCCTTACGGATCATGTTGATCGCCCCCGCATAGTCTTCCTCCCCGATCAGCGCAATGTATGCCGGGATATCCACATGCGCCGGACAAAGATTGATGCACGGCACCTTCTGTCCCATCTCGCCGGGACAGACATGGTCTTTAATATGGCTCTCATATTCTTCCCGAAATGTATCCAGTCCCTGCAGCACTTCAATAGCTGACTGATAGCCAATCGCACAATCCGCCGTATCCCGGATCATGGTAGCCAGCCGTCTCATATGCTCCAGCGTCTCCATGGTAGCATCACCTTCCAGGATGCTCTTCAGTAATGTTTCGAGCTGCGGAAGCCCGTCACGGCAGGGAACACATTTTCCGCAAGTCTGGTTCTTTGAAGCCGTAAGCAGTGAAAGCTGTACGGTCAGCGGACAGGTTCCCGGCGGATATACTTTTACTTTTGTCTCAAATTTTTCCAACAGCCTGCCGATTTTTACGTCACAGCTTTTTGGATCCGCAAGAAAAATCTTACTCATTTCCTTCCCTTCTTTCTCTTTCATCTTCCTATTTCTGATTATTTCTCAGTTCAAGTACGCCTCGGCGTACTTGCTGCGAGGTGCGCGTCATGCTTTGCATGACACAATACATTTGCGCACCTCTGCAATCCGCCGGAGGCTTTATCTTGGAAGGAGATTGTACTCCCACCAAGACATATTTGTCGCAACTCACCACCTATAGAGGTGGGAGTCTTATCTTCTTTCAAGATAAATAAACCAGTAAACACATCCGACACAGATACCGCCGCCGACAATGTTGCCGAGCGTAACCGGAATCAGATTCGTTCCCAGGAAATTCCCCCATGTGATCACATCCAGATTTACGCCTGCCGCCGCTGCCGCTTCCGCATATGCCGGAACTCCTTTGGCAAAAATACCGGCTCCGATATAATACATATTTGCCACACTATGCTCAAATCCACAGACCACAAAGATCATGATCGGGAAAAACAGACCGATGATTTTGCCTGCCACATCTTTTGCAGCAAAGGAAATCCATACAGCAAGACATACCAGGAAATTACAGAAAATTCCTCTGATAAATGCATCTCCAAAGCTTAACGTACATTTTCCCGCTGCAGTAGAGAGCACAGAAACCGCCATTCCGTTATCGAAAAGACTGATCTGGTGAGAAAACACCACGCCAGCTGCCACAAGAAGTCCTCCGATAAAATTACCAAGATATACAACCACCCAGTTCTTCAGCATTCCGGACACCTTGATCTCCTTTTCCAGAAGCGGGATCGTAAGCAGACAATTCCCGGTAAACAGTTCACTTCCCGCAAGAAGCACCATCGTAAGCCCTCCGGGGAAGATACATGCTCCTATCAGCTTTCCGACCGAGGCAGGTTCCACGCCTACTGCCGCCGTCGTTGCTCCCACACCTCCGAGCGCGATAAATGTTCCGGCCATCACGGCCATAAGAAGCATCTTCGGAATCGGTGTGTTTACTTTTCCTTTTCCGATATTGATATAGTTTTTGGCTATTTCAGCCGGTGAAAATAAATTCATTTTCTTTCTCCTCCCTTTTATCAATTTTTTTAATAATTCTGTTTGTAAATATTATTGTATAAGAGGTATAACCAGATTTCAAGAAAAGTTATTTTCTAGACAAGTAAGTTATTTTTGTGACATTTTACAGTACTAAAACAAGACCACTGGACATTTTGAAAGTATACATAGTAGCGAAAAAAGGTCATCTGACACGACCGATGACCTTTACTTCTTATGTTCTTTTATTTTTTTCGTCTCTACAATGCTGCACACGCTCTTTCCGATTATCCTGGCTTTATCTGAGATCAGGAAACAGTTCCTGCGGTCAGGTCTTGCATCGATATCACCAATTTTGAGTCCTTTCTTTACTTCTACTCCTTTCTGAAGCATTCCTCTTACGATTCCCGACATTTTTGCGGTCACCGATATTCCCCCAGTCTTTGCGACAATCTGCCCTTTCTGAACCAGATCACCAATCTGTACTAATGGTTCCATGATCCCATCCGCCGACGCACTTACTAGTCTCTCCCGGGTATAGCCTCCGACTTCTCCGGGAATCCCTGTATTCGGAGCCGCAGTTCCTTCTGTAATAATTCTTCCAAGCTCATCTCCTCTTAGAGTCTCAATCACATAATGACAATCTTTTCCTGCATGGAATCCCGGACCGATTCCAATCACAAGAGGCGCATCCTGAATCGAAGTGCCCAGATTTCTTTTTGCCATAATTGCATCCACCAACACATCTGGAAGGTACTCACCAATTATTTTAGCTTTTTTATCTACAAGAACAGGAATATTCCCATTCTCCACTTCCAGGTCGATCTCTTCCAGATTGCTGACCAGAACTGCTTTCGCCTTTTCAACCTGTGCTTCCCCTTCGTATACCGCACGCGAAAATGACACCATCCTTCTAACTGCAAGCGGAATCGGGATTTCCGTCATCACGACCTCATGTCCTGCTTCCCATAATTCATATGCAATCCCAGTTGCCAGATCTCCTGCACCTTTTATCAATATCCTCATCTCATTATTCTCTTCTTTCTTCAGCACCATCCGATTCCTTTTATTTTCAAACACCGTAATAACATTATGTACGCCTTTATCAAAAAGTGCAAACAAAACTTATATTCTTGTGAATTTTTTGTCGACTCCAAAATCATTTTCTCATTTGCATAGCAACAAAGAGGGGCACGGCTCTCATCGCCGTGCCCCCTCTTACTATTTTGTGTTATCTTTCATAAATAATATATGCCGGATTATGCAAAGTAACAGATTTTTCGAACTTTTCTTTCATTTCCTTCCGTTCTGCCTTATCTCTCTTCTTTCCATATTTATACCAGTACGAAACTCCTCCGAGAAGAACAAAAGCGGCACAAGTTGATAAGATTTCTGCAATCGCCAATGATGTCATAATAGTTACCTCCGAGTTAATGCTTTATTATTTCTTTATCTAACGGCTATTCTAGTACTCATTTTCCTTACAGTCAATTCTTATTTACAAAAATAATAAACGAATTTTCTTTATTACTGAATAGAATTATGTACATTCCAACGTATCATTTTCTTCATGGAAGATCAGTTCCATCCTGGTTCCCTTTCCGACTTCACTCTCCACATGTATATCCGCCCCATGCAGGAGCGCTCCATGCTTCACAATCGAAAGTCCAAGGCCGGTTCCTCCCGTCTCTCTTGAATGACTCTTATCTACCCGGTAAAACCTTTCGAAAATTCTGTCCTGGTGTTCTTTCGGAATTCCGATTCCGGTATCATTCACGATCACTTTTTTTCCATTCAGCGTATTTCCGACCCATACACTGACTTTTCCGTTTGGTACATTATATTTGATTGCATTTTCAATCATATTATAGATCATCTCATCCAGAACCTGCCTGATTCCGTGGCAGGTCACATGCTCTCCCACTACCTCGATCCGCACATTTTGTTTCTCGGCCTGTACGGAAAGCCGGCTTACAATATCACGGACCAGCCGATACAGATCTACATCTTCTTTTTCCAGTTCGATCGTTCCCTCATCAAGTTTGGAAAGCCGGATAATATCACCGATCAATGTGATCATACGGCTGGCTTCATTGTATATTCGACGTGAGAATCCTCTCATATCCTCCTGACGTACAAGACCGTCCATCATGATCTCCGCATATCCGGAGATTGAAGTCAACGGTGTCTTCAGTTCATGCGACACATTGGCAGAGAATTCTCTTCGCATCTGTTCCATCTTTTCCTTTTCTCTGTTCTGCCTGTCGATCCTCTCCAAAAGCGGCGAGAGTTCTTCATATACATCATTTTCCAACGGTTTTTCCAGATCCAGCGTATTGATCGGCCGGATCAGACGTCCGACTTGTACGTTCGTCACAAACCAGGAAATCAGAGCCATTGCGATCCCGATCAGGATCATATACGGAAGAACTTTAAGAGCCGTCCGCCATACTGTGTCCATATTCTTCGCCACACGCAGAATCGTTCCGTCATCCAGTCTCACTGCATAATACAGCATTTCCTTTCCGACTGTATCCGACAGGCGGATGTCCTGCCCGGTTCCGCTCTTTTTTGCCTCTTTAATTTCTTTTCTGCTGCTGTGATTCTCCAGTGCGTTCTGTTCTCCTGTCGAATCGTAAAGGACCTTGCCTTCTGCACTGATCCAGGTCACGCGGGTCTCCTTGCGCGCCTCATCCATATCCTTCATATACTGTTCGCCCGAAATACGGATAGCTGTCCGGATATAATCTGCCTCCTGCGCCAGTTCCGTTTCCATGATGCCAAGTGTCTGCCGATAGATAACAATCGTCATCAGACTATAAGAACAGAGCAGTGCCAGCGTCACGATCAGGATCATACTTCGCTGAATTTTATTTTTCATCTTTCTCTCCCCGTATCCTATATCCGACTCCGCGTACCGTCTCAATCCGTTCGCCTTCTTCTCCAAGCTTCTGGCGCAGAGTTCTTACATGGACATCCACGGTCCGGGTCTCACCGCCAAATTCATATCCCCAGATCTCCTCCAGAAGGCGATCCCTTGTGAGAACGATATTCCGGTTCTCCATGAGCATTCTAAGCAATTCAAATTCTTTCAAGGTCAGCGTCACATCCACTCCTGCGGCATACACCTCATGTTTCTTCTTGTTCAGCCGGATCTGTCCGACAACAAGTTCTTCCGCCTCTTCGGTCTTCACACCGCTTCTTCGAAGTACTGCCTTGATTCTTGACACCAACTCCATCATGCCGAAGGGTTTGGTTACGTAATCATCTGCTCCCGAATCCAGTCCCAGCACTTTATCATATTCTGCGCCTTTGGCAGTCAGCATGATGACCGGAATATGCCTTGTTTCCGGCGCCGCTTTCAGTTTTTTCAGAATGGACATTCCATCCTCACCTGGAAGCATGATATCAAGCAGAACAAGCTCTGGCAGATTCTCTGCCAAAGCTTTAAAAAAAGCGGGACCATCTTCGAAGCCTCTTGCTTCCATTCCTGTAGTTTCCAGTGTATACACTACTAAATCACGGATGTTTGCCTCATCCTCCACACAAAAAATCATTTTGTTTTCTCCTTCTTTACAGATCAAAGGCTCCCAGATCCATTTTTCCAGACATACCGCTTTCATTCAATGTCAGATACGGACATTTCCCGCATGAATACCTGTGATGGAAAATTCAACCCACTCTGCAATATTCGTCGCATGGTCACCGATTCGCTCCAGATATTTCGTGATCATGATCAAATCGATCGCTGTATCACCGCCGCAGCCTTTCTGTTCCGCAATGGTATCTACAAGCTCTTTTTTGATTCTGTCAAACAGTTCATCCACCACATCATCCGCATCCATGACTTTCCTTGCCAGTTCCAGATCTTTCTGCACGTAAGCGGATACACTGTTTCTCACCATCTTCATCGTTGCTTCTGCCATACGCCCGATATCTTTCAGATTTTCATCTCCATTAAACTCCGCTGAAGTAACAATATCTGCAATATCTGCCGTTTGATCTCCGATTCGCTCCATATCCGTAATCATCTTGAGCGCCGCCGATATCTGCCGCAGATCTCTCGCAACCGGCTGCTGCTGAAGAAGCAGTTTCAGGCAAAGATTCTCAATGTCTTTTTCCATCTGGTCGATTTCCTCATCTGCTGTGATCACCGCTTTCGCACGGCCCATGTCATTTTCTTCCAGTGCTCCGGTAACCTCTTCGATCGCCGTCTCACAGAGCTCTCCCATATGTATGAGCATCTGGTTCAGCATTTCAAGCTGTCTGTCAAATCTGTTCCGCATGTTATCCAAACCTCCCTGTAATATAGTCTTCTGTCCGTTTGTCAGAAGGAATTGAGAATAGCTTCTCTGTATCATTATATTCAATTACTTCACCCAGGAGGAAAAATGCCGTATTGTCAGACACACGGACTGCCTGCTGCATATTGTGCGTGACCATGACAATAGTATAATCTTTTTTGAGTTCCATCGCAAGGTCTTCTATTTTCGATGTTGAAATCGGATCCAACGCCGAAGTCGGTTCATCCATCAGCAGGACCTCCGGCTGTACCGCAAGTGCTCTCGCGATACAGAGTCTCTGCTGCTGTCCGCCTGACATTCCCAGTGCGCTCTTTTTCAGTCTGTCCTTGCATTCCTCCCAGATTGCCGCATCCCGAAGGGATTTTTCCACAATTTCATCTAGTTTTGCCTTGGAACGGATTCCATGTGTTCTCGGTCCGTAAGCAATATTATCATAGATACTCATCGGAAACGGATTTGGTTTCTGGAACACCATTCCGACCCGCTTTCTCAAATGATTCACATCAATATCTCCATAAATATCCTCGCCATCCAGGAGAATTTTCCCTTCAATGCGGCACCCTTCCACCAGATCATTCATTCGGTTCAGAGATTTCAATAAAGTAGATTTTCCACAACCACTGGGGCCGATAAATGCCGTGATTTTATTTTCCTCTATATCCAGATTTACATTTTTCAGCGCTTTAAAATCGCTGTAATATAAATCCAGATTTTTCACACTAATTTTCGCCATTTCCATTTCCTTTCGTAATCTTTTTCGCAATCACTCCGGATAACATGTTAATACCAATAACCAGAATTAACAGAATCACTGCCGTAGCATAAGCCTTATCCGTATGAAGACCTTCATTTGCAAGCACATACATGTGAAGTGCCAGGGTACGTCCGGATCCCATTACATTCTTTGGTACCTGTGCAACGGTTCCTGATGTATACATGAGCGCTGCCGTCTCACCGACGATACGTCCGATTGCCAGGATCACACCTGCAAGAATCCCCGGTACCGCACTCGGAAGTACGATTCGGAAAATCGTACGCAGTTTTCCTGCTCCGAGTCCGAAGCTTCCTTCTCTATAGGAATCCGGGACAGATTTCAATGCCTCTTCCGTCGTACGCATGACAAGCGGAAGAATCATGATCGCCATGGTAAATGCTCCGGCAAGCAGCGATAATCCCCATTTTAATGTCGTCACAAAAAACAGCATACCGAAAAGTCCGTATACGATTGACGGAATTCCCGATAAGGTCTCTGTAGTAAGACGGATAACTCCGATAAACCGGTTGCCTCTTTTTGCATATTCCACAAGGAAAATGGCAGAGAAAATTCCCAAAGGTACCGCAATGATCAGCGAAAGCAGCGTCATTGCAACCGTGTTGACCAGCGCCGGGAATAAGGAAACATTATCCGAATTGTATTCCAGCGCAAATAAATCTGCGGAAATATAAGGGATTCCATGAATCAAAATATACGCGATCAGAAATAACAGTACCGCAAAAGTCAGGAACGCGCTAAGCAGAACCAGAAGTGCGAGCACTGCGGAGCCGGGTGCATTCTTGTAAGAAATCAATTTTTGTTTGATCTTTTTTTTACTCATTCTCACCCCTCCTGTTCAATAACGCTACACTGAAGTTAATGATCAGAATGAATACAAAGAGCACGACGCCTGTAGCAATCAGCGCTTCTCTGTGAAGTCCTGACGCATATCCCATTTCCAGGACGATATTTGCAGTCATGGTTCGTACTCCTTCGAAAATACTTTCCGGAAGACGCGCCTGGTTTCCGGCTATCATGATTACTGCCATCGTCTCACCGATTGCGCGTCCGATTCCCAGAACTACACCGGCAATCACACCGGATTTCGCAGCCGGAAGCACAACCTTGAAAATGCTCTGTTCGTGTGTTGCTCCCAGCGCCAGAGAGCCTTCATAATACTGTGACGGAACCGCGCGGATGTTGGATTCCGTCACACCGATAATCGTCGGAAGAATCATCATTCCAAGCAGAAGAGATGCCGTCAGGATCGAATTCCCGTCTCCACCCTTATGCAAAATTCCTGCCTGTCTGAGTGTTTTCCCGAATTCCCGAATTGCCGGAACCATGACCACAAGCCCAAAAAATCCATAAATGACCGAAGGGATTCCTGCCAGAAGTTCTGTTGCGCCTTTCAACACCGGGTAGATCTGTTTCGGACAATATTTTGCCATAAACACGGATGTAAGAATTCCAATCGGTACACCGATCAGGATTGCACCGGCTGTGACGTAAATGCTACCCATGATCATCGGGAAAATTCCGTATATGTCATTATTCGGACGCCATACCGTACCTGTCAGGAATTTTACAAATCCTATTTCTTTCATTGCAGGGACACCATTTATGAATAAAAATACACAAATGAGTGCTACCGCCAGCACCGAAGTGCAGGCGGCAATAAAGAACACACCCTGCATGAGTTTTTCTTTCCATGCATTCATATGAAGTACCTCATATTATTTATTTAACGATTTCATCCCAGGCAACTGTTTCACCGGTAAAGATTGCTTTCACCTGATCACTTGTCAGTTCCTCTACCGGACTGTCATTATTTACGATTACTGCAATACCGTCTGTCGCAATTACGATAGAAGTAAGTTCCTGTGCTTCTTCATCCTTCAGTTCGCGGGATGCCATTCCGATGTCGCAGATGCCGCTCATTGCGGAAGTCATACCGGTTGTAGAATCACTCTGGTTGATTTCAATTTCAGCTCCGGAATTTACTTTCTGATATGCTTCTTTTAATTTCTCCATAACCGGTGTTACAGAAGAAGATCCTGCCACAACTACTTTACCGGTTGCTCCGTTTGATTCATATGGTTTTACATCATCAAGTGAAATGTATCCGTTCTCAGACACAACCTTCTGTCCTTCTTCGCTCAGAATGAAATTGATGAAATCCTGTGCGATGTCTGAAATCTCATCTTTTGTTGCAATGTTAAACGGTCTTGATACTTTGTATGTACCGGCTTTGATGTTTTCCTCTGTTGCTTCCGCACCGTCGATCTTCACCGCTTTCACGCTGTCTCCGAGAGATCCCAGTGAAACATATCCGATTGCATATTCATTGCCTGCTACGGTTGACATCATAACTTCTGTACTGTTTGTAATATTGGCATCCTCTGTTGTATGGTCTACCTTATTTCCGTTTTCATCTTTCTGCTCGATTCCGAAAAGTTCGATAAATGCTCCTCTTGTACCGGATCCGTCTTCTCTGGAAACTACCGTAATATCATTGGAAGCATCCCATTCTGCTGTCTGCTGTTTTCCTTCCCCTTCTGCTCCAGTCTCTTCTGATTTGCTTCCACATCCGGCTGCAAGAGCTCCGGTCATTGCCACTACTAATGTCATTGCTAATAACTTTCTCAGTTTCATAATTACCACTTTCCTCCATTTGGTTATTCCTGTTTTTCTTTACAGGTGATATCATATAGGAGTAATGTAAAATCCAAAACGGAGAGTATGTAAAGTGTTTGTAAAGTTTTCCGGGATTTAAAAGCGTCTCCGGATCTTTTTAGACGTATGCATGGCAGCACAAAAAGACATCCGGCCGTATTTTAGTCGGATGTCTTTCTATATATAACTCTGCGGGAAAACTCTCTGCAGATTTCTTATTCATTTCAGGTAGTATAGCGTTCTCCAGCCAATGCGGTGATTGCTTCATTCAGCGAAAGCATCTTATCATCCAGTGCAGATACCATATCCGCACATTCCCGTAATTCCTGACTGATATAGTCCGGTGCCTTTCCTTCAAATTTATAGTAGATTTTATGCTCCAGACTTGCCCAGAAATCCATAGCTATGGTCCGGATCTGGATCTCAACCTTCGTATCCACCACACTGTCCGAAAGAAAAATCGGCACAGACACCAGCATGTGATAACTTTTATAACCGCTTTCCTTCGGATTCTTAATATAATCCTTAATGGATAAAACTTTCAGGTCACTTTGTTTCCCAATCATCTCCGCGAGGCGGTAAATATCCGATGTGAACGAACAGATCAGCCTTACTCCCGCAATATCATTGACATATCGCACCATATTCTCAATGGAAGTCTCGTGCCCGTTCCGCTTCAGCTTCTTGACAATACTTTCCGGTGTCTTGATTCTGGTCTTAATATGTTCGATCGGATTGTAGCTGTGAACATGCTGGAATTCGTCATTCAATATTTCCAGCTTCGTTCCAACTTCCTTCAGTGCGGCATTATAAAGAAACATGACGGTCTTCCAACTGTCCACATCGTCATAATTCTTAAGTGCTGCTTGCATGTAGTTCTCTCCTTTACTTCTTATACTTCTTTCTGCTATAATGCATGCGGATTTCCCCTCTTTTCATATAACCCCGAAATCCAAAATACATTATAGAATATCAATCTGACACATTTTCATCGTTTCTAAAGCTGCCTTATGACTTTCCGGTGTAACCCCTGCACAGCAGGATGCATCTACGCTGATATTTGCCTCCGGCAATGCTGCTTTCAAGAGCAACGCATTGGACACAACACAAATATCCGTGCAAAGCCCTACCAATTCGATGTCCGTATATTTTCTCTGTGCTGCAAAATGTGCAAGCTGTGTACTTCCAAATGTAGGCTTGTCGATTACCTTCTCGACATATGGTTTCAAAGCCCCAACGATCTCCCATCCCGGAGTTCCTTCTACACAATGTACAACCGGAAGCTTTCTTCCTTCCTGTGTCTTTAGATAATCTTCTCCGTGTGTATCTCTGGTAAATACGATATCCGTCTCTTCTTCTTTCGCATCTTTCACTTTTTCCACTACGCCCGGTACGATTTCCACGGCCTCCGGTGTCCCGAGACTACCATCAACGAAATCCTTCTGCATATCAACGACAACCAGTAATTTCTTCATCTTCACTTAGCCCCCTTAACACATAATTCTTTTATTCGAGAGCGTCCTTTCGCCTATCATCATGAATATTTAACGTGCTAGACATCTCTATACATATTGTATCATACTCTGACTTCCCTCTGCATTGCTTTGAGAGTTATTTAATAAAAATTTTCGTATTCCACATATCATGGATCATTTCCACAATATCGTAACCATAGTTTTCACCGGTCGCCCATCCATATCCCTGAGGATTCTCTTTTTGCCCCAGCCATTCTACATAAGGCGCACATCCCTTCGTCACATAATCATAACGATCATCGACACATTCTTCAGCCAACGCTTCTGTTGTCGCATATGCTTTCAAATGCTGGATCTGGGCTCTGACTCCCGTACGCACATCCGGATAACTATTTCCCGGAACGCCTCCGCCTGTTGTACCGATCCCTGCAAAATTATATTGCGTGATCTTCGCATCACCACCATATTGAAGCCATCCTGTCTCTTTCATTGTCTGTGCAAATGCAACCTCTGGCCTTACTCCTTCCTGAACCGCTTCTTCATAATATATCCGGCAAAACGTCTCGATATCGGGAGCTCCTCCCTTGGCAAGCGCATCCGCCGGATAGCTTTCTCCACTCTCTTCAAAGTATTCCACCATCTGCCAGGTCTGGATGCTGCTTTCCCCCATGATCGGATACTGTCCGGGAACAATCGACGCCTCTATCGCTTCCGCCTCACTGCCCCCCGTCTCTGCCACACTGTTTTCTTCTGTTCCAACCCTTTCGTCTTCTTTCTCCGGCGTACATTCAAACTTTTCTGTCTGCTGTATTTTCACTTTGTTGTCGAACCTATTCAGAATCTTCTGTTCTAAAAGCATAGCTCCGCATACCAATGCCATCACCAGTATTGCAATCAATATCTGTACATTCTTTTTGCCTAATCTTTTTTCCAGCCTATTTATAATCTGTCTCATGCAATTTGTCCACCGCGCTTTCTTACTTTATAACTATTCTATTTTACACAAAATATTTCCATTATGAAAGGATTTACTTTCTCTTTTGAATTCGATATACTGAGAAAAGATTGATTGATAAGGAGTGTAAGTGATGTTCCGATTATGGGCGAAAGAATTTAAAGATAACCGTATGTTAAGAGATACTACCATCTGTGACGACAGCGATGATACAAGAACACATAAGATTTTTCGTGCATTGGACGAGGTCTGTTATGAATTTGATCTCAGCAAGCCGATCTGGCTGGATTCTACGATAAATGAATTTAAGCGGCATGCAAAGGCACGATTTTATCAGGATAATTTTGTGGATTCTATTGATTTTGATTATTTGGAAATTCATGTGATTGAAGAATAAGGGGGCCGTTGTAAAACAGACCCGGATGCTACGTTCATGCATATGAAAGACAATCACATGAGAAACGCCCAGTTAAAACCGGGATATAACGTGCAGATCGGTGTAGACAGCGAATATATTGTTGCAGCGGATTCCGGTTATGAAAGCGAAGAGAGTTATACATACCTGCGGGAGCAGAAACAAAAACCGTATATCAAACCGCAGACCTATGATAAATGGAAAAACGCAGTTTCAAGCAGGATATCAGCATACGTGAAAATATGGGATATCATGAAACAACCAATCAAGAGATTCCTTCCGGATTTTTGCACATATAGAGCGAGGGCATCGATCAATCATCTAATTTGATGATTTTGCGACGCCCTCTTATTTACTCATTTCTAATAGCCGCCAGCGGGCTTAACCGCATTGCCCTTAGTGCAGGGAAATACCCCGCTACCATTCCGACCAGTACCGCAAATCCTATAGATGCAAGTGCCAGCCAGGGCGGAATATAAGAGATTCCGCTACTCATTCCCATCGCATCTCCGGCACTTCCTACAACAAAGTTGATCACACCGGATATTGCGAAGCTTAATATATTTCCGATCACTCCTCCAAGGAAACCGATGAATGCTGCCTCCAGAAGGAAGAGCTGCTTGATATTCTTTAAGCTGCAGCCCAGAACCTTAAATACACCGATTTCTTTTGTGCGTTCGTAGATAGACATCATCATTGTATTGGCAATTCCGATTGCTGCGACCAGCAGAGATACCGCTCCGATTCCCCCAAGAACCGCCTGAACAATAGCGAACTGTTTCTTCATACTCTCCATATATTCGATGTTGCTGTCTACATTGTATCCCAGTTCCCGAAGCGTATTGGAAACCTCTTCTACATGATCCAGATCATCCACTTTCACTCTGGCAGAAGAGTAAGCAAAGAATTTATATGGCTTACCCGTCTTTGTTGATGGCTGCCCCGGAATCACTCTTCCGGAAAACTCTTTTTTCAACATATTTTTCAACGTTGTCACATCACAATAAGCACTATAGTAAAATGGTGTATATGTTTCCACGTCTCCATCCACCACACCACTTGCCTTGACGACATGCTTTTTTGCAGTATGCGTAGTTCCGGACGAACCATCACCGTACCTCATATCATCATATGACTGCACATCCAGAATCAGGAACAGTGAATCCTTCTCCAGATCAATATCCGGAAGCTCACCTGTTTCCCAGTATCCGCTTCCTCCGTTTTTGTCATAAAACTGCATCAGTACACCGTTTCCATAGACCAGCTCCAATACATTGCCTCCCTCCTTCGGAAAGCTTCCGCCTTCCTTCAGAGGCATATTCTGTGCTTCCATTGCTTCTTTGGTGGTTCCGATCAGATTGATATAGCCCATGTATTTTCCCTTTAACGCATAGGCACTCATCTCATAGACCGGCGCAGCAAGGGTTACATGTTCCACACCCGCAATTTCCTTGATTGTATCATCGGTAATGTACTTGGTCGTATCATCTTCTTCACCGCCATAATACGTCATGGCATCACCGGCGCTTTTTCCGGTAACCGTGAGCATCGTAAGACCACCCGACTGTTCCACCTCTTCATACAGCGAACGCTGAAGTCCCATTCCCAGAGAAATCATAACAACAATAGAGGCTGTACCGATAATCACACCCAGAACTGTCAGAAATGTCCGGAGCTTCCGTCTCTTAAGATTCCCGATGCTCATCCTCAATAAGTCTATGATACTCATCGACTAAGCCTTCCTCCTCTTCTTCCAGTCTGCGTTTTTTCTTCTTTTTCATGATCATTATTCCTACAACCACCGCCGCAATGATCAAAAGTCCTACAATAATCGGTATGATTGGAAGAGATGATTTCGATTCTTCTATCATGGTATCGTCCATATTCATATCATCCATGATTGCTTCCATAATCTCAAGCT
Organism: Bariatricus sp. HCP28S3_A7; assembly: GCF_052066375.1. Classification (NCBI taxonomy): domain Bacteria; kingdom Bacillati; phylum Bacillota; class Clostridia; order Lachnospirales; family Lachnospiraceae; genus Bariatricus; species Bariatricus sp. HCP28S3_A7. The sequence goes on from NZ_JBQHSG010000004.1 coordinate 122,650, forward strand.
GAAACTCTTTCTCGGATTCCGTCACATTTCCGGATTCATCTTCATAGCTCAGTATCATTTTCATCGTCTCCGAACCGGCTGTCGCCTCTTCCGCCAGCAGCATTCCGTCGATGCTCGCCGTTGCTCCGGATTCTACATTTCCCACAAAAATTTCTTCCGTCTTAATACCGTTTCCTTCAAACCTTGCTTTCACGTTGTATAATTTGACTCTTCCGAGGTTATACAGCTCACACATAATGTTGGCTTCTTCCCCGACAGAAATCGTTGCCGGATTGATCTCGAACTCACTGAATTCAAATCTTGCATCCTGCTTGACCGGAATAGAAACCGAAGACATACTCTCGTACTGTCCGCCTTCCGAATCTTCATATTTCATCGATATTTCCACACTATACGGTTTCTGTACCAGATCTGATTTTGCATTCAGTTCAATCGAAATATCCTGTGTTCCGTTTGCCTTGATCTTCTCCAGATAAATGGAACTGGAACCGGAAGATGGGAGAAATGCCGGGGAAGCCGTCTCATCACTTCCCTCTGTAGGCGAACTCAGATCAAACAGCATATTACTGACCGCCGTCTTCTTGGAAGTATTTTTCAAATGAATCGTCAGGCGGAAATCGCTTCCTGCCTTCACTTCTGCCGGATTCGTTGAAAATCCGGTCACGATCACACGCGGAGTTGATACGTTTCCGCCTCCGGAGGATCCTCCGTCTATATTTGTGATACCGCCTGCATCCCCATAGTTTGTTGGAAGGTCGTCAACGCTCGTTCCAGTATTTCCGGACGGTTCCTGTGTCGTCTGTCCGCCCTGATTATTCTGACCGGACTGATTGTCCTGTGATTTTTCTTCTTCCTTCGCAATCGTCTTTACATAAATTCCATATTCGCCGTCAATTTTTCTTCCGGATTCATCATCCGCTTCTGCCGTAAAATCAAACGGAAGTTTGTAATATGTAAGGCTGACATTTTCACGGGCAGTGAACTCAAATTCTACCGTCAGTTTCTCACCCGGTTCCATATGATCGATACCATAAGTATAATCTTTGTTCTCAATCTCAAACGGCCATTCTTCAATCTTTTCACTGACCCTTGGTGTAATCCGTATATTTTTCAGATTCACACCTCCCGTATTCTGGGCAGTCAGTTTCAGTTTCTTCGTTTCCGAATACTTATAACTTAAAATCGTATTATCGGCTGCCTGCACGCTCAGCATGGGAATCCCCACAGAAGTTTCTTCCGCTCTTGCCGGAATTGCCGGCACCACTCCCATCAGAACTGCCAGGCAAATCATGATTGCTCCCAGTTTTCTCAATTTTTTCATACTCTCTGCTCCTTGTTTTCTGCTTTTTTCTCTTTCTTCTCTTCCTTCAGCGTCTGAAGTGCCTCTTTCCTGCCTCTGTTATCCTCGATTCGTACAATTTCTCCATCAATAATGTGAAAGACTCTGTCCGCATAAGTGGCAAGATGATCGTCATGCGTAACCATAACCAGGGTTTTGTTCTGTTTGCGTACCACATCCTGCATCAGCTTCATCACCTCTTCAGAGGTGTGCGAATCCAGATTGCCTGTCGGTTCATCCGCAAATATGATCTTCGGGTTCACGACCAGTGCTCTGGCGACCCCGACTCTTTGCTGCTGTCCGCCCGACATCTGGTTCGGAAGATGTTTCTTATGTTTCTTCAGATTGACCAGCTCCAGCATTTGATCTGCCTTTTTCAATCTACTCGTCCTTCCCTCCCCTCTGAAAGTAAGTGGCAGCGCCACATTTTCCAGAGCATTCATTGTACCGATGAGGTGAAAAGACTGGAAGATAAATCCTACATTATCCCGCCGGAAACTGACCAGTTCGTCTTCCTTTAGCTTTTCAATATGCTGACCGCCTATGATGATTTCTCCCTTTGTGGGCTTTTCAAGTCCTGCCAGCATATTCAGAAGTGTGGATTTTCCGGATCCGGATGTCCCGACTATCGCACAGAATTCACCTTGATGGATCTCAAAGTCAACACCATTCAGCGCACGAACCACACTGTCTCCGACGCGGTAGAGTTTATACAGATTATGTACTTCGATAACATTCTCCATGAAACTCCTCCTCTCACAAAGTTATGTACTCAGTATATCGGATAATTCTACATAAAAACGGTGAAATTAGTTAAGATTATCTTAATTTTCCGCAGAAGGAACAGAGAGACTATCTTCTTGCCCGATACATAGCTGCCAGCGTATCCACCACGTCCTGAATATCCATGAGACTAACATTAAATAACATCTGGTGAGATTCAATGCTCCCCCATGTATTTCCGGTATGCTTCTCATAGTATTCTTTTCGTTCCGCATCGGTTTTCTTGATTTTTTCCCATGCTTCTTCTTCATTCAGATTATAGATTCTCATGATTCTGTGAATTCTGTCCCTGATCTCCGCATAAACAAAAGCATTCAGGCAGGTATGCCGCCCTTCCAGAATGTAATCCGCACATCGCCCGATAATGATACAGGGCTCTTTATCTGCCAGCTTACGGATCAGATCAGATTGTATCTGAAAGACTTCTTTACTGAGCTGCCCTTCATCGGACTGATCCGGCAAAAGCCCCATTTCTTTGGTTGCCATCTGAATCAGGTTGCGGTCATAAAGGGGTATGCCGAGTCTGTCGGACAAACGCTTCCCGACTTCGTGTCCACCGCTTCCGAATTGCCTTCCAATAGTAATAATCACATTTTTTTTCATACTGACCGCCTCCCATTTTATCTGAAAATAGTTGATTATATTATACAATATTCTATCTTTTGCCGCAATCACGAGAAGAAAAAACAGACAGCTTTTCTCAAAGAAATCCTGTCTGTTTTACAAAGTCTGATCGATTAATTATGTGCTTCCAACACTTCTTCCGCAATATTTCTTGCATGATCGGAAATACGTTCCATGCATACAAGCGTATCCAGAAATACAATACCTGCTTCTGTATTGCACTGGTTGTTCGTCAGCCTTTCGATATGTTTTGCGCGAAGCGAGATCTCCATTCCATCCGCTTCCGTCTCTTTCTCAATTGTCTTAAGTGCGCTGTCCTTGTCGTTTTCTTCAAACGCCTTCAACGCGTTCAGATAACTATCTGTACAAACCTCTATCATCTCTGTCAGATGTTCTCTTCCCACTTCTGAGAACATCACCTTTTTCTCAGCCAGAGCTTCTGCAAATTCGGAAATATTCTCACAGTAATCACTGATACGTTCCATATCAGATACGACCTGAAGGATGTGGGCAACATCCTGATGTTCTCTCTGACTGATCTGCAGTGAAGTCAATTTGATCGCATAAGATGTAATTCCGGCACTCAGCTTATCGACAGTCTCTTCATCCTCCCTAAGAAGCTGAATTTCGTCTTCATTCAATGAGAACAAGACATCTTTGGCCACCTGTAGTGACTTTTCAACAATATGTCCCATTCTGATAACTTCTGAAAACAGAGACTGAAGTGCAAGACTCGGCGTCTCCATCATACGTTCATCAAGGAGTACCATACTGTCATCTTTTTCACCATCCTCGACTTTACCGATCTTCTTCGCAAGTTTAATAATATAATCGGAAAGTGGGAAAAGCATTACAGTTGTCGCAATATTGAATATCGTATGCACCATACTGATCTGTGTCTGCGTTATTGTTCCTGTTGCCCATGCGGGGTTTACTGTTTTCAAGTAAATGATTGCCACAATACTGAATAAGACGGTTCCTATAATATTAAACAGAAGATGCATCAGCGCTGCTGTCTTGGCATTCTTCTTCGCTCCCATACTTGAAAGGATCGCAGTCACACATGTACCGATATTCTGACCCATGATGATATAGATTGCAGCACCGAAAGGTACCAGTCCCGCTGCAGCAAGACTCTGCAGGATTCCGACCGATGCAGAAGAACTCTGGATGACAGCCGTCACAACCGCGCCTGCAATAATACCAAGTATCGGATTGTGTCCCAATTTCACAAAAATACTGCAGAACGCCTCTGAATCCTTAAGTGGTGCAACGGATGCGGACATCGTTGAGATTCCGACAAACAGAAGTCCAAACCCGATCACGATACTGGAAACATCTTTTGATGAACGCCGCTTTCCGGTCAGCATAATGATAACACCAAGCATGATTGCAAGCGGCGCAAGCGTAGACGGACTCAGGAACTCGGCCCATTCCACACTGGACACCAGCCAGCCGGTGATCGTTGTACCTACATTGGCTCCCATGATAACACCCATGGCCTGCTGCAGATTCATGATTCCGGCATTGACAAAACCGACCACCATGACCGTTGTGGCGGAAGAACTCTGGATTACTGCCGTGATAAATGCTCCTAGAAGCACACCGAAAAACTTATTTTTCGTCAAGACTCCCAGCAGTGATTTCATGCGGTCCCCGGCAGCATTCTCCAGTCCCTGTGCCATGATCTGCATTCCATAGATAAACATTCCCAGTCCCCCGACAAAGGGGATGATAATACTTACATAATCCATGCTTTTTCTCCTCTTATGTATGATTGTTTGAAATGTCAGACTGCCCTGTTTCCGTACATTCCGGTATGATTCGGTGTCCGTTCAGGATAACCTCTTTTAATACGTCACCACAATAACAGAGCTTCATAGAGAAGAACGGAGCATTTTCATTCAAAAGTCGGAAGAAAATCTTATCTCCTTCCCACAGATTCAGTTTTTCAAGATCCTGCTTTTTCACCCACTTCAGTGTACCTTCCCGGCACTCACCGATCTCACCGGTATAACCATCTGCCGTGTACAAAAAAATATACTCTGATTCCCATCCTTCACTCAAAAAAGTCAGGACACCGCGCAGGCGGTAGGAAGTAAGACGCAGTCCCGTCTCTTCCCATACCTCCCGCAGCAGACATTCTTCCGGACTTTCATCCGGCTCAAACTTTCCACCGACTCCAATCCATTTATCTTTATTTACATCATTTTTCTTTTTGACACGATGAAGCATCAGATAAGAATCTTCATTTTCAATATAGCATAGTGTTGTTAATACCATTGTTCCGTCCTCATTTCAGACATTTTCCGTCAATTTTGATTGTATCATTCTTTATACGAGAACACAATGAAGTTTTTTATTTCTTCATCTTCGGCTCAAAAATCCAGGATGCCAGATATCCGAATACAAGAGCAGCACAGATCCCTACCGCGCTGGCCTTAAATCCTCCCATGAAGATTCCGATAAATCCGTTTTGATCGACTGCCTCTTTTACGCCCTTCCACAATGTATTTCCAAATCCCAGAAGCGGCACGCTCACACCGGCACCCGCATATTCCTGCAAGGGTTTGAAAATCTGGGTAAATCCCAGAATACAGCCTGTCACAACCAAAAACACCATAACCCTTCCGGGCATCATCTTCGTACGATCCAGCAGAATCTGTGCCAGTGCACAGAGCAGCCCGCCTACCCAGAATGCATTCACATAATCCATTTGTCTCTCCTCCTGTCTCTGTTACATTTTCTTATGCCTCATCCAATCTGCTTTTTCCTTCTAACAGTGTTCCAGAATGATTCCATGTGCGATTCCCGGTACGCTTTCTCCTTCGTTATAGCTGACGGTAGACATCAGTGCGCCGGTCGGTACAAATAAGATTCGCTTCCACTCACCCTTTTCCAGTTTTGGAAGAATATATGCAGACAGTGTTGCCGCCGCACATCCGCAGCCGCTTCCTCCGGCATTGGTGTTCTGTGTTTTCTGGTCAAAGATCAGCATTCCGCAGTCCATATGATTTTCTTTGATATCTTCTCCGTTTTTACGGATCAGGTCAAATAATATCGTCTGTCCTACATATCCCAGATCTCCGGTTATGATCCGGTCATAATCACTTGTCTGATATCCGAAATCCGCAAGATTCTGCAAAATCGTATCACAGGCCGCAGGCGCCATACAGGCTCCCATATTTTGTGAATCCTTCATACCGTAATCCACTATTTTTCCAATTGTCACACCACCGATTCGCACATGACTCTTCTTTTTGCCCACAAGAAATGCCCCGCTTCCGGTCACAGTCCAAGACGCGGAAAGCGGCCTCTGATTCGCATATCCAAGCGGAAACCGGAACTCTTTTTCCGCACTCCCGAAATGACTGGAGGTTACTGCCAGAACCTGCTCTGCGTAACCTCCTGCTACCGTCATTGACGCAAGTGCAATCGCCTCCCCGGAGGTAGAACAAGCTCCAAAAAGTCCGAACATGGGTATTTTCAGCTCCTCCACACCCATTGAAGTTGCAATTCCCTGGCGAAGCAGATCACCGCCAAAGAGATACCGAATCTCTTCCGGCATAACTCCTGCCTTTTTCATCGCAAGCTGACAGGCCATAGTCTGCATCGTGCTTTCCGCCGCTTCCCATGTCTGCTCTCCAAACAGATCGTCGTCTGACGCAATATCAAATTTTTTTCCCAGCGGACCTTCACTCTCTTTCTTTCCAACTACCGAGCCGCTGCTGGTAAGAAACGGAGATTCTCCAAATAAAATGCTCTGCATCCCTTTCATGTGATTCATTGCCGGCACCCCATTTCTTCCTGTGCCAGACGGTTCACAAGATTCTCCATTTCATTTTTAGATTTCACTCGTCTGCTTTCTTCTTCTACACTCCTTTTCTGCATTTCATCCATATTGGAAAATGCTTTCATCGCCTTCTCATTCATTGCCAGATTCATTGTAAAACCGATCGGCAATTCTCTTACATTTCTTTCTTCCATACTTCTTTCTCCTGTCATTTCATCCTGATAAATCAGATAATCTTTTAAGTCATCTTCTAAAATGATTTTCTTACCTGCATAGTATAACTCATATCTTCCGTTTCTAAGCTGGAAACATTATCCAATCTATTCCGCTTCCACAACAGGACTGCTCTATAAAGCTTCTATCAAAGCATCATATGCCTGCTCATACACATCCAGTGCTTTTCTCCCTCTATCCGGCAATGCAATATCCGTCTTTTGTACTGGTCTTTACCGCATACAGTGCTTTATCTGCGACAGCATACAACTTATCAAAATCATTTCCATGATCCGGCATCAGCGCCACTCCGACCGACGTCGTTACCACTACTTCAAAACCATTTTTTTCATAAGTCGTCCTGAACACTTTCTGAAGCTCAGACACCTTTTTCTCTACATTCTCTCGGGGAACTGCATTCATGATAATTATGAATTCATCTCCCCCCAGACGGCAGATAATATCATCATGGCGGCAATTTTGTCTTGCTTTTTCGACAAAATCCTTCAGAGCCTGGTCTCCACACATATGTCCGAGCGTATCATTCAGCTGTTTAAAATTATCCATATCCAGTATCATAAAGACGTGGCACCGCTCCTCCGGGAGTGCACTCTTCTCCATCTTTTTCATTCGTTCAACTGCTGCGTTTCTTTTGAGTGCTCCCGTTAGCACATCTGTCATAGCCTCTATTTCAAGTCTCATCTTCTCTTTTTTCTTTTCATCAATATTCCGGTATACCAGATATGCTGTCATCTTTTTCTTGTTTTCTGACTGCTTTGCCCTGATTTCACATTCTGTCCAGTAGTGCTTCCCATCTTTTTCTATCGTCTGATATTCCAGAGTCATGTCGCAAACTCCGCACTTGCAATTTGCCTCAATCGCCTGTTTTGACATCTGCATCAATACTTTTTCGCGATGCTCCGGCACCACCTTTTTCTCCACATAAAACCGGATCATTGTACTGAATGAGCCTTTCATCTCTTCCGTCGTTCCAAGATCAAATGAATTATCGGTGATCATATCTTCGCCCACATCCACTTCCAGATACCCAAGGCAGTCTGCAAGAAGCGATTTTCGGAACTCCTGTTCCCGCCGCATCATCATTTCATTTTCTTTCTGCTCGGTTATATCTTCAATGATTCCGATGGAACGTGCAACCAGCTTATGTTGGTCAAATAGATTGATCAGACAAACTTTGAGAAATCGTTTCTGTCCGTTGATCTGAATCAAAAGCTCAACCTCCATCTCAGGCACATAATCATATACCGATGCTGCAAGATTTTCCACCCGGTGACATGCTGACAAATTATTCTTCTGCAGTTCTTTTAATATCCAGTTCAGATCAATATCCTGCTGCAGTATTCCGAATTCTCGATATTTTTCATTCATAAACTGAATCTTCTTCGTGGTCCCGTCATAGGTAAATATACACTGTTCACTGTGTTCTGCGATTACTCTGTAAAGTTCTTCATTTAGGCTGAGTTCCGTATAAAGCTGCTTGATTTTCTTTTTTTCCTTCACTGTATAGTACATGTAAATACCTATCAAAACAACTGCCATTGTAAGAAGCTTGAACGTCAGAAGCATCATATCCCGCTGATAATATCTCACATCCTTGATAATCGTCTCCCGGTTCGTCACTTCACATAAATACCAGGAGCTGTCAGGAATCGGCGTGAGCACTCCAATCTCCTCGTTCTGGCCACGGTTGATTGCATACAGAATCTCTTCCTTTTTCTTCATTTTTTCCAGCACCTGTGTGCTGTTATGTACTTGTGGATTGTCCTTATCAAATCGGACCATATCCAACGTTTCTATCAAACTCTTTTCTTTTAGTGTAATTCCATATCTGACGATATAATTACCATCGCTGTCCAGCAGGAATAAATATTTAGCCTGTTTCTCCTCCAGAATCTGATTAAACAGTTCCATATCATCCAGCGGAATTTCACCATACAGAACTCCCTTTACCCTTTCATCCTCATCCATAATCGGAACCGCGATGACAGCCATAAGTTCTTCTTTTTTCTCGGTAATATACTGCCTGCCATTCACCGCCTCCTTGAAGAACTGCCTGTCCTTCACCTGAGTCTTTTCTCCTGTTGACAGAAATGTATTTCCCTCCAAATCCGCTATGCCGAAAACACCGAAATCCATATCCGGAAGTTCCATCAACCGTTCAAAAAATTCCAGACATGTTTCCTGATCTGTAAGTTCCTGCTTGCTAAGCAACAACGCATCCTTGATAAGTGCCACAAAATACTGATCAATCTGATTCTGTACGATCAAAGAATGCTGTTCGTTCGTATATCTCAGATTCTCATATCCCTGATTCGTCTCATGCCGCATCACAAGCATACTGAAATCAAACAGTGAACCGACCAGAAAGAGAACTGCCAAAATAAAGACTAGAAGGTAACCATATTTTTTATTCTCTCTAAACCACTTTTTCATCTCATTCCCTCCGTCATTATCGGAAGAATAAACCCCAATTTCAGAAGTTATTTTCCAATAACCTTCTCCACCGAAAGCATCAGGAGTTCTCTATGATACGGTTTTCCCACAAACCGTTCCGCTCCCAGACGCAGTGCCATCACTTCACTGTCATTCTCTGATTCAGACGTAATGATGACCGGAATTCCGGCAAGTTCTTTTATCTCTTTTCTTTTCTTCATAAACTGAAAGCCATCCATGACCGGCATGACCATATCCAGAAGTATCAGGGAAATCTTTCCAGGATGCTCCAAAAGATAGTCCATTGCCTCCTGACCATTGCAAACCTCATGCACAGTGTAATACTCTTCCAGCATTGATTTCAGTAGTTCTCTGTTCATTTCATTATCATCAACAATCAGAATCGAATATTTTTCTCCACTACATATTTTCAATATTTCTTCTTCCTTCGCAATCACATCAACCGATGCTTTGCTTTCTGTCTTTTTATCCAACAGCTGTTCAAACTCCTCATACGGTACAGGTTTTGCGTAGTAATATCCCTGCACATAATCGCAGCCGAAACTTTTCAGCTTTTCAATCTGCTCTTTCGTCTCCACGCCTTCTGCAATCGTAGACAGATTCAGCCATTTTGACAAGCTAATGATAAACCCAAGAATATTTTTCCGGTCATTGGAGTTCTTTTGTATGAACTTCATATCCAGCTTCAAAGTATCAACCGAGAGTTCACTGAGCATGTTTAACGAAGAATATCCTGATCCAAAGTCATCCATCTCAATCTTAAATCCATTCTCGCGAAGTTTGTTCACCATCTGTATGATCTGCTGCGGTTCATCGGTGTAAACCGATTCCGTGATTTCCAGATGCAGATATTTTCGTTCGATCTCATACTGATCTGCAAGATGGGTGATCCTTTCTACGAGTCCCGGCAATTCAAAATCCACCCGAGAAACATTGACAGAGATTGGAATCATCGTTCTGTTTTCCTCTTTCCATTTTCTCAGTATTTTACATGCTTCCTCCCACACATAATAATCCACTTTTACAATAAATCCATTTTTTTCAAATAACGGAATGAACTCCCCCGGAGACATAAATCCCATTTCCGGATGGATCCATCGCACCAATGCCTCTGCTCCGATGATATTCTCTGTATTGATATCATATTTTGCCTGATAATAAACCTGAAACTGGCGTTCTTTTAACGCTCTTTCCATCGTATCAAGGATTTGCTGTTCACGAAGAAGTGTTGCACGAAGAGAGTCATCGTACATAGCTACATTTTTACCGTACATCTTTTTGATACGGTTCAGCGCCAGTACAGCTCTGTCGCACATCCCGGACGGTACGATTCTGCGATCTACATGCTCATATATTCCATATTTGATCACCAGATTTCGAAATTCCATCTCATTCTCATTTTCTCCAAACTGCCATAGAATCCGTTCCTTCCAGCTTCCGTCACCATGCCGGATCAGCATAGCAAATACATCTCCATGCATACGGGTACAGATTCCTTCTCCATTCAGAAGTCTCTGATACTTATCCGCCAGGTAGCAAAGCACTTTATCTCCATTTTTGATTCCAAAACGTTCATTGACCACTTTAAAGTTCTCTACGTCTGCTACGACCATATCATACTGCGTATCCGGATCTTTCTCCAGAATGTCTGAGACCTGCAAGTAAAACGCTTCTCTGCTGCAAAGCCCGGTAAGATGATCGCACTCATTGTTATGCGTTCTTTCACTTTGCATTCTATTTCCCGTTTTCACAGTACCCCTCCCCGATCTTTTGTCCTTTCATATCTTTGATACAATACTCCTTTCAGCAGCATGATTGTCCAAAATGCCACTATATGTTTCATTTTACCAAAATATGCTGTGTTTTACTAGATAAACATGAGCACTTTTTCCATTTTTACACACGAAACTAATAAAGGAGTGGCTTACACCACTCCGGTCACTGTTCCGATCCAATATATGATTCCTAATACCCAGCTTGTAAAGATTCCATATAGAATGACCGGTCCGGCTATCGTAAAGATCTTACATCCGATTCCCATGACCTGTCCTTCTTTCTTATACTCGATTGCCGGTGCAGCTACTGAGTTGGCAAATCCCGTAATCGGCACAAGCGCACCTGCTCCTCCCCAGTCTGCAATCTTCGGATACACTCCGATTCCGGTGAGGCTCACACTCAAAAGCACCAAAATCATAGAGCACCACCCTCCACTCGTATCTTGATCCAATCCCAGCATTTCACAATAGTTCAGAATCCCCTGCCCTATCACGCAGATCACTCCTCCTGTCACAAAAGCTTTTGCCATATCCGGTCCCAGCTTTCTTACTGGAGTTCTTTCTTTTACATACTTTTCATAACCATTCTGTTTCATTTGCATCCTCCAACCACATTCTTTTTTACCATCTCATGTAGAAATACCAGATTGCTCCGATTCCTTTTCCGAGTGCCATCCCCAGAATCAGAAACGGAATACACTTTATCAATTTTATTCTTCGCACAAAAATAGGGAAAATATTCAGCACCTCCGCCAGTGCCATAGACCAGCAGCCCACGAAGATTCCGGAGAATAATCCGAACACAGACAGCAGCCATCTTCCCCCCGGAATCCAGATCTGATAGACCCAGAAGAGATTTCCCAGAATTCCTCCGGCTGCTATACAGTCCTCATACCACAGAATCTTTTCTCCTGTATGGGTTCGATCGGCAAAATCCGAAACAACTCCTAATCCGATGATAAATGAGAACAGTCCTGCTGCCGTTCCCATTCCGGCACTAAGCCCCAGTATTCCCAGAAGAATCTGTTTTCCCCACATCCAGCTCCATCTCCTTTCTGGAGTATGCCTCGATCAGAGTTGACTGTATATCGTTTTCATAGAGCCGCATTTCCACTTCCATAGGCGTCGGATCTACAGAGAACCTCTTTTCTCCAAAATGATTGAAAAATACCAGTATCCCTATAATCAGACCAATACTGTATGTGAGTTCCAGCAGAGAAAAGCCGTCTGACGGATGCCCCATTACCTGACTGTAGATCTGACCGAACATTTTCGTTATTCCGACATCATTATTAAACGACATGATGGAAAAAGCAGCTCCCAGAAATGTAATCCCCGAAATAACGCAGACTTTGGCCAGATGATACAGCCGGTTTTGCTTTTTCGGGTTTTCATATGTGATGATAAGATCGATCTCTCCTTCATTCTGAATCGTCAGGTTCGGATATTCCTTATGAATGCATTCAATCACTTTTAGAACCGATATAACAAAACGATGCTGCCCTTTTTCGGGAATTTTCAGAATCCGCAGAGTTTTGACCTTATTCAGCACATTCTGATTACTGCATTCCATAGAAAGTAAATCTCCCAACGTCACTTCCAGCTTTGATACCTCTGTGTTTTTTTCCCCTTTTATATACAAAATATCATTTCCGGATGCCATAGCAGTTGTCCCCTTCCCATCCATACATTTTTGCAACCAGAGTCCCCTCTGTCCGATCGTCCGAGTATTCCATGGTCTGAAAATAGTAAACTGCTCCGATAATGACCGCAAACATCAAAACTGCCAGCAGTAAGATGCGGATCCTTCTTTTTGTTTTTTCCATAATCCACACACCTCTCTTTCTGCTGGTAGTATGTCATCTTTTTTGTAAAATATGCAGTTTTCTTGTTTTTTTATAGTTGTCTCCTGAGCTCTTCCAATATCTTTTTCTCCATTCTTGACACCTGAACCTGAGAAATTCCCAGTTGTTCTCCAACTTCTGTCTGAGTCTTGTCCGCAAAATATCGAAGATAGATCAATTGTCTTTCCTCCTTTCCGAGCTGCTCTAGCAGTTCTCTGAACAAAATTCGTTCCAGTACCCGGTCTTCTCCAGATTCCTGCTCTTTCAGCTTGTCCAGAAGTTGAATCTCCTGCCCATCTTTCTGATAAACCGTTTTGTGAATCGATTCCACTTCTGCATTTGCTTCCATAGCCATGACCAGATCTTCCTTTTCTACCCCCATACACTCTGCAAGTTCATGGAGCATTGGCTCTCTTCCCCATTTTCTCTGTAATTCCTCCTGACATGCAAAAGCCTTGTATGCCAGCTCTTTTAGAGACCTGCTTACTTTGATCATTCCGTCATCTCTCAAGAAACGTTTGATCTCTCCTGAAATCATTGGAACTGCATAAGTTGAAAATTTCACATCATAAGACAGATCAAATTTATCAATTGCTTTTAAAAGACCGATACTTCCAATCTGAAACAGATCCTCCGCTTCTGCGCCTCTTCCATAAAATCGTTTTACCACACACCAGATTAGTCCGGTATTCTCTTCCACCAATTGTGCTCTCGCTTCTTCATCTCCTTCGTGAGATTTTTGGATTAAAGCGAGCGTGTGTTCCATATTTGATTACTGTCTCCTGTTGTTTTTTTCATTTTAACGATCGTCCCTTCGCCGGGAATGGATTCTACTTCTACTTTGTCCATAAACGCTTCCATAAATGCAAACCCCATACCGGAACGATCCTGCTCCGGTTTCGAAGTATAAAGTGGCTCCATCGCTCTTTGAACATCTTCAATTCCGATTCCATAATCTTCCACTTCTAAGTAAAGTTCCTTTCCTGAAACACAACAATAAATTCGTATTTTGCCTTTTTCCTTCTCATAGCCGTGAATAATCGAATTTGTAACGGCTTCGGAAACTGCTGTTTTCACATCGGACACTTCCTCCAGAATCGGATTCATCTGTGTCATAAATGCCGCCACGGCAACTCTTGCAAATCCTTCGTTTTCTGACAGGCTGTCAAATACCAGCTCCATCTCATTTTTCTTTCCCTCTGCTGCATATTCCATTACTCCATATCCTCCTCATAAAGCTGCATAATTTTGGTTACCCCTGACATATTCAGGATTTTCTTCATGCGTTCTCCCACATGAACCGCCCAGACTTCACCTCCGAGAAGATAGATCTGCCTATATCTTCCCATAATGACTCCAATCCCGGAGCTGTCCATAAAATTCGTACTGCTAAAATCAAATATCACATGCTTAATATGCTTCTTTGCAATGACCTGATCGGCCTCTTTTCTGATTTCTTCCGCATTGTGATGATCCACCTCCTTTGGCAGAAAAATCGTCAGACAATTTTCTTCAACCTGATACTGCATAGATACTCCTCCTTTTATTAATTCACGCCCAACGGACGCTTTTGTCATATGCCTTACCACAGAACCAAAAGAAAAAGGATATGCATATCCGCATATCCTTCTCTCTCGTATATTATGATAATGATTTTCCTCTATTCTGTTCCTGTATTTCCCGTCTGGCTGCCATCTGCTGTATTTTGTCCGTCATTCTGTGACGATGCTGTATTCATTGCATCCAGAGCACTCTGGGCATCTGTCGCAGCCTGTGTTCCTGAATAATCTGATACGACCTTCCCATATGCTTCTTTCGCCTTATCAGCATCACCGCTGCCGGCATATGCATCTCCCAGAAGTTTCATAGCCTCACCATCGCTATAACCTGCCTCCATTCTGACGACCTTCTCCAGATTCGTGACTGCATCTGCATAATTGCTTTCATTCAGATTCTCCTTTGCCCGTGCAAGAAGGCGTGAACACATCGTCGGGAAAAGCTCTCCTGAGATTTCATCATAGATAGCTTTTCCTTGTTCGCCCAGCGCATCCGGGCTCACCGTAAACAGTCCATCCAACATGTCTGCATTACTGGTTGCTCCGCCTTCGTACTGCTCCGCCACCTTCATCAAAGCCTCATAACTTTGCTGTGTGGACTGGGCAGTCTGCAATGCATTTTCTGCCTGATCACTGGTATTCCGATAACTTTCCAGTTCTTTTTTCAATGTCTCAATCTGTGTATCCCGCGACTCCACCTCTTCACTCAATGCAATCACATTCCGGTTCGCATTTTCTGTACGTTTCTGGTTGACAGCAGGCGATATAAGAAACCAGACTACTGCTGCCCCGACCAGAATGCCAATCAGAATGTTGACAATCGTCAGCACAGCCGCATTATCTTTAAGGCTCGCAGATACCGGCTGGATGATCGTTTCATTTCCGAGATTATAGGTTACCGTCTGTTCCTTCTCTTCTTTCAGCTTTGCCACTTTCTGACTTCGCATCTGTGTCAATTCATGCATATACGCAAGTGTGATCTCGTTGGTAATGTCCATCTTATGCGCACGTCGCAAGATCTGCCTTGCCTTAGCATACTGCTCTGTATGAAGGTATAAAAGTGCAAGAAGCTGATGCGCCTTCAGGAAACTCGGATGCGCTGCAATGACCTTTTTAAGCTGTATGATTGCAAGATCCTCTCCATTCTGGCGACAATATAGAAGGCACTGATTGTATTTGTGAATCGCCTGATTGATCGTCTCCAGCTCACTCGGTGTCTCCTGTACTTTTTTAATATAGTAATTGGCAATATTCTCATAAGACTTGAAATTCTTACTGATGATCCACTCCACCAAAGCCTCTACCACTTCGCCTCGGCCATAATACACAAGTCCCAATAGATTTCTTGCCGCAATATTCTCTCTGTTATATTGTAAACTCCTCCTCAAAGACAAAATAGCCCCGGACAGATCCCGGATTTTTGCCTTTTTCAGACCATCATTGTACCAGTAATTTGACTGATACGCAAACTTCTGTAAATAATCCATGAAACTCTCCCCTATTTTGCTTTTTCAAGCATCTCCCGCAAAATATCTGTCATATCCGTCAAATCTTCTTCATAAACAGCTTTTTCAATCTCTTCCACTTCCAGACTTGGTTTAAATTTCTTCAGTTCTTCTTCAAAATTAAGCATGTCTGCCTCCTATCAGCCTTTTCAGCTCACCAATCAGATACAAAGAACCAAGGCAATACAGCCTTCCATTCTTTCCTTTCTCTTCTATTGCACGTTCAAATGCCTCACTAAGAGACGCTTCTTCCAGAACCGGCTTTTCCGTATATTTCTCAAATACTTCCGCCAGGGTCCTGGCATCTGCCCCTCTTTTATCTTCCAGTTTTGTTATAACATATACGTCTGCATCCACATCCTGACAAAGCACCTTGATCATATGTTCATAATCTTTATCCGAAACAGCCGAAAATAAAATGACCAGTTTATCTTTCAATAAATTCCCTGCTTTTTTCTGCTCCCGGATACTTTCCGCGAATCGGTTTATTGCAGCCAGATTATGTGCCCCATCCAGAACGACATTCTTCATAACTGTTTCCATTCTTCCCGGCCAGTATGTGGCAGCCACTGCGGCCTTCCATTTCTCCGTGTCTGCCTCATCACCCAATATGGACCGCATCGCCATAATGGCTATTCCTGCATTCATAACCTGATAAATGCCGGTACTTTCAACCTGCCATTTGGTATTACTATCATACTCACTACAAATGGAAAAAGCAATATGTTTGTCCGTAATTTTCTGAATTTCGAACGCATCTTTCCCGATTTCTTTACATGGTGCACCGACATTTGCTGCCATTCGACGGATTACGGCAGCTGCTTCCGGACAGCTTCCATCGAAGAAAACCGGAACCTTTGCCTTTATGATCCCGGCCTTTTCTGCAGCAATCTGTTCCAACGTATCCCCCAGAATCTCTGTATGATCCATTCCAATGGAAGTAATCACCGTAAGACACGGATGCGCAAATGAATTTGTCGCATCCAGACGTCCTCCCAGCCCGGTCTCCAGAATCACATACTCTGTCCCGGCATCTTCAAATGCTGTCATTCCCATTCCGTACAGAAATTCAAAATACGAGGGGTGTCCGATTCCTTCCTCTTCCATTTCATTCACGACACCCTTCACACTGTTAAATATTTTTTCAAATTTTTCATCTGTAATGTCGATTCCGTTAATTTTGATTCTCTCATTCATTTTTTCTAAATGAGGGGATGTAAAAAGTCCAACACTTTTCCCCTCAGAAAGAAGAATCGCCTGCATATATGCGCAGACGCTCCCCTTTCCATTCGTCCCTGCCACATGAATGATTTTTCTGTTGTGACAGGGACTTCCAAGTCTTCTCAAAAAATCCCGAGTATGTTCTAATGTGTGTTTTTTCGTAAATTTAGGTATCTCTTCTATATAATGAATAATTTCTTCGTAATTCACGCTTTCCCCTCACTGTGCAGAATGTTACTGATTTTCCTCCGTTTCCGGCTCTTTTTCTGCATCTGTATCCTTCACTTCAGAAACTGTCGTACCCTGATCTCTTTCCAGTTGCTGCTTCAGCTCATCTGTATATTTTAATAGGTTTCCACTCATCCAGATATATTCCGCAGATGTGCGAAATATCGTATTGCTGGATCCCACCTGACTAACTGTTATAATATCGCCCTCTTCCAGTTTGCTTTCCGGAAGTTCAATTCGCGTATTATTCAAAAATGTGCTCTTCTGCTTCTCTCCGTTAATATAAACTTTACTCCATTTCGTAAAGTTTGTTCCATAGAGGCTGTAACTTCCATTCAGATTACTATTCAGTCCGGTCAGCGTCACTTCTTTAATTCCCATTTCCATATGGCCTTCCGTAATCGGAAGCTCTCCCTCATACACATACTGTTTTCCATAAAGTATATCATACTGCAGAAGTTCCAGATCGAGCAGATAATCCTTCGTCTTTCTTCTCTGCTGATGGTAATTAAATACTGTTCCGGAATGCAGTCCCAACCGTTCCATCACATCGGCCATAATCTGATATGCCGGTATATTGCGATCCTGCTTCTCAAGTCCAAGATTATCCCAGATCACATAATTCGTATTATAGAGATAACGGCTCTTCAGATCCTTTGCCTCCAGTCCCATTGTCGGAAGATGGTCACCATAGAAAACAATGACCGTAGGCTCTCCCCGCTCTTCCATCATCTTCACCAGATTTCCGGCAAACTGATCCATCTCATATACCTGATTGACATAATATTCCCAGGCATTATTCTTTTCCTCAGTTTCCATTCCGCTGACTGTGATCCTCGGATTCTCGATCAGCTTCGTCTCCGGGTAATTTCCATGGCCCTGCACACTAATGGTAAAGACAAAATCCTGCTGTTCTGTTGAATCCAACGCATCCGCAATATGCGTTAGAAGAATATCATCCTTGGCCCATCCGTTTTCAGTCAACTGAAGAATATTCATAAATTCTTTACTGGTAAATGTATCAAATCCAATATTGTTAAATACTTTTGCACGACTGTAGAAATTTCCGCCGTTGTTATGAATCGCATGTGTACCATATCCGAACTCGGCAAATGCAGTGGCTGCACTCTCTGCCGTCTGATTCTTGAGAACCGTTTTATACGGATATTCTCCCGGGCCGAAATAACGCAGGTTCATCCCCGTCAGCACCTCAAATTCCGTGTTCGCCGTGCCGGCACCTACAGAAGGCACTTTAAAATACCCGGAAGAATACTCTTCAAACATCTCTCTAAGATTTGGCAACGGATCCATCGATGTCTGAAGTGCTTCATACTCAGAAGTGTCAAAGAATGACTCCAGCTGCACAAAAAGCACATTCGGCATAACATCCGTATCAGCAGTACTCTCTGTCAGTTCTCCGTTATTGCTGATTCTCTGAATTGTATCTTCATTATAATCATTCGGCTGCGAAATTCCTGTATTAAACAGGCTCGCGGCAAAGCAATATGGAAGTCCATAATCCTCATAGGCAAACGCAATATTCCCAAAATATGTGGAAACAACTCTGTTTTCAACTGCCAGATCTGTCACCAGAGAATATGCTCCAAAGCTCACAATAACACCTGCAAGCGCAAGAAGACGGTGCATTTTTCCTTCATATTGCCCTCCTCTTCGCCACATGGCAACACCCCATACCAAAAGTGCACTCACACCGACTGCAATCATGATCAGTTCAAACGGGGAAAAATAATTAGTAAAAAGCGATAGGCCTTCTTTAAAAGTCTTCAAATCCTGGGCATTAAAAGGCGTAACTCGTTTCAACAGCATGATGCCATTGCAGACCCCCAGGAACAACCATACCACGCTGATAATAATTCTTGCAAACACCCTCCGCCGTACCAGATATACAACGGTAAAAGTGACAAATATCATAAATGCATTATAGGAAAATACAAGCGGTGACTTTGTCATGTAATCCCATGCTTCTATCAAAGAATGTCTTGATAAGGCTTCAATTATAAAATTGATCAGAATTGCCCAGATTGCGTGAAGAAGCAGCGAGAAACGATTCATCAGCCGGTAATACGGTGCCATCTTTCTGGAAAATTCACTGTTTCTTCGCTCCTCCAGAATCCTTTCCCGGCGTTCATGCTTCATTTTCCAGTAATCCTTGATGTCTTCCATTCTTAAATTCTTCAGTTTTTGAATACTTCCACTGATATCAGGTTTCTTGAATTTGAATTTCTTAAACTGAATTTTTTTCATAAAACAACCTCTTGTATTCCTCTCTTTTTACGTTTTTATGCACCATTCAGGCAGATACCTTCCGGCATCTGCCTGCCATACTTTTATTTTTTCAGACCTGCAAGACGTTCTTTAACCTGCTCAAGCATCTGTGTATATTTTTCAAGCTTCGCCTTTTCCTCATCAACCTTTGCCTGAGGTGCTTTGCTGACAAATTTTTCATTGTTCAGCATTCCGTTTGCGCGGGCAATTTCTTTGTTCAGTCTTGCCTCTTCTTTTGTAAGACGCTCAATTTCCTGTTCAAAATCGATCAGTTCTTCCAGCGGAACATAAACCACTGCATCCGGCACTACGATCGACACCGCATCATCTGCAATACCTGCTTTATCAGCCTGAATATCCAATTCGCTCGCACTCATAAGCGGACATGCCGAAGTGATCAGCTGCGTAAGTCCTTCCCTGAGTTCAGCACTTTCACATACGACAAACACTTTCGCTTTGCGGCTAGGCGGAACATTCATCTCTGCACGTGCATTTCTTACACCGCGGATGACTTCCTTCATGTGATCGGTAACCCTCTCTGCTTCCGGGAAGTTCCACTCATCAATATAGCTCGGCCAGGAAGACATCATCAAAGATTCCTCTTCCGGAACCAGTGCTCCATAAATCTCCTCCGTTACAAACGGCATAAATGGATGCAGCATCTTCAGTGCATTTCCAAGAACCGTTTTCAGAGTCCAGAGTGCTGCATTTGCACTCTTATAGTTCTCATCAGAATGATAGATTCTGTATTTTACAAGTTCGATATACCAATCACAGAATTCATCCCAGATGAAATCATATACTTTCTGTACTGCGATACCAAGTTCGAATTTGTCCATATTGTCAGTCACATCTTTTGCAAGTGTATTCACCTTGGACAAAATCCATTTATCTGTCATGGTCAGATCCCTGTCATCCGGTTTGGAGATCACTTTGTCTTCCATATTCATCAGGATGAACCGTGATGCATTCCAGACTTTATTTGCAAAATTCCGGCTGGATTCCACACGTTCATTGTAGAAACGCATATCATTTCCCGGTGCATTTCCGGTTACCAGTGTAAGACGCAATGCATCGGCGCCGTACTCGTCGATAATTTCCAGCGGATCGATTCCGTTTCCAAGTGATTTACTCATCTTACGTCCCTGAGAGTCACGTACCAGTCCATGGATCAGTACGGTATGGAACGGTGCCTTTCCGGTATGCTCGTATCCGGAGAATACCATACGGATTACCCAGAAGAAAATGATATCGTATCCGGTTACCAGTACATCTGTCGGATAGAAGTAATCCAGATCCTCTGTCTTATCCGGCCAGCCGAGTGTGGAGAATGGCCACAGTGCAGAACTGAACCATGTATCCAGTGTATCTTCATCCTGTGTAAAATGTTTGCATCCACAATGCGGGCAAACCTCCGGCATCTCTCTTGCGACTACAAACTCACCGCATTCATCACAGTAGTAAGCCGGGATTCTGTGCCCCCACCAGATCTGACGGGAAATACACCAGTCACGGATATTTTCCAGCCAGTGCAGGTAAATCTTATTGAAACGCTCCGGAACAAACTTCAGTTCTCCCTTTTGAATTGCTTCGATAGCCGGCTTTGCCAGTTCGTCCATCTTAACAAACCACTGTGGTTTGATCAGCGGTTCTACCGTTGTTCCGCATCGGTCATGAGTTCCTACATTATGTGTATGTTCTTCAATTTTAACCAGATATCCCTGTTCTTCCAGATCTGCTACGATAGCCTTTCTTGCCTCATAACGATCCATGCCGGAATATTTTCCATAGCCTTCTACGATCGTTGCATCATCATTCATGATATTGATCTCCGGAAGGTTATGACGTTTTCCTACTTCAAAGTCGTTCGGATCGTGAGCCGGTGTGATCTTAACCGCTCCTGTTCCAAATTCTTTATCCACATAAGAATCGGCAACAATCGGTATTTCTCTTCCAACCAGTGGAAGCAGTACCATCTTGCCTACAATATCTGTATATCTCTCATCATCCGGATGTACCGCAATCGCCGTATCACCAAGCATCGTCTCCGGACGCGTTGTAGCGATCTCAAGGAACCGGTCTGTTCCGATGATCGGATACTTGATATGCCAGAAATGTCCTGCCTGTTCTTCGTGTTCTACTTCTGCGTCTGAAAGACAGGTCTTACATACCGGACACCAGTTGACGATGCGTGAGCCTTTGTAAATATATCCTTTTTCATATAAGCGGATGAATACTTCTTCTACTGCTTTGGAACATCCTTCGTCCATGGTGAAACGTTCTCTGTCCCAGTCACAGGATACACCGAGCTTTTCAAGCTGTCTCTCGATGGTTCCGGCATATTCTTCCTTCCACTGCCAGGTCCTCTTAAGGAATCCTTCTCTTCCCAGCTCTTTCTTATCAATTCCTTCTGCTTTGAGTTGATTCGTAACCTTTACTTCTGTCGAAATCGCCGCATGGTCTGTTCCCGGAATCCAGAGTGCATTGTAGCCCTGCATTCTTTTGTAACGGATCAGGATGTCCTGAAGCGTATTGTCAAGCGCATGTCCCATGTGCAGCTTTCCTGTGATATTCGGTGGCGGCATCACCGTTGTAAACGGCTTCCTGTCTCTGTCCACCTCTGCGTGGAAGTACTTTTTCTCACACCACTTTTTGTAAAGCTTCGGTTCAATTTCTTTCGGATTATATGTTTTCTCCAAATTCTTACTCATTGCTTCCTCCTCAAATTTCATTCACTTTCTGTGTGTTCATAAAGGTTCCGCCAAGAATGTAAAAACGCCCTCTACAAAACGTAAAGGGCGTAGTAATCACGCGGTACCACCTTTGTTATATGAAGTCTCTCTAATACTTCATATATCTCATAGTTCTGTAACGGAAACCACCCCGTGATATCCTACTCGCCCGTTCAGATATCCGGCTCAAAAGCTACCTTCTGTATCCGTTTCCCGTGAACCACCTTTCAGCCAGTGAATGGTCCTCTCTTTCCGGCCCTAAATACATACTCCTCTTTCTCTCTGCCTTTCTCATAACTATTGATTATAATAGTATTCAATCCCCGGTTTGTCAAGAATGGAAAATCAAGATTCATAAAAGATTCATAAAATCTTTAGAATCTAGTGTGCTGGGGCAGTGCACTAAAACTCATGAATAAAGATTCCGCTTCTTAGTTTTGGTTCAAACCATGTGGATTTTGGCGGCATCAGTCTCCCTTCATCCGCCACTTCAAGAAGTTCCCGCATAGAAGTCGGGAACATGGCAAATGCCACTGCATTTTCCTCCCCATCCACAATATTCATCAGTTCCTTAAGGCCGCGGATTCCTCCGACAAACTGGATCCTTGTATCGGTCTTCGGATCCTGGATTCCCATAACCGGTGAAAGAATGTGATCCTGAAGAATAGAAACATCCAAACCTCTCACGGCATCTTCCGGGAAAATTTTCGGTTTTGCCTTAAGAAGGTACCATCCTTCTTCTAGATACATGGCAATTTCACCTTTCTGCCGCGGCCGGATTTCTTCTTTCCCTGTGTACTCAACCCAAAACCCGCTCTTAAGAAGCTCCGGAAGATTTCCAATAATCTCACTTGGAACCTGATGCACCACTCTGTTATAATCCAGAATCCTTAGTTCTGCCTCATCAAAAAGAACCGCCAGAAAATAATTAAATTCTTCTTTTCCGGTGTATTCCGGATTTTCCTTTCTTCTCTTAAGCGCCACCTTTACAGCAGACGCTGCCCGATGATGTCCATCTGCGATATAAAGACTATCCAGTTCACCGAATCGTCTGCAGATATCCAGGTTCCATTCTTCCTCTTCTATTTTCCAGACACGATGCCTGATTCCATCATCACTCACGAAATCATACACCGGCATCCGTGATACCGCCTCCGTAATCTTTTCTCTGATTCCTTCATTGGAACGATAAGCCAGAAAAATGGGCCCCGTATGTGCACTGCAGATATCGACGTGCCGAATCCGGTCAATTTCTTTGTCCTCTCTGGTATTCTCATGTTTTTTTATAACCTGATTCAGATAATCATCTACGGATGCACAGCACACCAGTCCTCTCTGGCTCCTGCCATCCATGGTAAGTTCATAAAGATAGAGACAGGGATTCTCATCCTGAACAAACTGCCCCTCTGCCTTCATTTCACGAAGTGTATCACGGGCTCTTTCGTATACCTGTTCCGAATACATATCCGTCCCTTCCGGAAACTGCGTCTCCGCACGGTCTATTTTCAAAAAAGACAATGGATTATTCTCCACGATTTTTCTCGCCTCTCTGCTGCTGTATACATCATACGGGAGTGCTGCAATCTGCGCGACAACCTCCGGCGCCGGACGGACTCCTCTGAACGGTCTGATCTCTGCCATGTTCTTCACCCTCTTCTATCACATTTGGTAAATTTATGTCCAGTTTACTCTCTTTGTACTGATTTAGCAATAGAAATTATCTCTGTTTTAACTCCACCCAGAAATCTTTTACATCTTCCCCGAGATACCGCAGCAAATCCTTCGAGTCTTTGTACTGCTCCTTCACGAGAATTCTCAGATACCCTTCTATCGCCCTTTCCAGGTGCTCCGGCTCCGGTACATTCTCCCCCATCATACGGCGAAGAATTCCCCGCAGCACGATATTGCAGATATTGAAAAACTGCCTTTCATAATCATACTGATATTCTTCCAGTGTTCTTCTGACATACTCATCGGGAAGTTTTCCAAGGAATCTCTGCTCCAGGCGGATTGCTTCCACATATTTCTCAACCGCATCTACTCCCTGAAGCTGCTCCATGCTCCAGAGCACCGGATAGTCCATCGTGATAACCGGATCCTGAGGGGCAAATCTCGGGTTATAGTAACGCAGAAATGCCGGAATACCCTTTTCAAATGTATCTTTGTAATTTTCATTGCCGTATGATTTAAAATTCGGAAGAATGACATGATACATACGTCTGACACAATCCACTTTTTCCAGTACAATCTGGTATCCTCTCTCATAAGCCAGTTCAGCCGGAACTTTCTTCTTAGAAACCTCCGGCATCTGTCTATCCGCCTCCCCTTCTTTATCTGTTTCCTGCTCTTCCTGCACATATTCCCGGATGCAATACTGCACCGCTTCCATCAGATGTGCTGCCGCTTCGTAGGTAATCGATGTACTTTCTTTAGAAGTATATTTCTCTGCAAGCCGGATTACGATTGGTATCAGTTCCTCTATCTCATATTCCAGATATTTCATCTCGCTACCTCCAACACAATTCTTTCAATACTTCCAGATAAACTTCGTGATCCCAACGGGATACCAGATCGAATTTTCCGTATTCTGACTTTCCTTCTGTCACATGGTATCCCTGATATCCTGCCCGGATCGCCTGCGCAAAAACATCCAGACAGGTGCTCTCCAGATATTCCAGATCTCCATAACAGACAGTCTCAAACTGCTCCTTCATAAAATGCAGAAGTTCGTCATCCGATATTTCATCCATCATCTCATTCTTGTAAAGAAAGAAAATGTCCTGAAGACGTCCGATCGTCTCCACATAATTTCTCTGGGAAATGTAATCCGAATCGCAGAATTCATAAATGATCTTCGGAAGGATGCTCTCCCCATATTCGATTCTTTTCTGCTCCTTCAGACTTTCCGACTTTTCATTCACCAGAAGCTTCGCATCCTCCTCTGATAATACAAGGCCAAATTTTTCTGTAACCTGATTGGTCGCTATGACTTTCGCCAGCTGGTTTTGTCCGGACAGGATCTGCATCCAGTTTTTCTCTTCCATCCTGATTTCCCCCCTTATTATGATTTCATTTGGTTTATCGTCTGCCGATTATACCGCAGTACAGGATTATTTACCAGTCTTGAAATTTTGGCCATTTTATGGTAATATAATTACAGAAAGAGGAAAGATTTTCGATAATTCATCAAAATCTTTCCTCTTTCTGTACTGTTTTATCTATGCTTCATCAATCGCTTTTCCGATATCATGGCGCATATATTTATTATCAAATTTTACCCATTCGGTTGCCGCATATGCATTTGCACGTGCTTCTTTCAGAGTCGCACCCTTCGCGGTCACTCCCAGTACACGTCCTCCGTTCGTCACGATCTGATCGCCGTTAAACTTTGTTCCCGCATGGAAGCAGTAATATCCTTCATGCTTCTTGAATTCTTCCAGTCCCGTGATTGGAATTCCCTTTTCGTATGCGAGCGGATAACCGTCTGAAGCTAATACAACACAGACTGCTGCGTTGTCTTCAAATTCCAGATTAATCTGATCCAGCGTTCCGTCGATACAGGCTTCAATGACCTCGATCAGATCATTCTTCATTCTCGGGAGAACAACCTGTGCTTCCGGATCTCCGAATCTTGCGTTGTACTCCAGAACTTTCGGTCCGTCCTGTGTCAGCATCAGTCCGAAGAAAATGATTCCCTTGAATTCTCTTCCTTCTGCCGCCATAGCGTCTACCGTTTTCTGGTAAACATATTTCTGACAGAATTCATCTACTTCTTCCGTGTAGAACGGGCTTGGAGAGAATGTTCCCATTCCTCCGGTGTTCAGTCCCTGATCGCCGTCCTTTGCACGCTTGTGATCCTGTGCACTTGTCATCGTCTTGATCGTCTTGCCGTCAACAAATGAGAGAACAGACACCTCACGTCCGGTCATAAATTCTTCAACAACCATCGTATTACCTGAGGCACCGAACTTCTTGTCGAGCATGATTTCTTTGACACCGTCTTTCGCCTCTTCCAGCGTGTTGCAGATCAGCACGCCTTTACCGAGTGCAAGTCCGTCGGCCTTCAGCACGATCGGGAATTTCGCTGTTTCCAGATAAGCAAGCGCTTTTTCCGGGTCATCAAAGTTTTCATACGCTGCTGTCGGGATATCATATTTTTTCATCAGATCTTTAGAGAACGCCTTGCTTCCTTCCAGGATCGCCGCATTTTTTCTCGGACCGAATGCACGGATACCTGCAGCTTCAAACTCGTCTACCAGACCGCCTACCAGCGGATCATCCATTCCCACGATTGCAAGATCAATTGCGTTATCCTTCGCAAATGCTGTCAGCTTATCGAATTCCATTGCTCCGATCGGAACACATTCTGCAAATTCTGCAATCCCCGCATTTCCGGGTGCACAATAAATCTTTTCTACTTTGCTGCTCTTTGCCACACAATACGCGATAGCGTGCTCTCTTCCGCCGCCGCCAACAATTAATACCTTCATAAGTCCCTCCTTACTGTGCGATGGATACCTTTCCATCCACAATCTGAACCTTACCATTTGCAATCAGATCAATAGCCTGCGGAAGAATCTTCCATTCCGCCTGCTCCATGACACGTCTCTGCAGAATTTCCGGAGTGTCACCTTCTTCTACTGATACTGCTTTCTGCAGAATGATCGGTCCGGTATCTGTTCCTTCATCCACAAAATGCACTGTGGCACCTACCACTTTTACGCCTCTTTTAAGCGCCGCCTCATGAACTTTCAGCCCGTAAAATCCGGTTCCGCAAAATGACGGAATCAGTGACGGATGAATATTGATGATACGATTCCGGTATTCCCGGATCATCATCTCCGGAATCACAACCAGGAATCCGGCGAGTACGATCAAATCTGCCTTCAGTTCATTGACCTTGTCCAAAAATACTCTGTTAAATTCGTCTCTTGTCTCAAAATCCTTCGGAGAAATGCACTGTGCCGGGATTCCATGTCTCCCGGCCCTTTCCAGTGCAAACGCATTCTTATTGTTACTGATTACTCCGACGATCTGCGTATTCGTGATCGTCCCGTTTTCCACCGCATCAATAATCGCCTGCAGATTTGTTCCGCCTCCGGATACAAGAACTGCAACTCTTAGCATACGGTTACTCCTTTTTCTCCTGCCTCTACATATCCTACCACATATGGTTCTTCTCCGGCTTCCTTCATTGCCTTCATAGCTGCATCCACGTCTTTTTCATCTACTGCTACAATCATTCCAAGACCCATATTGAACGTATTGTACATTGCTCTTTCTTCAATATCACCGTCTTCTGCAAGCATACGGAAGATCGGTGGAATCGGGTAGCTGTCTTTCTTCACTACTGCGTGAGTACCTTCGATCAGCATACGCGGAATGTTCTCATAGAATCCGCCGCCGGTAATATGGCTGCAGGCTTTGATCTTAACACCCGCTTCCTTCACCGTACGAAGTGCTTTTACATAAATCTTGGTCGGTGCAAGAAGTGCATCTCCAAGCGTTGTTCCCAGACATTCATATTCTGCGTTCAGGACTTCCGGCTTCATGCTGAATACTTTTCTTACAAGAGAGAAACCGTTACTATGTACTCCTGACGAAGCCATACCGATCAGAACATCGCCCGGCTTCAGATCTTTTCCAGTGATCAGGTCCTTCTCATCAACGATTCCGACTGCAAATCCGGCAAGATCGTACTCATCTACCGGATAGAATCCCGGCATCTCAGCGGTCTCTCCACCGATCAGGGCACATCCGGACTGTTTACATCCTTCTGCCACACCGCTTACGATCGTAGCAATCTTTTCAGGTTCATTCTTTCCACATGCGATATAATCCAGGAAAAATAACGGTTCTCCACCTGCACATGCAATGTCATTTACACACATCGCAACACAATCAATTCCGATGGTATCATGTCGATCCAGAAGGAACGCCAGCTTTAGCTTGGTTCCAACACCGTCTGTACCGGAAACGAGGGTCGGTTTTTCCATATTTTTAAATTTTTCAAGAGAAAATGCACCTGAGAATCCTCCGATTCCTCCAAGAACTTCTTCTCTCATCGTCTGCTGAATATGTTTCTTCATAAGCTTCACTGATTTATAACCAGCTTCGATATCTACACCCGCATTCTTATAGTCCATCTCAAATCCTCCATTAACTGTTTTTCTACATCTGTTTTAAGTATTCTTTATGTCCGAGCTTTTCCAGTTTTTCTGCTTTCTTCTGCACCGTTTCTTTCATCTCAGCAGTATAGTCTTTCAACTTCTGAAGCAGTTCCGGATTCGATGTTGCCAGAATCTTAGCTGCAAGAATTGCTGCATTCGCCCCGCCATCTATTGCCACCGTAGCAACCGGAATTCCCGGCGGCATCTGAACGATAGAATACAGTGCATCCATCCCCTCAAGATTCTTTCCTGACATCGGGACCCCAATAACCGGCATTGGGAAAATTGCCGCGCACATTCCCGGAAGATGCGCTGCCATACCTGCACCGGCAATAATGACCTTAAAGTCCTTTGCCTCCGCAGACTTTGCGTATTCATAGAACACGTCCGGTTCACGGTGTGCAGAAATAATTGTCATCTCATACTCGATTCCAAATTTCTCCAGCATGTCCGCAGCTTTGCTCATAACCTTCATGTCAGAGTCACTGCCCATTACAATTCCTACTTTTGGCATAATAGTCTCCTTTTCTTATTTATAAGTATTTTAATAAATATCTCTTTATTTATTAGCTATTTTACTAACACTTCTTTCCTCTGTCAACTCAAAAAAGAATCTCAGATACAGAAATCTCCTATTTATCCAAAGGTTCATTCAGAATTTCCGTTCCCGGAAGCGTAAAACGTCCATTCTCGATCAATACAATTTCTTTTCCTTCACAAGTAAATACACTGATTTTTCCCAGTTCCTCATATGGAATGGTAATATCCGTATGACACTGGAAATATGCTTGTTCCGGGTTTTCTTTCCGGCATGCACTCACACTGTTCTCTTTGGCGATGATCTCCTTGCCGTTTGGATTATATACCACGTTATCCTCCGCCCAGCTGTAGCAGGTATCCCCCACCGCAAAATGCGGTCCCATCTTTTCGGCGATCAGAATCGGAAGCTTATCCGCTATGTCATACTTTTTCGCTGCCATATATGCAGTTGTATTCGTACCGATTGCGAACTCACCCAATGGAAGTGATTCATGATTGTGCATAATATTATCACAAATATACTTTTTATTCTCTTCCTCAGATTCAAAGTTACTACAAGTATATTCTGTCGTTTTTCCTTCTTTAAAATGAATTTCCAAATCCCGGTACTGCAGTTCGTTCAGATAAACCTTACTTACATATAAGACGCCTTCCGTTCCTTCAAGCATTGGGGAAGTAAACACTTCGCCGACCGGAATATTCACATCCGCGACACAATTCTCAAAAATGGTTTCCTTCTCCGGATTCTTAAGTCTGCAAAGGCTCACCTTCAAATCAGTCTTATTGGCTCCTTTTCCAAAAATTCTAACATATTCTCCCTGATCCAGCGCATCGATCAGCGTCTGCTGCACCTTTTCATATACATTTGCATCCAGTGTATTGATCCGGATGACTTCATCAAAAATTTCCGGATAGTTATTCCCAATTTCCGGAAGTGGCCAGGAAATGATCGTAAAACTTCTCTCCTCACCTTTGATGTATTGATTGGTAATCTGACCTGCACGAGAATTCATTATAAGAAGTAACTCTTCCTGCTTTTTCGAGAAAGTAACCGCTTCCGGTTTGGTCACCGGTGCAAACGGTTTTTCGCCAAATACTTCCATGACCGCAGGACCTGCAAAACTCCCCGCCAGCTCTTTATTTTTCTCCAAAACAGTCCGCATCACTTCCAGCTTTCTTTCCATGAATTGTTTATCCAGGACCAGCCCCAGATCATCTTTATGATCATAATCGTACTGCTTATTCGGAATTCCTCCATAGAATCCATTCTTTCCCAGACGCGGACGCGTAATCACGCTGGATGCAGCTCTGTAAATGGTCGGCTTCAATCCCATTTTTTCAAAATTTTGAATAGCCTTGCGTACAACTCGTTCAAATCCCAGTACATACCGAATATTGACAACAGATTTCTTTGACAAATCTTTACCCGTATTGATGAATCCTACACGAAATCCCTCTGTATAGGTATCCGCCATCTTATCAATGGTCTCCTGTGGAAGACTATTCAGATATTCTGCCGTCTTTAATTCATTTTCACTCACATATTCTCCAAACCGGTACAGGTATCTGAGGTCTGTCAGATCCGACTCCATAATACGCTTTACTGCAAAATCATATGCCTCAGGATCGATCTGCTCAACCACTCTGTCCGCTGCATAGACATCACAATAATCACTGGCATACCAGTAAAAAATCTCCTTCAGACTTTCAGGCGAAGGAGTCTCTTCTTCTTCAAATTTATTGTAAATTTCAATGAATAATTCGTTTCCTATAACGATATAATCATATCGTTCCTCATACACATATCCGATATCTCCACGAAGTTCCGTATAAAGTGCACTTAAAAAAGCACCGAGTTCTTCTCCGAGTTCTCTCACGGCATATTCCGGATTTGCGTAGGATGTCTCATAATTCTGGGGCAGCACATCATAGTAAAGCATTTGCATCTCTTCTTCCAGACGTTCCTTCGTCATACTCGCTCTCGCTGAAGTATGTCTGCTGTCTTTGATATCATGAATCCTTAGCAAGAATTCCGCCACATGTCGAAAATAAGATTGATACGGTTCTTTTACCGTATTTTCTTCGGTAATTTTCATAATTCGTTCCAATGTCAGATAGTATCTTTCTTCCACTATATAAGCCCCCTTACAAACACCAGGATAAGACAGAACAATATAAATCCATTGATTCCTATGCCTATTTTACAGCTTAGATAATTCTTATCCCGCTCACGAAACCCTTTTACTCCAATACTCAGCCCCACTCCTGCAAGAATCATATCAAAAAGCCCGAAGCTGCCGATCATCGCCACCGAGTTTCCTTTATGTATAAAAGCGGTCAGGATCAATGCGACAAAAATCCCCGCAACAACAACCGCTATCATACAGGACAACAGGCCTTTCCTGGAATGTCTGAGTTTCGCCTGTCCATATTTCCGGTTTCCCCTTTTTTTTCTCTCTCTATCTCTTTCCCTTTCTCGCGCCTGCTCTTTTTCTCTCCCGATTCGCATCATGCCATCTCCTTATCGTGTTGCAAATTACAAATATAATGTATCCGAGCACACCGCCGATCATATTGAGCAGCAGATCATCCACATCAAAGCTCCCCACCCGGGAAACAAACTGAAAAGCTTCCACAAGGAAGCTCAGTCCAAAACTATAGAACAGCGTCAGAAAGAGACTTCGGTACCTGCTTGCCATCGGCATAAAAAATCCAAACGGTACAAAAATCAGTACATTGCCAAACAGATTCGCATATGCGATCCAACCAAGCCGGTCCCGGTGATACCAAAATCTATTGATTTCCTGAAACAGAACCAGATTATAATGATATTCTCTCATTTCTCCGGTTCGTCCATACCAGTCCGAAAAGATCAAAAAATACAATAGAAATCCTATATATAACACAAATAAGATCTTTCCGAGTATCCGAAATCGCTTCCTTTTTTTTGCTTTCAATTCAAAGCATCCTTCCTAAAACGTCAAACCTCTTTTTGCCTTGAACAGATTCGCCCCACTGATGATCATGACTACTCCGGCCACAACACCGACAACAATCATTACGATTCCCACTGCAAGACTCGCTGCTCCGGTATATCCCATTACTTTATATGCTTTCTCAGTCATCGGATTTCCTCCTTATTTTGCACCATACTGTTCATAGTATGCATCGATTGCCGCTTTCAATGTATCGTCGATTACAACCTGTCCATTCACTTCTTTATTATAAAGACATTCTACGACTTCTGCCATTGTAACAATTGCTGATGTATCAAATCCATACAGATCCTTTACTTCTTCCAGCGCGCATTTTACACCGCCCTTTCCAACTTCCATTCGGTCCAGAGATACAATCAGGCCAACGATCTCGACCTCAGCGGCGTTCCTTACCTTCGGAACGGTCTCTTCCATTGATTTTCCGGATGTAGTAACATCCTCGATCATGATCACACGATCTCCATCCTTCAGTTTACTTCCAAGGAAACTTCCTTTGTCAGCACCATGATCCTTTTCTTCTTTTCTGTCTGAACAATAACGCACTTCTTTTCCGTACAATTCACTGTAAGCAACTGCTGTTACAACACTGAGTGGAATTCCTTTGTACGCCGGTCCGAACAGCACGTCGAAATCATCTCCATATTTGTTATGAATTGCTTTTGCATAGTATTCTCCGAGCCTTTTCAGCTGGGATCCGGTCACATATGCACCTGCATTCATGAAGAATGGTGATTTTCTTCCGCTTTTCAATGTAAATTCTCCAAATTTTAAGACCTGGCTTTCCACCATAAATTCAATAAACTCTTTCTTATACTGTTCCATAATCCATTCATCCTCCAAATTGATCACTGTTCTGTCTCTATTTCACAATTCCTACCATATCTTTCACATTTGCAAAACCATATTTCTTCATATATGCTTCAATTCCATCCACGATTTCCATCGTTACTGCCGGATTGTGGAAGTTTGCAGTTCCTACCGAGACAGCACTTGCCCCGGCAAGTATCATTTCAATGGCATCCTTTGCACTTGCGATCCCTCCCATACCGATGACCGGTACCCGTACCGCATTTGCTGCCTGATACACCATTCGTACTGCAATCGGATGGATTGCCGGGCCAGACACTCCTCCGGTTTTATTTGCCAAAACAAATTGTCTGCGGTCAATGTCGATCTTCATTCCTGTCAGAGTGTTGATCAGAGAAATGGCATCCGCCCCTCCAGCTTCAACCGCTTTTGCCATTTCAGAAATATCAGTCACATTTGGGCTCAACTTCATGATTACCGGTTGTTTTGCATATTTTTTCACTTCTTTTGTAATATTCTCAGCCGCTTTCGGGTTCTGTCCGAATGCGATTCCACCTTCTTTCACATTCGGACAGGAAATATTGATCTCCAGCATATCCACGTCTTCCTCTGCAAGACGTTCTACAACTTCACAATAATCCTCTGTTGATTTTCCGCAGACATTTACAATAATTCTGGTATCATATTTTTTCAAAAATGGAATGTCTCTTTTACAAAACAAATCAATCCCGGGATTCTGAAGTCCCACGGCATTCATCATTCCTCCACAGGTCTCCGCCACTCTCGGCGTAGGATTCCCCGCCCATGGAATATTTGCCACACCTTTTGTAGTAACTGCCCCCAGTCGGTTCAAATCCACAAATTCTTCAAATTCAGCTCCGGACCCAAAAGTACCCGATGCTACTGTTACCGGATTCTTCCATTCTACGCCAGCTATATTTACACTCATGTTTATTTCTGTACTCATCAGATTTCCACCTCCGTAGATAAGAACACCGGTCCATCTTTACAGATTCGCTTGTTATTTACATTACTGTGATGATCCTTTTCTTTGGACTTGCAGACACAGGCCAGACATGCACCAATTCCGCATGCCATTCTCTCTTCCAGGGAAATATAGCATTCGATTCCGTGTTCCTCCGCAAAAGCCTTGATTGCCCGCAACATCGGAGTCGGTCCGCACGCATAAATAATATCTGCGGTAAGTCCGTTCTCCCGGATTGCATCCATGACATTGCCTTTGGTTCCCACGCTTCCGTCTTCTGTCGAAATATATACGTTACCGTTCTGTTCGAATTCTTCCCGAAGGAATGTATGCTCATCTCGGTAGCCGACCACGATCTGTCTGTCGGCATCTAACTGCTTTGCCAATTCCAAAATCGGCGGCACACCGATTCCGCCTCCCATAAGAAATGCCGTTTTCCCTTTTCCTCTGTCCAGCGGGAAACCATTGCCCAGCGGTCCGATAACAGGAACCGTATCGCCCGCTTTCATTTCTGAAAACTGTTTTGTCCCCGTATCTTCACCTGTTACACGGTAAACCACGCGAAGCTCACCTTTTTCCCGATCAATCTCACAGATACTGATCGGTCTCGGCAGCAGCTTGCTTCCATCATTCGTGTACATGGAAATGAACTGCCCCGGGCATGCCGTCTTCGCCGCTTCAGTCTGAAGCCACATACTGAAAATGCCATCCGCAATCTGCTCCTGTGAAGATATGACTGCGCTTTCTTTTTTTCTGTCTGCCATCTTTATGCTATCTCCTGATTCTGATTTCTCTATTTTTTCGCTCACAGCTGTTTTTCCTACTCTTGGATCCTTTACAGCAAAGCCTCGTAAAGTCTCCACTCTCCCCGGTTCCATTTTACCGCTGCTCAATGCTCTCACGAATGTCTAAAGCCATGGCTTCTACCGCAGCACGGGCAGCATCACCAAAATTCTCCGCTCCGTATTTTGCGTATGCCTCCTGTTTGTAAGCTGCGATAATTCCTCGTGATGAGTTTACGATTGCACCCAATCCATCCTCATTGAAGAAATGCACCAGATCTTTTCCTTTTCCTCCCTGTGCTCCGTATCCCGGAACCAGGATATAAGATTTCGGCATGATCTTACGAAGGACTTTTCCCATCTCCGGATAGGTTGCTCCAACAACCGCTCCAATGTAGCTGTATTCGTCTCCCATATGGTCAGCACCCCATTCAGCCACTTTTTCTCCAACCAGTTCATAGAGCGGACGTCCGTCGATCAGACGATCCTGAAATTCCCCGCTGGACGGGTTTGATGTTTTTACCAGAATGAAAAGGCCTTTCTTCTCTTCTTTACATACCTCAATAAAAGGCTTTACGCCATCTGATCCAAGATAGGGATTCACCGTTGCAAAATCTTCATCGAACGGCACATATGTCTTGCTTCCCACCTGCACTTTACCAAGATGCCCTACTGCATATGCTGCAGATGTAGAGCCAATGTCGCCTCTCTTAATATCACCGATTACGACAAGTCCTTTCGTCTTGCAGTAATCTACGGTCTTTTTGAATGCTTCAAGCCCCGGAATGCCAAACTGCTCATACATAGCGATCTGTGGCTTCACAGCAGGAATCAGATCATATGTCTTATCAATGATTTCTTTGTTAAACTGCCAGATTGCCTCACCAGCGCCTTCCAGCGTCTCACCAAACTCTGCAAATGCTTTCTTCTGTACATGTTCCGGCACATAATTCAGCATAGGGTCAAGCCCTACCACAATCGGTGCTCCTGTTTTTTTAATGTTTTCTACTAATTTGTTAATCATAATAGTCTTCTCCTCATATTTCTCATGTATTTATCTTTGATAAACAATCTTTCCATCTACAATTGTACAGGCAACCTCACCTTTTACCGGATATCCATTAAAAGGAGTATTTTTCCCTTTCGAAGCAAATTTTTCTACATCAATCCGATATTCCTTCTCGGGGTCGAAGATAACCAGATCCGCGATTTTTCCTTCAGATACAGAACCTTTGTCATTTAAGCCGAGAATCTTTGCCGGATTATAGCTCATCTTTTCCGCCATCTGCATGACAGTAAGGATTCCCGGTTCCACCAGCTCTGTATAGGTAAGTGCCGCACTCGTCTCAAGTCCTACAATTCCAAATGCCGCCTTTGCCATGGAGCGATTCTTTTCTTCTGCGGAATGTGGCGCATGATCGGTAGCAATCACATCCATAGTTCCATCTGCAAGACCTCTTTTCAGCGCCTCTACATCCTCTCTTGCCCTTAGTGGAGGATTCATTTTATAATTTCCATCATCTTCCCGGATATCATCTGTACACAAAGTAAAATGGTGTGGGCACACCTCTCCGGTTACCGGAAGGCCTTCCGCCTTCGCTAGTCGGATCATCTCCACACTGTCTTGAGTCGAGCAGTGACACAAATGGAGTCTCACACCAGTTTCTTTTGCAAGAAGTATATCTCTTGCCACGATGACATCCTCCACTGAATTTGTAATTCCCGGAAGTCCCAGTTCTTTCGCCTTCGCATCCGCATTCATCACACCACCTTCTACCATTGTGATGTCTTCACAATGTGCGAAGATGGATATTCCTTCTTCTTTTGCAATCTTCATGGCTTTCCGGTATAGCGATGCATTCATAACCGACTTGCCGTCTTCACTGATGGCATGACATCCTGCTTCTGCCATTCCTCTTATGTCAGCAAGTTCCTCACCCAGCTGACCTTTGGTGATTGCACCAAGCTGAATAACGTGAACCGGGCTCTCATGTGCCGCCCGTTCATGCAGCTCCTCTATCATCTGACTCGTATCCGTAACCGGTCTTGTATTCGGCATTGCACAGATCGTCGTTACTCCGCCTCTTGCCGCTGCCATTCCTCCCGTTTCCAGAGTTTCCTTGTAGGTAAGTCCCGGATCCCTCAGGTGTACATGCAAATCAATAAATCCCGGCATGACATACATACCTTTGGCATCAAGCACTGTATCCGCATCATCCCGAACTGAATCAGCCACTTTGATAATACGGTCGTTCTCTATCAGAACATCCTGTACGGCGTTCAGATCGTTTTCCGGATTCACAACATGTCCATTTTTAATGAGTAATTTCATAGTTTCTAATCCTTTCTGCACATCCCGTTATCATAAACATTCTATCATAGACAACCTTAAAAGTGAATGCCGATTTTGGCATTCCCTTCATATTTTCTTCATTCTACATCACTGATCAAGCTTTTTCCGAATCTCCTCCAGTGCCGCTTCAAGCTGATTATCAGCATCCGGATTCGTTTCATCATACTGATACTCCACTTCAATATCAGGTTCAATTCCCTTTTTTTGTATGTTTCTTCCATTTGGAGTATAGTACTCCATCGTTGTCATTGTAACACTGCTTCCGTCACTGATTGGGAAAACGCTCTGTACGATCCCTTTTCCGAAAGTCTTCTTCCCTACGATTGTACCAATTCCATAATCCTGAATGGCACCGGCAAAAATTTCCGACGCACTTGCACTGTTCTGATCAGCCAGAACACAAAGTGGCTTTGTAAACTGATGTTCTTCATCCGAATACTGCGTTTTCTCATTTCCCTCTTTGTCTTTGGTATATACAATCTTTCCTTCCGGCAAAAGCTGATCCAGTATCTCACATACAACATCCAGAAGCCCACCCGGATTGTTACGGACATCCACAATGAGTCCCTTCATATTCTGCCCTTCCAGTTCGTCAAATGCCGTCTGAAACTGTTCATACGTCACTTTATTAAATTCGGTGATCCGGATATATCCGATTTTCTCTTCCTTCATCTCGTACTGCACTGTCTGCGACTGGATTTTTTCTCTTGTGATGTCCATTTCCACTTTTTCTTTCTTCTCACCCCGGAGCACAACAATGTTCACCACCGTGTTTTCTTCTCCTCTCACAAGAGAAACCACTTCATCCAGATTCATATCCGTTACATCCACTCCGTCAACCTCATACAAAATATCACCGACCCGGACACCCGCTTTGCCGGCCGGCGTGTCCTCGTATACATGCACTGCTGTTATGAGCTTTGTTTCCGTATTTTGGCTGAAAAGAACGCCAATACCATAGAATTCTCCATCAACATCGCTATAATATTTTTCCGTCTCCTCCGCATCGCGGTAAATCGTATAAGGATCTCCCAATGCTTCGATATATCCGGCATACGCCCCCTCTTCCAGGGTTTCCTGATCCACTTCATCTGAGTAGAGGAATTTTTCTTCAATGAGTTGATCCAGTAATTTGATCTTACTTTTTCCGTTTGCCACATTCTGCTCCGCCTTGCTTACCGGCAGATAATTCTTTGCAGTCATTCCGATCATGACCACTAATAACACAGCAAGGGCACCACAAAGTGTGCCCTTCCAAAATTCTTTTTTATTTGAGTTTTCTTCCATATTCTTCCTATTTCCACTTGTCTATGTATTTGTTTACAAGTATAGCAGCGGATCTACCGGGGTACCGTTTACATGTACTTCAAAATGAAGATGCGGCCCTGTAACAATACCGGTCGCTCCCACAGCTGCGATATTCTGTCCACGGGACACCTTATCTCCCACACTCACATACAAAGCGCTGCAGTGCTGATACCATGTCTGCATCCCATTACCATGATTGATTACAACATAATAACCTCGTGCACTGTTATACTGAGCAGTAATAACCGTACCACTGTCCGCTGCATAGATTGGTGTACCGGTGCTTGCACCATAATCGATACCATCGTGTCTGCTCGTCGCACCTGCAGTCGGCGCCACTCTGTAACCAAACCCACTGGTAATATAAGCTCCGGGAACCGGATGAGAAAGCTTCCCATTGCCGGTAATCACAATCTGACTGTTACCGTTATTCGGCTGATATACATTGCTTTGATTCTGCTGCTTTCTTCTCTCTTCCGCTGCTTTCGCTTCAGCGATCAGTTTCTTCAATTCATCTGCGTTTGCACTGATTTCAGAAGATAAGTTGTCAATCTGAATATTCTTTTCATCCAGAAGCGCCTGCATCTCTGTCTGTTCGTTCTGAAGCTGATCTCTGAGCGTTTCAAGCTGCGCATACTCCTCTTTCAGCGCTTCTTCTTTCTTCTCAATATCTTCCCGGATTTTCTGGAACTCCTTCAGCATATTTCTGTCATATTCCGTCACCTGCTGAATATACTCAATCTTATTCAGAAGCTCCGACATACTCTTTGAGGTGACGAGGATCTCGATCAGCTCTGTATTATTGTTCTCATACATATATTTGATGCGAAGCTTCATACTCTCATACTGATCATTCTCTTTTGCTTTCGCCTCAACCAGATCCGTCTCCGCAACATTGATTTCCTGTTCTTTATCAGATAGATCCTGCTGCGTCTTCTGCATTTTTTCCATAATAGAATCAAGCTCTTGCGACAGCTCAGCCTGTTCCTGTTCCGCTTTCTTCTTCTCTTCTTCAAGAGCTTCCTGCTTTTTCTTCGCATCTGCGACCTCATCAGCCCGCACAGGCTGTACCATTCCCAGGCACAGAACTCCGGCCAGAAGTAAGCTTAGTAACCTTTTCTTCTTTATCATATTCGTCCCCTTAATCCTCTATACACGATTACACATGTAAATGTTTCCTGATTGTAAAGAAACTTCCCATGAAACCAATTCCGATTCCTAACGCCAGTCCCACGGGCAAAAGTGTCTTATATACTTGTGCAACCGGAAGAAAATCCAGTATATTCTTGAGTAGTTCAAACTTCATAAGGACGTAATTAATCGCCTTATCATACAGGAAATACAACATTGCCAGTGGGATTGCCGCTCCTACCAGTCCGATCAGTACACCTTCAAAAATAAATGGTGCACGTACAAAACTGTCTTTCGCACCGATATATTTCATAATTGCGATTTCTTCTCGCCGCACGGTGATACCCATTGTAACCGTATTGCTGATCAGGAATACAGACACTGCAAGCAAAATGGCAATGATCGCTGCAGATACCCAATAGATCAGACGGTTAATGCTGTTCAAAGTATTTGCAACCAGATCCGATTTGTTGACTTTCCGCACACCCGGAAGTGATTTTGCGAATTCAACCACTTCTTTCTGTGAAGCCACATCATCCATAAAAACTTCATAACTGTCTGAAGTTGCAAGCGGGTTATCATTCTTGAATCCCTCTGCCGCCTCCTGTGCATCTTCACCGAAATAGTCGTCTTTAAAAGATTCCCATGCATCATCGGCTGATATATAATTTACTTTGCTGACATCATCTCTGGCCAATAGCTCCGTTTTAATATCAGCAATCTGTTCTTCCGTCGCATCTTCTTCAAAGAAAACTGTGATTGCCACACCTTCTTCTGCTTTGTGTACGATATACTGAAAGTTCATTACGATTGCAAAAAAGAGGCCGAACACAAAAATACAAGCCGACATGGTAGCAATAGATGCCAGAGAGAACATCTTATTTCTTCCGATATTTTTGACTCCCTGCTTCACCGAATATCCAATTGTACTAATTCTCATTTCTATACCCACCTTTTCGTTCGTCGCTGACAATGACCCCCTTTTTCATTGTAATAACGCGCTTTTTCATCTCGTTCACAATTTCCTGGTTATGAGTAACTACCAGTACTGTAGTTCCTCTTTCGTTCGCCTCTTCCAACAACTTCATGATTTCCCATGAATTCGTCGGATCAAGGTTACCTGTCGGTTCATCGGCCAACAAAATCGCAGGTTCATTCACAACAGCTCGTGCTATCGCAACTCTTTGCTGTTCTCCTCCGGACAATTCCTTCGGATATGCTTTATATTTCTGTGCAAGTCCTACCAGTGAAAGCGCTGCAGGTACCTTCTTTTTGATGACCCTGCTTGATTTCTCTGTAACTCTCTGCGCAAACGCAATATTTTCGTAAATATTACGGTCTTTCAACAGTCGGAAATCCTGGAACACAACTCCGATTCCTCTTCGGTACTGCGGAATCTGACGATGCTTCATTCGGTTCAGATTCTGCCCGTTTACAATAATCGTTCCTGACGTCGGATCAATCTCCTTCATCAGAAGACGAATCAGAGTGGATTTTCCGGATCCGCTGTCACCTACAATGAATACGAATTCGCCCTGTTCGATCGTCAGATTGATCCCATTCAGCGCGGCAATACCCTTCGAGTATTCTTTCGTAACTTCTTTCAGTTCTATCATATGCTCCTCCTAATTATTAATACTCCAGTGTCTCCATATACTTCATGTATTTGACAACCATAAGTGCGATCTTAAATGTGATTGCATCCTCGAACACACGAAGATCCAGTCCTGTACTCTTCTGAAGTTTATCCAGGCGGTATACCAGAGTATTTCTGTGAATATACAATTGTCTGGATGTCTCGGAAACGTTCAGGCTGTTCTCAAAAAACTTGTTGATTGTCGTAAGAGTTTCCTCATCAAACTCATCCGGAGATTTCCCCTCAAAAATTTCACGGATAAACATCTTGCAGAGCGGAATTGGCAGCTGATAGATCAGTCGTCCGATTCCCAGAGCACTGTAAGCAATCACTTCCTTCTCATCGAAGAAAATCTTTCCCACATCCAAAGCCAGCTTGGCTTCTTTATAAGATTTTGAAACTTCTTTGATGTCATTCACGATCGTCCCATACGCTATGCGGACATTCTCTTCCCCTTCTGACTTGAGAAGATCCAGAATCTCATGCGCTGTCTTGTCCATTTCCGGATAACCGTCATTTGCTCCCAATTCTTTGACAACGATAATGTTTTTTTCATCTACAGCTGTGATAAAATCCCGGCTCTTTCCACCCAGAACAGAACGAAGACTGTCGAGCGCACTGATATCTCTTTCGTGAGAAGTCTCAACTATAAAGATAACACGTTTCACCTCAGTGTCAATATGTAATTTTTTGGCGCGGTTATAAATATCGACCAGAAGAAGGTTATCTAACAACAGATTTTTAATAAAATTATCCTTGTCAAACCGCTCCTTATATGCAACCAGCAGGTTCTGAATCTGGAAAGCAGCAATCTTCCCAACCATATAGACATCTTCACTGCCACCATTGGCAATCAAAATGTATTCAAGCTGATGCTCATCATAAATCTTAAAAAACTGGAAACCTTGTATTACCTGACTTTCCGCAGGAGATTCCACAAAAGAAAGCACTGCGTTTCCATAGTCACCTGGTTCTGTAAAAGTTGTGGCAAGAGTCTTGCCGTCTGTATCCATCACTCCCAAATCTATTCTCGTAATTGCTTTTAAACCTTCAATTGTGTTTTGCAATATCTGATTTGATATCATACTTTCTTCTCCTCCAATTATACATTTTACACAACAGCGTTCCCCCGAAAACATGGAAATGCATATATACTTATACTATACTTTAATACAAATCAACAAAAAAATAAAGAGGAAATCACATTTTTTTATGCATTTCCTCAGTTATTTTTTTATAAATATTTATTTTTCAAGTTGGAAATTGTTACTAACTTTTTTCTTGTCCTTTTCCACTTCACGTTTCAGGATCTTACGTATCAAGAATTCTCTGAACCGCACTCTCCATGTTTCTTTCTGTGTCATAATTCCAGACTCTGTTCCGATTCCCAGCCAGAGCCGAGTATTGAGCAGGTTCTTACACCGCCGGATGAACTCCTCCTGTTTCGGAGAAACCATGCTGGACAACACACAGTCCACCTCCGCACCGTTAATCTGATTTGTAATCAGATCATCTGCACTCTCATCTTCCGGCACACATGCCGTTCCGGCAATCTGAATCCCCGTATATTCACTTTGTAAAAATTGCTCAAGCTTCTGTGTCTCTTCCGGCAAATCTGTCAGTAAAAAAACGCGCGAACGATTTTTATGAAAATAATGGAACACCAGCTTCATAAACACCTGATTATGCGCTTCCTGAAGCTTTTTCTTTTCCGTCACTTCTGCCGCTTCCAGAATCGATTCATCTCCTGCAATCACCAGATCAAGCTGCTCGATATCTTCTTTCAGGCCTTCTGTCTGAGCAGCCTTCATAAGGATATCCACTGTCAAGATTTCAACCGTATTTACAGGTTCTGTGTGCATATATTCCGTGACTGCCTTCATCGCGTCTTTTGCTGTATAATCATCCAACTGCACATTTAACACGTTCATTTTTCCATCCATAAAACTCACCTGTTTTCAAGTTTTCAGTCAAGCGATTATATCAAACCCACTGCATTTTTTCAACCAAAGTAGCAAAATATTCACAGTTATTTCTAATTATTCATATTTCTTAACAATATTGTAAACTTACTCCCCTTCTTTTTTCTTTTTCGACATCAATCCTCCGATTCTACCGGTCTCCTTCGCAGACAGCGATCTCCATCCGTCTTCCAGAACTTTATCCAGAAGTCCTAGTTCTTCGGCAATTTCGTATTTAATCTTTTCTTCTGTCTCCATCCGTTCAATATCTTCACGACATATCTTTTTTTGCTTCTTACCAGCCATCATGATCTCTCCTTTTCATGGAGTATTTCCTTACTTTATCAGATTTATTCTGTCTTTTCACACAAAAATGCTTTATAATAACATTATATCTGATAAGAAATGAGGTCCCACATATGCTGTCACAACAGGAATACTATATACTGACCTTCGAAACCAATGCTGATGTCATGTATGCAGAGAAACAAATCCAAGAACATTTTGCGATTACGATCATGCCAGTGCCCGGAGAATTTCACAGTGGCTGCGGTCTTGCAATTCGTTTTCTGGATCCGGACGAAACCTCCATTCTCACTTTTTGTCGCACGCTCCCCCTGCATGGAACGTTATATAAAATGCAGACGAGACGCGAAAATGGCAGAAGACCCTTCGAGAAGCTTCTCTCGTTCTGACAGGTCTTCTGCCATAAAACCATTCCGCTATTCTATGATTCTTTACGGCTGTTCCGGAATAATCACTGCTGCTATAAAATATACCAGAAGTCCGGTTCCGCAACTCATACATGCAAGAAGTGCACCTCCAAGCCGGATCAACGTCGGATCAATATTAAAATATTCCGCTATACCTCCGCATACCCCACAGATCATTCTGTTCTCTCTTGACTTGTATAATTTTTTTTGTTCCATTTTTCTTTCTCCTTTCCTTACAATTTTTCCCTTACAGGCCAATGTTTATCGTACAAATGTTATTGATACATCTCCGGCGCCACAGACGATCTCAACCGTTTTGCTGCTTCCATTGTCAATCTCCCTGGCAACTGCCAGTCCACCGTATTCCTGATCGGCAATCTCAATTTCTCCAGCTCCGCATTTCAAAGAGTAGTTAAAGTCCTTTTCATTTCCGCAAAGATCAAGATCCATTTCTCCAGCCCCGCATTTCAGATCAACATCTCCGTTACATGTTCCTTCCACTTCTAGATCTCCGGCGCCCACTTCTGCCACAAGATTATCTACATCAGCGTTTCGAATATCGCAGTCCGCCGCTCCGATCT
Source organism: Bariatricus sp. HCP28S3_A7 (assembly GCF_052066375.1). Taxonomy (NCBI): domain Bacteria; kingdom Bacillati; phylum Bacillota; class Clostridia; order Lachnospirales; family Lachnospiraceae; genus Bariatricus; species Bariatricus sp. HCP28S3_A7. The sequence continues at coordinate 166,987 of NZ_JBQHSG010000004.1, forward strand.
TCAATTCCATTTTTTTCGCATAAAGCCCATCTGCCATTACATTTGCCGCACCCGCATGCAATGTGATGTTTTCCATTCTTACCGATGCCGGAACTTCTATATAAAGTATTCCAAACCCATGATTCTTGTTCTTGATTTTACAAACATCCCAGATCTGATTTCCTTTTTCCATATAAATTTTTAATTTACTGCCGCTTGTCTGCATTCTGATACTGACTCCCGTGTCTCCAAAAGTAAGTTTCGATGTATCGACTCGCAGCTTTTCATCTGTTCCCTGAACAAGTTCCACATCACAACCACCAAGAATCATCTCAAGCTCTGTGATATCATCATATTCCATCGCTGCTTCCGGATTCAGATATTCATTTTCCAGCGGATCATCATCCCATTCCATATCATCGTCTCCAAACAGCACAATTCCATTCGGATATTCTTTCCGTAAATCATGGATACGGAATCCAAGCACCAAAGCCGCTCCGCAGAATATCAATCCCATCACTACAATCGTCGCAATAACGATCCAGAATATTTTCCATCCTCTTTTCATTAGCAGGCCCCTCCCTTCTTTCTTAGAAATGGTTTTCTGCAAAGTTCTACAAACCAACGGAATACCGGTGGGACGATTTTTGCACAGATCCAGCCAATCAATGCTGTCAGCATAATGCCTAATGCAAGTACCAACAGTCCGGCGCCAATCAATGCCAAAGCCACCGGTGCCGAATGAAAGATCTGCGTAAATCCCACTGCTGCAATCCCGATTCCAGAAACGGAAACCGCAACCCCAGATACAAGGACTGCTGCAACCACTGCCACGATCGCAATCAGAATTCCAAGGATCGCCGCAAGGATTCCGACCACCGCCGGTATCACGAACGGTGCTCCGATCAGAACGATTAAAACGATAAGGATAATCTTCAGTGTCTTACTCGTCCAGGGTTTTTTCTCCCTATAATCACTTTCGCTCATTCTACGTCCCGTGCTTCGGTATCCTTCTCTTTTCGCCGGAGAATCATTCTTTTCAAATCGGGTATCTGTATATCCGGTTTCCCTGTATTCACTATGAAATTCGTTCTGTCCGCCAAGACCTGCTTTGATCGTCTCGGCTACCTTCCTCGGACTTTCCAATTCTTTGATAATGTCAGCTTCATTCTCTGCGCCTGCATCATCAAAATAATCATTATAATACTGCAATGCCTCTTCTCTTTCCTCCACGGACAAGTCCCAAAGCAATGCACGCAGCTCATTCATAAATTCTACGCGTGTCATAAGTTCACTCCTCCCTCGAACATATCAGTAATCTTCTGCGAGTATTTCTTCCACTCTGCCCGGTAAAGCTGAAGCTGCGCCATTCCCTTATCCGTCACTTTATAATAGCGTCGATTTCTTCCGTCAAACTGCATATCATATACTTCCAGGCATTCATCCTTCTGTAGTCTCCTCAATACCGGATACAGTGTCGATTCCGATACTTCCAGGGCTTTCCTTACATCCTGGGTTATCTTATATCCGTACGTTCCCTGCTGTTCTTTGGAAACTACTGCCAATACAATGGCATCCAGAAGAGCCGCTCCGGTGTTAAATACCATGCTCTCACTCCTTTTTCTATTTTAGAATCTGCAATATTATTCGATCCCTTATATTATTTTTATACTTATATTATATACCGTATAATATTGTTTGTCAATACATTATTATTTCAAAAATAAAAAAGCACTCTCACCCTGTTTTCTTCGGTAAAAATGCTTTTTTCATCGTCCAATTCGATTTTTATTTCATAACGCAATACAGAATAATCACCTGTACAACCAGAATCCCCGGTACTCCTAGTTTAAATTTTAAATGTCGCGTTTTATGTCGGAATACCTGCATTCCAGCCAACGCTCCGATTGATCCTCCGATCACCGCAAGGAAAAGTAGCGTTCTTTCCGGAACTCTCCATTGCTTTCTGATTGCCTTTCTCTTATCGATTCCATACACGCAGAATGTCAGCATATTGATCACGATCAGATATATCACTATTTCTTTCCAAATCATTTTTCCAGTCTACCTTCCTGATCTACCAGCAGAATTTCTTCACCAAGCGTAAAGGAATAAATCACTTCTTCTTTTACATTTTTTAATGTCATTTGTTCCAGTGCTCTGGCATAAAGCCGAAGCTGCTCCTGATATTTTTCCACCAGTTCTCTTCCAAATTTCACCTGATCCGTCTTATAATCAAGCACCACAAGTCCATCATCTTCTTCCAGATACACATCGATAATTCCCTGAATCAGCACCAGTTCCCCAGAAGCAGTGTCCGGATAAAGTTCTTTGGCATCAATCCCGAATACAAAAGGCTGCTCTCGATGAAGTCTGCCGCATCCTGCCGCTTTTTTCATTCTTTTTCCCATATCAGTATCCAGAAAATGCAAAATATCATCCGGCCGGATACATGCGGCCATCTCATTCGTCAGAAATCCCTGCTGCCGGAAATAATCGATTTCTTTTCGGAGCACTTCTTCATCGTACTCCTTCGTAAAATCCAGAAGTTCCAGCAATTTATGATAGGTACTTCCCCGGGATGCCCCTGTCAGTTCCTCTTTTTCCTGTAAAAACTCAGGGATCAACGGCACCACATCTTCCTCTTCCACCAGCATCTCTCCGTTTTCTTCTTCCCCCAAAAGATATGCACGTTTTTTCAATTCAGAAACAGTAAATTTCATTTTAAGCTGTTCTTCACCCTCATATGGATACTGATAAGTGAACTGTTCGGCAATTCTGGCTGCAAACGCCTCATCGTGGCTCGCAAACGGGCTGCCTTCATTTGTGACTTCCTGCAGCATCAATGATGCATCCAGTTGTTCTTCCAGGCTCCTTTCCGCCTCCATAGCAGTAAGATCTGAAGGTGATATCACCTGGACCTGCACAGAATCCGATTCATGCAGTCTCAGGGTTGCCGGAATTACCCAGTCCAGATAAGTCTTTGCTCCGATCAGTCTGGTGAATTCCAGCGTGTCTTGTCCTTCTTCCAAAAATGTATCGAGTATCTCCAGTTTCTTTTGGGCTCCCGGAATGACTCCTGTCATAATCAGCTTTTCTTTTGCCCTTGTCATCGCAACATAAAGGACTCTCAGTTCCTCTCCCAGATTCTCCAGTCCGGTTTCCATCTGAATCACTTTTTTCAAAATTGCCGGAGACTTCGTACGTCTCGTCAAATCAACCGCATCGATCCCGATTCCCAGATCGGGATGAATCACAACGCTTCCCCGGATATCCTGAGTATTGAATCGCTTTCCCATGCCTACAACAATAACGACAGGAAATTCCAGACCCTTGCTTTTATGAATACTCATGATACGCACCGCATCCGTCTGTGCATCGTAAATGCCCGCCTCGCCATAGTCCACTTCATATTTCTGAAGCTGTTCAATGTATCGGACAAAATGAAATAATCCTTTATAACTGGTAGCCTCAAACGTCTTTGCCCTTACAAGAAGCATCTCCAGGTTCGCCAGCCTCTGTTCTCCGCCCGGCATGGCAGATATATATCCCCTATATCCGGTTTCCGTCATGATCTGCCAGAGCAGATCATGAATCGAGGTATATGGGATACGACTCCGCATATCCTCGATCTGTTTCAAGACTCTTCGAAGTTTCGCACCAGTCTCTCCTTCTATATTTGCCACCATCCGTACGGAGTCATAAAACGGCTGTTCCGGAAACATAACACGAATTTCCGCCATTTCTTCATTGCTTAGGCCGCCAAATGGAGATTTTAGGACCGCCGCAAGAGGCAGCTCCTGCCTGAAATTATCCAGAACGCGGAGGTAATCCAGCATCCACCCAATCTCCAGCGTTTGAAAGTACCCTTCCTTCGACTCTGTATACGCGGGAATACCTTCCTGACTTAAAACTCGCGCAAATACATCTGCCCATCCGCTGATACTTCTCGAGAGAATTACGATATCGCGGTATTCCACCTTACGGAATGTTTGGGCATCCTTATCCCAGATTTTCTGACTGTCCATCAACAAATGAATCCGTTCAGCCACCGCCTTCGCTTCCATTTCCCGCGCTGTCTGCACAGATTTTTTCTGTCGCGTTCCTTCAATTTGTCCTTCTTCTTCCTCCTGCGTGTCAATCAGTAATAGTTCCGCCTCATTGCCCGGACAATCCGGGTAGTCCGCTCCTACATAAAGGGCCGCGTGATCGTCATATTCAATTTTCCCCAGATTTTTCGTCATAATCTGACGAAAAATTCCATTGACAGGTTCCAGCACCTCCGCTCTGCTTCGAAAGTTCTTATGCAGATCAATTCGACGGCAATCTCCGTCCTCTGTACTGTAATGTTCAAACTTTTCCATAAAAAGTTCCGGTCTGGAGAGTCGGAATCGATAGATACTCTGCTTTACATCCCCCACCATGAAAAGGTTATTTTCTCCTTTGCTTACTCTGGAAACACTGGTCAGTATCGCTTCCTGAAGAAAGTTACTGTCTTGATATTCATCGATCATAACTTCCTCAAACTGTTCCTGATATTCCAGGGCAGTCTCCGAAGGAACCAGATACCCATTTTCCTTTCTGGTCAGAATTTTGAGTGCAAACTGCTCCATATCCCGAAAATCAATCAGATTCTTTTCCGCCTTCTTTTCCGCAAATGCCCTTTCAAATTCTTTCACCAGATTCACAAGTACAGTCACAACAGGTAAACACATCGCGAGGTCCTCTTTCATCCCCTCCGGGCTCTGGAAAAAATAGCCTTCTCGCAGATTCTCGATCAGTTTCTTCCACGTCTCTCTCAGCTCTTTAACCTGACCGGTAAGCTCCGGATCCACTTCTTTGTCACGATTCGGTGCAAGACGTGCCCAACTTCCTTTCTCCGGGAACACTCGCCACATCTTCTCATAAGTGTCCGCCGCAAAAAGAGGTTTCAGTATCTGTTCATCCTCATCGATCGTTTTTTCATACATATACGGGCCGGAAGGCTCATTACAAAGCATTCTCGCCTTTTCCATATACGCGCGAATGTCTCCCAGACAGTTTTGAATATAGGCAAATCCCCTTTTCATAAATTCCGAGTCTTCTTCCATCCCTGACTGATAGGCCGCCACACACTGATCCAGCCAGGCATCCGGGTCCGGATAACTCCCTGAAAAATGATACAACTGTTCAATAATCTCTTCCAGTTTCGTGTCTTCCCGTCCAGTTGCAAATGTCTCTACAAATTGGAGAAACAATTCATCTTCTTCGGCAAAATGTGCTTCCAGCATTTCTTTTAAGACATCCTGCCTCAAAAGGCGCAATTCTCCGTCTTCCGCCACCCTGAATCCCGGGTCCAGATCGATCACATGAAAATACTCTCGGATCACAGACATACAAAAACTGTGGATCGTTGTGATCCTGGCAGTATGTATCAGATCAAGCTGATGCTTTAAATGTTCATCCTGTGGATTTTCTTCCACTGCTTTTCCGATTGCCGCCGCAATACGTTCTTTCATTTCCGCTGCTGCAGCATCAGTGTAAGTCACGATCAGCATCCGGTCAATATCAAGCGGAGGAGTCTCTTTCGTCAGACGGCTAATGATACGTTCTACCAGAACCGCTGTTTTTCCGGAACCGGCCGCCGCCGAAACCAGGATATTCCGGTTTCTCAAGTCAATAACCTGCTGTTGCTCCTTCGTCCACGTCACGCCCATCTATCGTTCCCCCTTTCCGGATATTTTATGCAACACTTCTTCTCTGGTATATACAGGAAGATTCCGATACTCATATCCCTGAATCTGGTCATCAAATCCGCAGATCTCCCTATATATGCAATAATCGCACCCTGTCTGTTTTCCCATCTCGTAAGGCGCCGCTTCTGCATTTCCACTCAACATCTTTTCCCGCAGATCATTCCGTTTCTTTGCCGCATAATCCAGTATCTCTCTGAATTCTTCATCATTCACGGTCTTGGATGTTTTGGACAATCCATTCTTCGTTCGCGATACTGGAATCACGCTGGATCCCGCCGTAAAATCCTGATCCAGCTTCTGAATCACTGCCTCATCTGCATTGACCAGTCCATCCAGACGCAATTCTTTCATGATTGCCTCTTCCAGTTTCTCCTGATCGATCTGCTTCTCCACCACCGGATCTTTAATCCGATAATAGAAGATTCCTGCAGGTACAACCCTTTTTCCCGGATGTTTTCTCTCTTCCAGCTTCAATGCTTCCTCCATATATACAACAAGCTGCAGTTGGAGTCCATGGTAAAACGCTGCCATATCAAAAGTTTTTGTTCCGGTCTTGTAGTCGAGAATTTTCACGTAAACAGAATCCTCCGTCTCACAGGTGTCGATCCGGTCTATTTTTCCGCTGCCAAATCGCACCTCATACCCTTCCGGCCGAAACTGTCCCTTTTCCAATTGTCTGGTCATCGCCCACACCGTCCGGCGCATCATCCGTTTGATACGTGGAATCATATAAGCATTACGCGCAGAACTATAAAGGACCGTATTACTGTAATCCACAATACTCTCGTCCACGCTTTCCTCGATCAGTTTTCGACTATCCGCTTCAGATATTTCCGTCCACCCTTCCTGTTCTTTCTCCAGTTTAAGAGCATACTTCTCCATTGCTGAATGAAATATATTTCCGAAATCCAGCGCTGCAAAGCGGTATTCCTCTCTCTCCTTAAGCCGGAGCCCGTAAGCTATAAAATGTGCACAGGCACAAGCAACGAATTTCTCCATTCTGGATACACTCGGATCCCAGGGCCCATAGAGCTTTTCAGCCGTCTCTTTCGCCAGTGAATCTTCCCGTTTCCGATACCTGCTCGCATTTACCAGCCTTTCCACATCCTTTTTCCATCTCTCATCTTTCAAATACCAGCGATATAGCTCCTGCCATATTCCATCTTTTTGCCGCTGGGGCTTTCTCAATCCTTCAATCAGATAATCGATTCCTAGCTCCGGCACCAGTTCCAGCACTTCCGGTCCATACTGATCCATATCATAAATCGGTACTTCCGGAAAAATCTTCTTAAGCTCCCCGATCAGATAAGAAGGACGCAGACTTTTTCCTTCTGCCGAAACTTTGCTGAAACTGACAGTCAGTTCTTCCGTAGGTTTCGTCATATGAAGATAAAGATAAAACTTCTGAATACAGGTTTTTTCTTTCGTTCCCGGTGTCAGAGTGATTCCGGCATTCTCGAACCGCTCCCTGTCATGCTCGGTGATCAGTCCCTTCGTAGGCATAATCCCCGGCACCAGATTATCATTCGCTCCCAGGAAAATCAGAGCCTTGATATTCTTCAAACGCGTTCTCTCAACATCACCCGCCATTACTTCGTCCAGACTTGGAGGAATCACTCCCACTCTCGCCTCCTCGAGCCCGGCATCCAGAAGTTCTGAATATTCCTTGAGTGAAATATATTCATCTCCAAGAAGTCCAACAAACTTATCAAAGAGCTCCATGACAGCCCGGTAAATCTGCGAATATTCCTTTGCCAGTGCCAGCTCCCCCGCCTCCGCAAACTGGTTCTCCTGAACCTTTATCTTCTGCTGCATTTCCTCCTGTACCAGAAATTCATAGAGTGCGGTCGTCACATCCTTCACCGTTTTTTTACGCTGCTTCAGCACAAACATCAGTCCGTCCATCTTTTCCACCAGACGCACCCGCAAATGATTCAGTGTCTCCAGGTCTTCTTCTGTCGTCTGCGCACTGCGTCTGATCCATTTTTCCTGCCATTTCTTATACCCACGGATTCCAAGTGCAAGGACATAGTTTTCCATCAGATCCACTTCACCTGATGTAAATCCTGCAAGTCCGGTTCTCAAAAACCTAAATACACTCTCGTAGGAAAAATTCTGTTCTGCAATTCCAAGAAGACTCCGCACATATTCCACGAAAGAATTCAGAAGTACATTTCTCTTATAATCCAGGAATACCGGAATATGATATCTTGCAAAGTTCTTTTCGATTTCGTCAGCATAAACATTCATATCACTGGCAATCACGGCAATATCTCTATACCGATAGCCCTTCTTCCGCACAAGAAAGCGAATCCTCTGAGCCGCACACATAACTTCATCTGCCGGATTATGCGCCAGATACAAGCGGACACGATCCGTTTTTTTCTGATACTTCTCTTGAGCATGCCGAAACACTTCTGATTCCAGATGTGCAAGCGCAGGATTACAGCGGAAACGATAAACCGGCCTGCTATAAAGACAGACCGACTCTTCCACCAAAACCTCTTTTTCCTGTGCCAGTTCTATGAGTGATTTCACCATCTGCTTACTTAATGAGAAAAGCTGATACTTGTCCTTTAACACATAAGGATTCTCACGCTCATCCATAGTAACCGTCACGCAGACTTTGCTGCAATATGTCAGCATTTCACTCAGGACCTTATTCTGTACCGGTGTAAATCCGGTAAATCCGTCCAGGGCGATCACGCTGTCTTTCAATATCCGTGATTTTCCCATCACCCGGCTGAGCACATCCAGAATTTCTTCCTTCGTAATATATTGATCAGCCAGATACTGTTCAAATGCCGAATAAACCGTTTGAATATCCTTTAGTTTCAGCAAAAGGCTCATATTGTCACCTGCCGCATCGAATAAAGGCCCCATTCCTTCCGGCTGGATATTATATTGTGTCAGTTCTGAAATAACCGATTTTACCTCACTGGTATAACCCGGTTTTTTCAGGTTAGCTTTGATAACTTTTAATGACGGTTCCAGCTTTCCGGCTATCTTTCTCAGAATCAGATTCTTTCCTTCGTCATCCAGTACTTTACGCCCACTTTCCCCTGTTTCTTCCATCACGCGAAATGCAAGACGAGCAAAACTAAGCACATCAATATTCATAATCCCATGTCTTGGATGACGCATGACCAGCTCCTTTTGTGTCTGCATCGTAAACTGTTCCGGAACCAGTACAATATAATTTTTATCCGGGAACCGTATTGATTCCCGGATAATATATTCATACAAATAATGAGATTTTCCGGATCCGGAATTTCCAAAAATAAACTGAAGAGACATGATCACAAACTCCTTCCATAGATCTCCTTCGGGACGTAAGCCCGGATATAAATTCCTTCTTCCGTATAGTGTTCTTCCAGAAGCTCTCCATATTTTCTAATCATCTGTACGCGGGAGCTTTCCTGATAAGGATACATTCTTTCTATTAGAATTTTCTGTTCCCGCAGCTGCTGTTCAATCGCACAGAGAAGCTCTGGAATCCCTTCTCCGGTCTTTGCCGAAATCTGCACGGTTCTGTCTGCCTGAAAATCGCGCAGCAATGCGTTCTCCCCACGTCGGTCCATCTTATTAAATACTGCAATGACAGGTTTATTCATGACTTCCAACTTACGCAGTGTCTCATATACCACATACATCTGCTCGTCCATCTGCGGGTTGGAGGAATCTACCACATGGAGAATCAGGTCCGCATACTTTGCCTCCTCCAGAGTACTCCGGAACGCTTCAATCAGGTGATGCGGAAGCTTCCTGATAAATCCGACCGTATCCGTCACCAACATCTCCTGGCCGCTCGGCAGCTTCAAATTTCTTGTTGTAGGATCCAGCGTTGCAAAAAGCTGATCCTCTTCCAATACCTTTGCATCCGTCAGCGTATTAAGCAATGTGGATTTTCCCGCATTCGTATATCCTACGATGGCAGCCACCTGCATATGATTTCTGCTGCGCTGTTCTCTGGTAAGATCTCTATGTCTTTTGACATCCTTAAGTTCTCTGTTGAGAAGGGCAATCCGGTTCTTAATCAGCCTTCGATCCATCTCCAATTTCTTTTCTCCCGGTCCTCTTGTGCCAATTCCTCCTCCCAAACGGGACAATGCCTTGCCGGCGCCGGTAAGCTGAGTCTGCCTGTAACGGAGCTGAGCCAGCTCCACCTGGATCTTCCCTTCACTGGTCGATGCTCTCCCGGCAAAGATATCCAGGATGATGAGTGTCCGATCCATTACCTTTGTATCCAAAAGTTCTGTCAGATTCGCTGTCTGTGCAGGGGACAATTCATCATCACAAACAATGCCGTCCGCATCTGTTTCCCACAAAAGTTCTTTGATTTCCTCAATTTTCCCCTTACCAACATAAGTGGCGGGATGAATCATCTCCCGCCTCTGAATGACCCTGCCGACGACCACACCTCCTGCCGTATCGACCAGATCGCAAAGCTCATCCAATGACTGTTCGGTATCATCGTTCGCACTGCTTGCGACTCCCACCAGAATGAGCTTTTCTTTTTCATCTTTTATCTCATAGATTGCCATACATTCTATTCCTCTCTACTTGGGACCTGCGTATTCAAAAACTCTTTTTCTTTCAGCGCACGTTCATCATCCGGATACAGACTGAGATAAACTTCCAGCTTTTCTTTTGCTTTCTGATAATCCCCCACCTGCTCATAAGCCGCAATCAGATTAAATGACATTTCTTTCAAAAGCTCCTGACCCGCATCCGGAAACTCCTGCCCATTTTCAAAATAATAGACTGCCTTTTCCGGTTTATCCGTCATCAATGCACAGATTCCCAACATATTATAAATGGTTGCTGTTTCCTCCGAACCGTTTTGAAGTGCATTTCCAAACGCCTTTTCTGCCTTTTCGTAATCTTCTTCTTTCCAGTAGCAGATTCCCAGCCCCCTCCATGCTTCTCCCAGGTCTTTTCCTTTATCAACTGACTCCTGGAATTTTTCCGCTGCCTCTGTATAATTTCCTTCTTCAAGCAGCTCTGTCCCTTCTTTTACAATGGAAGTACAGCCAGAAGTTGCCAACATCACAGCCAGAAGCAGCATCACCAAACTATATTTGCTTTTGTTCCATTTCTTCATACTGTTTCTCATTCTAATCTACCCTTCTATATTAAGATTATTCCATCGGATATTTTGAAATTAAAAGTGCATTCAAAAGTCCCACAAACATAACTGCCAAATCCACAATCAAAATTGTTCTAAGTGTAGCAAGCTTAAGTCCTGCAAGTATCAGCGCCACAATCTTCACAAACATTGCCAGTCTGATATTCCCCTTTACAACACGGCAGGTTTCTCTTGAAAGGCCGATCACGCCGGCCAGTCTGGAGAGGTCATCCTCAAGAAGTACGATATCCGCAGCCTCAATCGCGGCATCACATCCGAGTGCTCCCATTGCCACACCGACATCTGCTTTTTTCAGCACAATCGCATCGTTCATTCCGTCTCCAACAAAAACCACTTTCTCATTTTCTTCTTTCAATCCCTGAAAATGCTCCAACTGTTCCAGCTTATCCTTCGGAAGAAGTCCCGCATAGGCATAATCAATATTCAATTTCCGAGCGACATGAAGCGCCGCCGACCGCCGATCACCCGTCAGCATTACAGTCAATGCATGAACCTTCTTCTGAAGCCACTCGATCAGATCATATGCTTCTTCTTTGATTGTATCTTCCGCCACAATATATCCGGCATATCTATCATCCACAACTACATGTAAAACAGTTCCTCCACTTTCTACCTGCTCATATTCAGCACCATGCTTTTTCGCCATCCTACGATTCCCGATATGTACTCTTTTTCCTTCTACGGTTGCACTGACCCCGAGTCCCGCCGTCTCCTTGATCCATTGCACCTGCTTTTTATCAATCGGATGCCCATAGGCTCTTTGGAGGGATTTGGCAATCGGATGATTGGAATAACTTTCCGCATAAGCTGCATATTTCAGAAGCTCGTCTGTTGTGATCTCCGTTGGATGCACTTCCGTCACTTCAAACACGCCTTCAGTAAGCGTACCGGTCTTGTCAAAAATAAACACATCCGCTTCCGTGAGATATTCCAAAAACCTTCCACCCTTAATGATTACACCGTGCTTCGCCGCCGCCGAAATTCCTCCCAGAAAAGCAATGGGCTCTGAGATCAGAAGGCCGCACGGGCATGCGGCAATCAGGAACAAAAAGGCACGGTAGATCCATTCATGCCACTGCCCCCATGAAAACGTAAGGGGAGGAACAACTGCAACCGCAACGGCAAGCATTATAACAGCCGGAATATATTTCCACATAAACCGCCCCGTCATTGTCGTATTTTCTGTATCTTCCCCGCCTGCGTCATCCACCATCTGACGGATCCGTGATAAGGTCGACTCCTGATAAGTCCGGATCACTCTGATTTCGATCACACCGGTAAGATTAATGCTTCCCCCGTATACTCTGTCCCCTTCCCGGGCTGTCTGCGGAATCATCTCCCCCGTCAGCATCCGCGAATCCACCGTCGTTTCTCCGGTTGTCACGACCCCGTCCACAGGGATACGTTCTCCGGGTTTTACCACCACCGTATCTCGAATTTTCAAAAGCTCCGGTGCCACCTTGTATTCTTTTCCACGTACTTTTTTCACCGCCACAGTAGGCTGCATATCCATCAGCTTACTGATTACATTTCTAGAATACTTCATAAGCATATCTTCCATTATTCCGGCAAATGCAAACAGCATCATGATCAGATTGCCTTCCGTATATCTTCCAATTCCGACTGCTCCCGCAGATGCCATCACGATCAGAATATTCTCATTAAAGTACTGCTTTTTTTCTATGTTTCTTATAACGTGCCGGAACACTGTATATCCCAGCAAAATGTAGGATATAAGAAAGAAGGGGAATACCATATTCCCCACGATCATTTCCTTCTCCCGGAGCACGATATTTCCCCAAAATGCAAGTAGACCCGCTCCAAATACGATCCACTGTCTTTTTATCTCTTTGGTCATAACCCTCAAACCCCTTTATCCATACATCGACAGCATTCTCTATTCCATGATATGTTCCATCCCCTGATTCATAATCGTCTGGATATGTCCATCCGCCAAAGAATAGAACACTGTCTTTCCTTCCCTGCGGTTCTTGACCAGCTTCATCTGCTTCAGGATCCTGAGCTGATGGGAAATAGCCGACTGCGTCATTCCCAGCACTTCCGCCAGATCGCATACACACATTTCCGATTGAAACAAAACGCTCAGAATTCTGAGCCGGGTCGTGTCTGCAAATACTTTGAAAAAATCCGCAAGCTCCTTCAGCCTATCCTCATCGAGGATATTTTCCTCGGCCTTCTTCACCAGTTCTTCATGTATCTGAAAAATGTCACAGCATTCCACTTCCGTTTTTTTCATACAATCCCCTTCCCTTCGTACAGACAAAAAATTGCTTTATCTGTTTCTATCCACTACAGTTCATCGATCTGCCAGTCAATCGGCATAAGGCCGTTTGCTTCCAGAAACTGATTCGTCTGACTGAACGGCTTACTTCCGAAAAATCCCCTGTAGGCAGATAATGGACTTGGATGCGGTGCTTCCAGAATCAAATGCTTTGGATTGTTCAGCATCCTCTTCTTAAGCTGTGCCGGTCTTCCCCATAAAATAAACACAATCGGTCTGTCCTGGGTGTTTAATACCTGAATCGCCGCATCCGTAAATTCTTCCCATCCGATTCCACGGTGAGAGTTCGCCTGATGCGCCCGCACCGTCAGAACTGTGTTCAGAAGCAAAACTCCCTGCTTCGCCCATTTGGTCAGATTCCCGTGGCTGGGGATCCGACATCCCAGATCATCATGCAGTTCCTGATAAATATTCACCAGTGAAGGCGGAATCTCCACATCCGGTTTTACCGAAAAGCAAAGTCCGTGTGCCTGCCCGTCTCCATGATACGGATCCTGTCCCAGTATCACAACCTTCACATCCTTAAGTGGTGTCAGATGAAATGCATTGAAAATATCATCTGCCGGAGGATAGATACGATGAGTCCGGTATTCCTGATTCACCGTTTCAAACAATTTCTTATAATATGGTTTTCTGAACTCCCCTTTCAGAGCATCCAGCCAGTCATTATTCAACGCAGCCATTTTCTATTATCCCTCTTTTTCTCTATAAGCGTACCGAAATACCTCTCTCTCTCAGGTATTCCTTCACCTCACGGATCTCCAGTTCTTTGTAATGGAAAAGTGATGCTGCCAAAGCTGCATCCGCTTTACCCTTTTCACTTAACGCGTCATAGAAATGTTCCAGTGTCCCTGCTCCTCCCGAAGCAATTACCGGTATGGAGACATTTTCCGCGATTGTCCGTGTAAGCTCCAGATCATATCCCGCCTTGGTACCATCGCAGTCCATACTGGTCAGGAGAATCTCTCCTGCTCCCAGTTTTTCCGCTTTCATGGCCCACTCAACCGCATCGATTCCCATATCGATACGTCCGCCGTTTTTGTAAATATTCCATCCGCCATCCTCACGGCGCTTTGCATCAATTGCAACTACCACACACTGGCTTCCGAACTTCTCTGCCGCTTCGCTGATCAGTTCCGGTCTCATGATCGCTGCGGAATTTACAGAGATCTTGTCCGCTCCTTCCCTGAGAAGCGCTCTGAAATCATCCACCGTACGGATTCCGCCGCCTACCGTAAAAGGAATAAACACATTTTCAGCCACTTTACGCACCATATCAACCACGGTGTTTCTGGCATCCGAAGATGCGGTGATATCCAGAAATACCAGTTCGTCTGCTCCGGCTTTATCATAAGCTTTTGCAATCTCTACCGGATCTCCTGCATCTTTTAAATCTACAAAATTAACGCCCTTTACCACCCGACCATTATTTACATCCAGGCATGGAATGATTCTTTTCGTAAACATACTGCTGTCCTCCTATAATGCCACAAAATTTTCCAGAATCCGAAGTCCCGTATCACTGCTTTTTTCCGGGTGGAACTGGCAGGCGAATACATTCCCCTGCTCTACAGATGCATGAATCAGCGTGCTGTATTCCGTTGTCGCTTTTACGATGCTTTCATCCTCTGCTTTCAGATAATAAGAGTGTACAAAATATACATAAGGATCTTCTTCCAGACCTTGAAATAATCGTCCATTATTCTGAAGTTTCAGAGAATTCCATCCCATATGAGGAATCTTCAGTCCTTCCTGTTCCGGAATACGAAGAATCTCTCCCTTCAGCACGCCAAGTCCTTCCACACCGGGCGTTTCATCGCTGCGTTCAAATAAAAGCTGGAGTCCCAGGCAGATTCCAAGCAGTGGTATCTGTCTCTTTACAACTTCATGTATCACCTTGTCCAACCCATATTTTCTAAGATTGTGCATGGCATCACCAAATGCTCCCACTCCCGGAAGAATTACTTTATCCGCCTTCAGAATCGTCTCTCTGTCACGGGTAATCACCGGCTCTTCTCCCAACAAAATCAATGCCTTCTCTACACTCTTGATATTTCCTGCATCATAATCAATAATCGCTATCATTTGTCTGCCCTCGCTGTCTTCATTTGTAACTTGCATCATGTGATTATTATAGACGTTTTTCTCTATAGGGGCAAGAGTTTTCAATTACTTTACATCCAGCTCAAACCAGAATTCCACTCCATTATCATAATTTTTCTCACCATACGCCTGGTGCAGAGATTCCATAATTGCCTTGACGATAGAAAGCCCGATACCATTTCCTCCATATTCTCTTGTTCGCGCCTTATCCACTTTGTAAAACTTCTCCCAGATATGTTCCACGTCTTCTTCCGGAATCGGATTGCCTGTGTTAAACACACTGATATGTGCCTTTTCATTTATTTCTACGATTTTAATCTCGATAACCTTTTCGCCTTCCGCATGATTCAGTGCATTATTCACATAATTTCGCAGCACCTGCTCCACCTTGAATTCATCTGCCCATACATATACCGGATTTTCCTGTCTGAAAATAACGTGTACTTCCTTCTGGGTGATCATAATATCCAGGCTCTGCAGTACCCCACGAATCAGATCCGTAAGATTAAACCGTTCAAACTGCACATCATTATCTCCAAATTCAAGCTGATTCAGTGTCAGAAGGTTCTTCACCATCTGATTCATCTTTCCGGCTTCATCCATAATCACATCACAGTAGAATTCCCTGCTCTCCGGATCATCGCTGACTCCCTCTTTTAAGCCTTCCGCATATCCTTGAATCAGCGCGATCGGCGTCTTCAGTTCATGGGAAACATTCCCAAGGAATTCCGTTCTCATACGTTCGAGCTTCTCTTTCTGCTCAATATCCATCTGCAATTCATTATTCGCCTTCTTCAGATCGGAAATCGCCTGTTCCAGTTTTTCAGACATCTGATTAAAACTCTGACCCAGAATACCGATTTCATTGCTTCCCCCACTTGTATACTTGGCCTCAAAATCCAGATCCGCCATTTTCTGAGAAAGAGCAGCCAGCTCCATCAGAGGTTCTGAAAGTTTTTTCGAAAAATACCATGCAGCAAACAGGCTCAGTAAGATAACAATGCCCCCTACCATTCCGATAAACTGATTAAAGATTCTCACCGCCGACCGAATACTGTCAAGCGGGCTTCTCAGCAAGAATACGGAGCCGTTCTCAAACTCTCCCCACATCTCAATGTACTCTGTACTGTTCTGCATATCCATTGATCTGCTGATAACATACTCATCCGTTTTTTTCAGAATCTCCTGATTGTTCTTATTAAACAGATATCCCATAAGCTGGTTCTTCATCACCGTTTCCAGATTCCTGGCATTCGTATAAATATAAGAAGCTTCCGGATTGATCACAACAACAGCAATATTGTTCTTTTCCGTCAATTTACTCAGCTCACTTCCCGGAGTTTCTTCCATCAATGTCCCGCTTATAACACCATTTTTCAAAAGAGAATAGGTTCTGACAAATTCCGACTGCTTCTCAGCAATATAGTATTTTTCCAGGAACCCCCCGTTCACCGCCATAAATACCAGCATCATAACGACAACAATACCGACGAATACCATCATCATCTGCTGCTTAATCGAATGTTTCATTATGCCACCTCAAACTTGTATCCCATACCCCAGATCGTCTTAATGTAATCCCCTTTATCCCCAAGTTTGCTCCTCAGTTTTTTTACATGGGTATCAATTGTACGGGCATCGCCGAAATAATCATAATTCCACACATTATTTAAAATTTTTTCCCTTGAAAGTGCAATTCCCTGGTTCTCCACAAAATACGTGAGTAATTCAAATTCCTTGAAACTTAACTCTACCGGCTTTCCATCGATTTTCACCATATGCGCGGTCTTATCAATCTCAATTCCACCGGCCGAGATCGTCTCTTCCGCCGCAAGCGCATTCGTTCTGCGCAGAATCGCTTCCACTCTGGCAACCAGGATCTTTGGGCTGAAAGGTTTGGATATATATTCATCCACTCCAAGCTCAAATCCCTGAAGCTCATCCCGTTCATCCCCCCGCGCTGTCAGCATGATGATCGGCACCTTCGATTCCTTGCGGATCTCCCTGCATGTCTGCCATCCGTCCATCTTCGGCATCATAACATCCAGAATAATAAGCGCAATATTCTTGTCCTCATAGAACCGGTCCATTGCTTCCAGACCATCGCCTGCCTCGATCACCTCAAATCCTTCTCTTTGCAGGAAATCTTTGACCAGTTTCCGCATCCTGCTCTCGTCGTCCACTACCAGAATTTTTAATTTATCCATAAAAATGCTCCTCTCACTTTGGTATCTTCTTTATTTTCCCATTGTAACACGAAAATGTGTTGCATATGTGAATTAATTTTCGATATCATTCTCATAAAAAGTAAGAAAACCACCAGTCGTTTTTGATACGACTGGTGGTTTTCTATATTATTTCTTTTCTCCGGCAAAGATAAATCCCATAAATCTGATAAATGTATATACTACCAGGACAACGGCGATAATAGTTTCAATCAGCACCAGATACTTGAGTGCCGGTATCGGCTGTCCCATATTAGCCAGACAGGCCATCGTCTGCTTCGTAGCAATCGCACTGATTACGAACGGGAATGTAAATGCAGCATAGCTTGGATAGAATTTTAATTTCAGATATCCGATTGCTTTTACAAGCGCAAAAATATAAATCACTGTCGCTACAACTAACATCGCAAGAAGGAACCCTCTTGACTTAGGTGTCACAGACTGTACATAACCTGCGATGCAGAGGCTTGTAGGCGCTGCGTAAATACAGATCAGCGGCTGTGCCGGTTCCGGTACTTCCGGACACTTCACATAACGGATCGTCACAAGTACCAGCAGAATAATCAGCGTTACGAATCCGAACCAGAACGCTGCCGTTCCGATTCCAAGCTGTTCATATGCCGGTGCCGTAACTGCCGCAACAGCAATTCCCACATATACAATGTAATAACTTGCAAATACCTTTGGAAGCTGAAGTTTTAAAACAAACTTCACTGTAAAATAGACAATCAGCACAATATGTAATGCAATGGCAAAGAACCAGATATACATAGCTGCCGCTCCGATATAAGGTTTCACATAAGTGCTAAGCAGCATAAGCGCCATCGGAAATGTTCCCGCAACACTCGCCATAATCGGATTCTTCATATCCTCTTTGATCATCTGAGGAAACAGAAGCAGTTTTGCAAATATCAGAATCAGCAA
This sequence comes from Bariatricus sp. HCP28S3_A7, assembly GCF_052066375.1. Classification (NCBI taxonomy): domain Bacteria; kingdom Bacillati; phylum Bacillota; class Clostridia; order Lachnospirales; family Lachnospiraceae; genus Bariatricus; species Bariatricus sp. HCP28S3_A7. The sequence goes on from NZ_JBQHSG010000004.1 coordinate 185,404, forward strand.
AAATGCTGCCACGATACCGCATACAGAACGGATTCCCTCACCATAGCTTTGTAATAAATTTCCCAGTGCCGCAAATCCCAGCATAACCCCACAAAGAGGTACCGGAACTTTTTTAATCATATCTTTCATGTCACTCTCATCCTTTCTGTCAAAAAAAACTGTTTTCAATTTGTGAACTTCCGGGCAGATACACCGCCGGAAGTTCACATATTCTTCTAGATTTCAGCGAGTGTTCTTCTTGGTGCCGGTTCATCAATCTCATCCAGATTCTTGATACCAAGCTCGCGACAGACAATCTGAGCAACTTTCCATGCACACAGTCCTGTGAAGAAAATACACTGTTCTTTGTGTTCGCCTTTCCCTTTGTCAAACTCCTTCGTCAAGACTCTGCAGCATATTGCATTTTTCTGGTTTGCAACCTTGAACCAGTCATGTAGTTCTTTGGTCAGCTCCATACATTTCACGCTCTTTGGATTTGTCGGGCCATCCTGCTCTGTACGTCCGAAGAACATTCCAAGTGCCATGATACCTCCGTTAAATGCTCCGCATACACATCCTGATTTTCCGGCTCCAACTGCCATACCGGAAGCCATTGCGATAACCTCTTCGGGAACATCCAGCTTGAATTCGTCACGAATCGCACTGATCAGTGCTTCACAGCAATAGTATCCACCTTTGAATTTTTTCTCCGCTACCTGCTGCACCGCTCTCGGGCTGATTTCTGTTACACCAATTTTCATTTTTGTTTCCTCCTTCGTGTATCAATTACCTGAAGGATATTTTATCATATTGCATTTTTATACACTAATTTATAATTTTGATAAATATATTTGCGTTTTCTATAAGTTAAAATTTTCAAGAGAAAACCATCTGAAATCCTGTCAATTTTTGTGAATTATGTAGGATTTTCTAATTCAAGTCAACGTTTCGTTCCGCCCTTTCAACTATCTATTGATATCCCCTTCCCGGATTCTGTCCATCCATTCCTTCACATGTTTCTGGAAAATGTCAACACCGTTTCCAACCGTTTCATTCTTCCGCGTCAGCATACAGATCTTCCATTCATAGTCTCCGTCAGCAAACGGAATCAGTACCATGTTATCGTGCCCCATATCATCGGAAACAAAATCAACCGTAACAGAAATGCCCTTGTTTTCTCTGACCATTTTGTGGCATAAACTGAATCCGCTTGTTTCAAACATGATGTTCGGCTCAAATCCGGCTTCACGGCACTTATTCACGATCAGATCGTGAATCTTAAACTCTCTGCTTTCTATATAAAGAGGCTCTCCTCTTAAATCCTGTATCGTAACCGTTTCTTTTCTGCTGAGCGGATGGTTTTCATTCACCAAAAGTTTTACCGGAAAAGCGGAAAGCTCTGATACATCATATTTTTCTTCATCACAGGGTGCCAGCGAAAAGGCAACATTCCCTTCCCCGGCAAGAAACCATCGTTCCACCTGCTTATCAGGGCATTCTCTGCTGTGGAACTCAATCTCAGGATACTTCTTCTTGAAATCCAAAATGCACTCCGGAGTAACCAGACGCACGATACCAAATGCGGAAAGCAGATCCACCACCCCATGTTCTTTTTGTTTGATCCGAAGGAGTTCATTTCTCATATCAAAGTACTCTTTCATTGCCTTTTTTGCATACTCAAGGAAATGTCTGCCTGCTTCCGACAATTCCATCCCGTTTCCCGTACGCAGAAACAGCTCACAGTCACATTCATTTTCCAGATTTTTGATGACTTTGCTTATTCCCTGCGGGGTCATATACAATAATTTGGACGCCTTCGTGAGGTGTTTCGTCTCAGCCACCGTAATAAACACATTGAAATCTTTGACATTCATCGATTATCATCTCCTGAAAATTTTATAAAATTATTATAATCCAACAATTGATTTATTTTCGTCCGGTGCTATAATATGATTTAATGAAATTTATAAGCAGCACGGAAGCATAGCTCAGCCGGGATGAGCGTTCGCCTCACACGCGAGAGGTCACGGGTTCGAGCCCCGTTGCTTCCACTTTGGGGTATTAGCGCAGTTGGGAGCGCGTTACATTCGCATTGTAAAGGCCACGGGTTCGAATCCCGTATACTCCATTTCATAAAGGAGTACCGCAAAGTCATTGTTTTTTTGCGATACTCCTTTTGTTTCTATAGATATTATACTGGGATACTCTTTTCTTGTAAAGAATCTGCAAATATATCCCAAGTAAAGTTTTCATCCCCCCTTGACATCACCCCGGCATCCCATTTATAATAACATATGCGTTGGAGCTTTCCGACCTCTGCATATTCATTTATAGTAAGAACATGCAGACAGATAAACCAGGGCTTGTACTGGTTTCGACGGGGGTTTGGAAGTTGGAGAAGCCATCCGCGGGACGGGACCGCGCAGTAAACCGTATTTAAAATTAAACGCAAACGATAATTACGCGTTAGCTGCCTAGTTTGCAGCAGTCGGCCTTAGGTCGCTCATCGCTTAAGTAACCGGCTTCGACCAGATGAGGCACTTCGTTCTCAAAGCTTTGAGGGAATGGAAGATTTTATGAAGCTACTGAATTCGGCAGCCTGTCATTAGGCGTCCGAAGGAGGGAATGTCAAAGTAATGACTGTGATGGGAGATGCTCTGATGGATGAGCTTTCGGACAGGGGTTCGATTCCCCTCAGGTCCATATGAGAAGAGCCTTGAAAATGCTGAATTTTCAAGGCTTTTTTGTATATTCTAAAACGATTCTTTTATCTCCGTGCGGCGAAGCATTCTTTCCACGCATTCCTATAATTCATGATAATACGGACAAATATCTTCATATCTTCCGTCTTTCATGCGGAATCCCTTCGGGATCGTCCCGAGCTGAACGAATCCCAGCCGTTCGTAAAGATGCCTTGCATGCACATTTGTCGCTACGACTGCATTAAACTGCAGGACACCGAATCCATGCTTCTTCCCCTGTTCCAGACAATCAAGAACCAGTTTTTCTCCGATGTGAAGTCCTCTGCTCTCAGAACGGACCGCATAACTCGCATTACAGATATGTCCGCATCTTCCCACATTATTCGGGTGGAGAATATACAGCCCCATAATTCGTTCCGTTTCTGTATCGACCGCTACACCGCAGTAACTCTGGCTGTCAAAAAATACTTTTCCCGACGCCTGATTCAGACATTCCTCCTGTGGAAATGCAATTCCTTCTTCTACAACTTCATTCCAGATCTCGACCATCTGATCCAGGTCTTCCGGTACATATTCTCTTATTTCAATATCATGGTTCATCTGTCCGTTCCTCTTTCCCATCCTTTGCATACATCAATCCATTCTGTATAAGAAGAATAACGTTCCAGTTCTTCAATCGTAAGTTCAATCGCGCTGTTACTGCTTCCACATGCCGGAAATACTGTCTCAAACCGTTTCAGAGATTCGTCCAGATAAACGGTAACTCCTTCATTCACCGCAAATGGGCAGACGCCGCCGACAGCATGTCCCACCAGTTGTTCCGCCTCTTCTGGCGTAAGCATTTTTGCTTTCTTCGCAAACTTTTCTTTGTATTTATGATTATCAATCTTCGCATCCCCGGCTGCTACGATCAGAATCGGAAAATCATTTGCCATAAAAGACAGTGTTTTTGCAATTCTGCACGGCTCGCACCCCACCGCTTCTGCCGCAAGCTCCACCGTTGCACTCGATACCGGAAATTCCAGTATCCTGTCCTCCATACCATATGCTTTGAAATACTCTTTTACTTTGTCGATTGCCATATTCCTATGCCTCCTGTTGATGTAAAAAACCGTTATACCGGGTCTTCCCCTTAGTATAACGGTTTTCATATCGAATTACAATATCGAACCTTATGCTTCTTTTGTGATCAGAAGCCCGCTTTTGAGCAGTACAGGACGAAGTGCATTGTAGATGACCGCTACCAGAATCGTAGAGACAATTGCATTGACAAATGTTGTCATGGTACTCCATTTTGCAAGTACAGATGCCATCTCCTGCGGCTGTCCGAGAATATACTGTTTATAGAAATATCCTACCAGAGGATCTGCGATCACATTAAATCCAAGTCCGCAGGCGGATGCGATCACGCTCCATTTGAAAATGTATTTCTTATCTGTGCTTTCGTTGATCTTTGCCACTTTGTGTGCCACCAGTCCTACGATCAGACCGATGCAGAATTTGAGGACAAATGTCTTCGGTGCTACAGTGATGTATACCGGATCCATGATGTCTGCAATTGACATACCGATTGCTCCTGCCAGTCCTCCGTACATTCCGCCGACAAGTAGCGCGCCAAGAACACAGAATGCATTTCCGATATGAAGAGATGTTGCATCTCCGCCCGGCATCGGAATCTTAATCTGTAAAAATGTAAAAGATACATAGCAAAGTGCTGCCAAAAGAGCAGTCTGTGCGATTTTTAATACGGTTGTATTTTTCTGTCTCATGTTACGTCTCATCCTTTCTTCTTGTTCCCTATTTTTATTTCTCAAGGATAGACCTATATTACCGCTTGACTGTCTTTTTAGAAATATACAATTTTCATTATTTTTATATGTACAGTTTAATCCAGGCCCAGTATTTCCGCCAGCACTTCCACCATAATTTCGTTGGTGCAGGATTTGACATACCCCATCATATGCAGCGCAATCTCATCCCATTTCTCGGCGTCTGTCAAATCACCTCTGTTTTTCGTCATGTCGATCAGCTGTACAAGCTGTGGTGCCAGTTCTTCATATGTTTCCAATGTCTGCTGAGTTACCATTTTATTCAAATCTTCTTTTGTCCGTGGTACCAATTTTTCTTCCTCCTAATCATCAGATCTGCTCATCTTTGCTTTTACCGATATGAATCGCTTATCCGAAATTTCGTACTTTGAAGTCTCGCTCAGCTTCTCTCTTTTGATCTTTTTTCGCGATATCATCCCGCTTATCGTAGAGTTTTTTACCTTTTGCCAGTCCGATCTCCACTTTGACAAGGCTTCCGCTGAAGTACACTCTTAACGGCACGATTGCCATTCCTTTTTCCTTGATCTTGCCGAGCAGTTTGTTGATCTCACTTTTATGAAGCAGCAGTTTTCTCACTCTGAGCGGATCTTTATTGAATATATTTCCTTTCTCGTATGGACTGATGTGCATTCCGTAAATGAACATTTCTCCGTTTTCGATCCGGATAAATGATTCCTTGATACTGCATTTTCCCATACGGAGAGATTTGACCTCCGTCCCTGCAAGGGCGATCCCCGCCTCGTAGGTATCGAGGATAAAATAGTCATGATATGCTTTCTTGTTATTCGCGATCAGTTTTCCCTGCGTTTTTGCCATCTTGCCTCTCCTTATACCAATTCAAAATCAATCGTTCTTGCTATCGTATCACAGCCCGTCACACGGACTTTCACTTTCTGACCCAATTCATATCTCTTACCTGTGTGAGTACCGACCATCTGAAAATGAGTCTCATCATAATCATAATGATCATCCATCATATTTGCAACATGAACCAGCCCTTCCACCGTATTCGGAAGTTCCACATAAAGACCCCATTTCGTGATGCCGGAAATGACTCCCTCGAATTCTTCTCCGTAGAATTTCTTCATATATTGAACTTTTTTCAGCTTCACCGTCTCACGTTCTGCTTCATCCGCACGGCGTTCCAGGCTGCTCGCCTGCATCGTAACCTCTGTCAGGATCTTCGCGTAATGATCTCTTCGGCTTTCTGTCATTCTTCCGCGCAGATTATCCTTGATAATCCGATGAATCTGCAGATCGGGATAGCGCCTGATCGGCGATGTGAAATGTGTATAGTACTTTGTTGCAAGTCCAAAATGGCCGTCATTATCCGGTGAATACTTCGCCTGTTTCATGGAACGAAGGGTCAGCCGGGAAATCATTGCTTCTTCCTGGCTTCCTTCTATCTTATCCAGCAGTTTCTGCACCTCTTTCGGACGAATCTCCTGTCCTTTCGGAACGTGCATCGTATAGCCGAAATTCTGGATAAATGTGATCAGTTTCTTCATTTTTTCTTCATCCGGCGCTTCATGGACTCTGTATACAAACGGGATTTCCTGCCAGAAATATTCTTCTGCCACCGTCTCATTGGCAAGAAGCATGAAATCTTCAATGATCTTTGTGGCTACATTTCTGTCATACGCCTTGATTTCCAGAGGTGTACCGTCTTCATCCAGCACCATCTTGGATTCCGGGAAGTCGAAATCAATTGCCCCTCGTTTGTGCCTTCTGTTCCTAAGGATCTCAGAAAGTTCTTTCATCAGCTCAAACATCGGAATCAGTGTCTGATAGCGCCGGCATTCTTCCTCGTCATGCTCCTCCAGGATCTTCTTCACACTGGTATAACTCATCCGCTCATCCACATTGACCACCGTCTCTGCGATCTGATGGTCGATTACGTTTCCTTTTGAATCCACCGTCATGATACAACTGAGTGCCAGCCTGTCTTCGCCTGCATTTAAAGAACACATGCCGTTTGAAAGTACATGCGGCAACATAGGGATCACACGGTCTGCCAGATACACACTGGTCCCTCTTTTTAACGCCTCTCTGTCCAATGCGCTGTTTTCCTGCACATAATTCGTCACATCCGCAATGTGAACACCGAGGATATAGTTGTCCCCTTCCTTTGTCAACGTGATCGCGTCATCCAGATCCTTGGCATCCTCACCGTCGATCGTGACCGTCTGCCAGTCCCGGACATCCTTCCTTCCTGCCATGTCTGCTCCGGTCACCGGCTTTGCCACCCGCTCTGCCTGATTCAGCACTTTTTCCGGGAATTCGCTCGGAAGATCATATGCCTTCACGATAGAAAGGATGTCCACCCCCGGATCATTTGCATGACCAAGAATCTCTACGATCCTGCCTTCCGGTTTCTTTCTCTCTCCTCCATAAGATGTCAGTTCCACGACAACCTTATGTCCGGTCACAGCTCCTTTTGACTGCTCTGCCGGGACAAAAATATCCTGTAAGATCCGTTCATTATCCGGCACTACAAAACCGAAATTCTTTCTGCTCTGATAATAACCGACCAGTCTTTGCGTTCCCCGATTCACAATCTTCAGGATCTTTCCTTCTCTTCGTCTTCCTTCCGGTGCCTTCGTAATGGCGACTTCCACTTCATCCCCCTGCATGGCACCGCCCATATCCTCTTCACCGATAAAAATATCCTCCGGCTCTCCTTCCACCGTCACAAATCCGAATCCTCTTGCGTTCGCCTGAAAGATTCCGCGCAGATGCTTCGCTTCCCCTTTGATATATTTCCCTTTCTGAGTGACATGAACCTTGCCTTCTGCCTCCAGCGAATCCATTACTGCCTTCAGTTCATCTCTCTGATCTTTTGGCACCTGCAGCAGCATCGCAAGTTCTTTCAGCTTCATCGGCACATAGAACTCGTCACAGATAAATTCATATATGATTTTCTTCCGCTTTTCAAATATCTCGTCCATTTTTTATCTCCCTGTTTTACTCCCTCGGGCCTCTGTATCGAAAAAAGAACACCCTATAATTACTATAGAGTGTTCCTCATTTTCAACCATTCATTCGTTAACCAAATACTTTCAGATTCAGCACTGCCGCAAGTACGATAAAGAGAACTGCAAGAAACTTGGTAGACTTCACAAGTGCACCTTCCATAGAGCGTCCCTTATGCTGTCCCCAGTACGTATCGGCTGCTCCCGCGATCGTTCCAAGACCGGCTGACTTGCCTTCCTGAAGTAATACGATTGTTGTCAATGCGACACAGTCTATTGCAAAAAGTATTAAAAGAACCGTTTTCAAAATCTCCATTATTCACACCTCCTGATGGATAAACCATGATTATTCTACCATACTATGATGTGTTATTCAAGAAAATTTTTCCTCTTTTTAAATTAATATGTAACTGTTCAGAGCCAAGCAGATTTGATAAAAAAGGCCGATGAATGCTTGCATTCGTGAGAGCCTTTTTTGACAAATCTATTTGGCGGATACGCCACACTGAGAAAACACGAAGTGTTTTCGAGGTTGGCTCTGAACAGTTACATTAATATAAAAAGCTCTTTCTCATTTTCTATTGAATCCGAAAATGCCAAATTATATAATAATGTTATACGCTTTTAATTTTGTACCGGCTCTTTCACAGAGCCGTCAGAATGTAAGTCACCCAAAGCACAAAGGAGTTCCTGCCATGAATATCATCAATAAGAAAACGGCTCAGCAAATCGTCGATACTGTCAAGGATGTCTGTGGGCACAATATAAATTTCATCAATGAAAACGGCATGATCATTGCAAGTACAGATTTAACGCGCATCGGCACCTTCCATGAGGGTGGAAAACAAGTGATCAAGACCGGAATTCCTCTGGAAGTTTACGAAGACAACAGCCTTTCCGGCACACAAAAGGGTGTGAATATTCCGGTGACACACAATGGCATTCTGACTGCCGTAATCGGAATCAGTGGGGAACCGGACGAGGTACGAAGTTATGCTTACCTTGCTGAGAAGATTACCCGTCTTCTGATCCGCGAGCAGGAACTAAATGCCGCTTCCCGGACTCAGACTGAGAAAAAAACTTACTTGATTCAGACACTGTTAAATGGCAATATTGAAAATCCGGAATACATTCAGAAAATGCTTCAGGAATTTCATCTAAATGCTAAGAAGCCAAAACGTGTTCTTCTTCTACAAGTATGCTCTCACGAAGGACGTTCCGGGATTTCCACCGTCGAATCCGCCATTCATCATCTCTTTGAACGGATTCCGGATTCTGTATTCTGTTTTCAGTATCCGAACGAATTTGCAGCGATCATTGACAGTACTTCATTCGATACGCATCAGACAATTCTCGAGTCTTTTGTTTCTGCCAGAGATGATGTGCTTCTTGGAGTTGGACGAACAGACAGTATCTATCAGCTTGATGATTCTCTTCGTACCGCCCGGATTGCTCTGGAAAGTCTCTCCGGTTCAGAGACACATTTTGCCCTTTTTGACAAACTGACTTTGGAAATCATTCTGGCCAGGATAGATTCGGTAACCAAAAAAGACTTTTTATCTAAGGCAGCTGCAGGACTTTCCTCCGAAGAGTTTTCTTTGCTGCGCACCTATTTCGAGGAAGAGCAATCGCTTAACCGAACCTGCGAGAAGCTTTTTCTACATAAAAATACACTTCAATATAAGCTTGACCGCATCTATCGCATTTGTGGATTGAATCCACGCCGATTTCAGGATGCTGTCATTCTCTACCTTGCAGTGAAACTATACTATACGATATCAAGGTAAGTCTTATGCTTAGGCATAGGAAACACTTCAATTTCTTATCATTTGTTTCTTGCATTTTATAACGATTTACGGATTTTTTGGGGAATCATCTTTTTTGACACGTAGTTTCAGCGCACTGCTACGGACTATTATAAATTTATTTCTTTTTGACACGTAACTTAAGGAAAATGCTACGGATTATTCTCTTTTTTCTTCTTTTCAATACGTAAACTATTATATAGCTAGCTACGCTGAGACTTTTTGCCATGTGCAATCGGAGAAATAGGCAAGTTATTTAGTATAGCGTCCGATAAATAACTGTACCAATCACACAGAATACTTCTTCGAGTGTGCAAGGCAAAAAACGCCTCAGCGTAGTAGTTTGAGTATGTTACGTAATACATATATCGTGTTTATTTTCATTCATATATTGTTCCGAATGACATTTTCAACTTTATCATTCCATGATACACTAAAACCATATACAAAGCAGAACACCATGAATATAAAAACGGAGGACATGAAAATGAAAGTTGTAGTTGCAATTGACTCTCTGAAAGGAAGCCTGACTTCCATGGAAGCCGGAATGGCAATTAAAGCTGGAATTCTTGCCGCGAAACCGGATGCTGAAGTTATCGTAAAACCACTTGCGGATGGCGGTGAAGGCACCACAGACGCACTAATCGAAGGTTTAAACGGGGAGCGGATCGATGTTACCGTAACCGGACCTCTCGATGATCCGGTGTCGTGCTATTACGGATACTTAAAAGAAACGAATACAGCTATCATCGAGATGGCATCAGCAGCCGGAATTACACTCACAAATAAAAAAGATCCCCTTCATGCAACCACTTACGGTGTGGGGGAAATGATAAATGACGCCATCAATAAAGGATGCCGAAACTTCATCATCGGAATCGGTGGAAGTGCTACAAATGATGGCGGTATCGGAATGCTGAAAGCTCTTGGCTTTGAATTTCTGGACGAAAACGGTCATGACGCCGGAGAAGGCGGACAAGCCCTTAAAAAAGTCAAATGCATCCTTACGCAAAACAAAAATTCCCTTTTGGATGAGTGTCATTTCCAGGTTGCCTGTGATGTAACAAATCCGCTGTGCGGCAAAAATGGAGCCACTTATATCTATGGTCCTCAAAAAGGCGTGACTGATGATATCAAGGAAAATCTGGATCAGGCCATGGCTCAGTATGCCAACGTTACTGCCAAATACCTTGGATGTGATTATTCGAATGCCGCAGGGGCCGGTGCCGCCGGCGGACTGGGATTTGCACTGCTCAGTTATCTGAACGCCAGCCTTACTCCCGGAATTGATCTGATTCTGAATGCGGTTGAATTGGAAAAAGAACTGAAAGACGCTGATGTCGCAGTAACCGGTGAAGGCCGGCTCGATCACCAGACCGCAATGGGAAAAGCTCCTATAGGAGTTGCAAAACTGGCGAAAAAATACAATGCAAAAGTTATCGCTTTTGCCGGAAGTGTCACTCCGGAAGCCACCGCATGCAACCAGGCCGGGATTGATGCATTTTTCCCGATTGTCCGCGGAATTACAACGCTTGAGGAGGCCATGAATCCCGAATGTGCCAAAACAAATATGCGTGCAGCGGTAGAACAGGTATTTCGCCTTTTATAGTGTGCTAATTCCTCCATTTCGTCTCATCCGCTATATCAGCAAATCAGCCAGAGAGTTCTTCTCTCTGGCTGTCTGACATTTTATTTCCGCCCAATATTTTTTCCCCCTTTTTCTCGGACGTTTTCTGTGCTATATTGGACATGGATTTTGATGCTCTCATCATATCTGCGGATTGTTCCGGAACTTATTTCCCTGCAATCCGGAAAACACAATTGGAGGATGAAAATATGAACTTTCTAAGTATTTTTGATGTCATTGGTCCCAACATGATCGGGCCTTCCAGCTCCCACACCGCGGGTGCTGTTTCCATGGCATTGCTGGCACGCAAAATGTGTCCGGAACCGATTAAAAAGGTAACCTTTACCCTCTACGGTTCTTTTGCCAAAACCTATCACGGCCACGGTACCGATCGCGCACTACTGGGCGGAATTCTTGGATTTTCCACAGATGACGCCAGAATCCGTGATGCCTTTGAGCTTGCCAAAGAATTCGGTGTGGAATATGAGTACATCATCGATGAGGAGACAGTAACCGATCATCCGAATACTGCCGATATCGCAATGACCGGAATTAACGGCTACGAACTGATGGTTCGCGGGGAATCCATCGGGGGCGGCAAGATAAAGATCGTGCGTATTGGTAATATCGATGTGGAATTTACCGGAGAATACAGTACACTCATCGTAAAACAGCTCGATACTCCGGGTGTCGTTGCACATATTACCCAGTGTCTCAGCAACCAGAATGTAAATATCGCTTTCATGCGCCTGTTCCGGGAAGATAAGGGTGCTACTGCTTATACAGTAGTCGAATCCGACGAACCTATTCCGGAGAGCATTCTGGCTGAAATCCGGACAAATGAAAATGTCCGCGAACTGATGCTGGTTCAGATGTAGGAGGTACGGACGATGGATTTTAGAAACGGACAAGAATTACTGGAACTCTGTCAAAAAGAAAATATCAGCATTTCCGAGGCCATGAAGACCCGTGAGATCACTTGCGGCACACTCACTTCCGAGGAAATTGACAAAAAACTGAAAACGGTACTGACCATCATGAAAGATGCGGTCAATGAACCGCTGATGCAGCCGAAACGTTCCATGGGCGGCCTGATCGGAGGCGAAGCTAAAAAAGTATCCGACTTCGGCAAGACAGACCGAAGTGTCTGCGGTTCCCTAATGAGTAAGGCAATTTCCTACAGCATGGCCGTTCTGGAGGTCAACGCCTCCATGGGACTGATCGTCGCCGCCCCTACCGCCGGTTCTGCCGGGGTACTCCCGGGTGTACTTCTCGCACTGCAGGAAGAAAAACAGCTGTCAAACGAACGCCTTCATTCTGCGATTTTGAATGCATCCGCAATCGGTTATATTCTGATGCGAAATGCATCTGTATCCGGCGCCGAAGCCGGATGCCAGGCTGAGGTTGGTGCGGCTTCCGCCATGGCAGCAAGTGCGGTCGTGGAAATCATGGGTGGAACACCGGAAATGTCACTTGAGGCTGCATCCATTGCCATGTCCAACCTGCTTGGAATGGTCTGCGATCCGATTGCCGGACTGGTTGAATCTCCGTGCCAGAGTCGCAACACCATCGGTGCTGCAAACGCAATCACCTGCGCCGAGCTTGCCCTTGCCGGGGTCACTCACCCGATTCCGTTTGATGAGATGGCAGAAGCAATGTACCGCGTAGGAAAGAGTATTCCGTTTGAGCTTCGGGAAACAGCAATGGGAGGATGTGCGGGAACACCGACCGGATGCACTTTGGGATGTCATGCCTGCTCCAAGGCTTAATGATTCGGAAATAAAAAAATCCCGTGGAATTCTTTTTACACATGAAATTCCACGGGTTTTTCTTTTTGCTATCCTCTATGTTTTCAAAATTAATACACCAGCCTGCTTCCGTTCAGCTTAATCACCCTGTCAATCTGATTCCACGATGCCATCCTGTAGGAATACGCCGCCGACTCAAACAAGGCATAAATACTGCTTCCGTCCTGATAGATCTGCTCCAGACGTTCCGGAAATTTGATCGTCTTATATGCCTCTGAAGATGACAGAATTCCATATCTTGAATAATTGAATATCTGTACTTCCGAAGGCATGATCCCCCAGGATATCGTAAGCAGGATCTTATTATTGTAAAATGCCATCCCCTGAACTTTTCCTGAAATCACCTGCATACTCACAGCACATGCCACCGGATCGATCACTCCTACCGTCCGCTTCAGATTCATATCCGATTTTTCATACAAGGTTCCGTCTGCGTTGATCAGGTATTTCTCAATAATACTCGCATTATCCTTGGTAAAAAATCCTACGAAGAGCGCTCCGTCATGATAGGTCATAAAAGAGGCCCTCTGAATCCGGTAAAGATTGTATGAGAGATCAAATTCAATGGGCTGATAATTCTCCGTAAAATCATAACTTTCCAGGTGCTTCAGCGTAATTGCATTTGCCTGCGCCCAGGTAGAACCCTGCCCGGTGATCCAGAGATTATGATTCATGGTGTCATATGCCATTCCACCGACATGAGCCCGGGTCCCCAGCACGATTTCTTTTACATACTCATGCGTTTTCTTATCAATCACATAAATGACAGAATTATGCTCCTTCGTTCTGCAGTACGCACTGATCAGGACATAATCCTCCGTAATCGCCAGCCCCTGCGGCGTCATGGACGTACAGACATGCGGCGTGCCTTCTTTCTTATACTGAATCGTCCTGGTCGCCTTGAGTCCCGGCACAACGTAAGTTCCGTATTCCTCATCCGCCTCATCTTCATCGCACGCATATTCATAAACCGTGCTGTTCCGCTTCAAGGTCCTCAGATATCGTTCCATCGTATAAACAGGATCTGTATTCGTCTCGGTCAGTTCCGTTTCCGGCTCTGTCTCGGCACGGTACTCCCACGCATAATACCAGTAACCCGTCCCGATAGCGGCAACAATCAGAAACGCTGCAAGCCTGCGCCGGAATCTTTTCCAGTTGATTCGTTTCTTTTTTTCTTTTTCCGACGGGTTATCTGTTCTGCCCGCCATTTCCTGTGTATCCTTGTGTTTCTTTTCCTTCATTTGCAGTCACTTCGTCTTTATATTCTTTCTGAGAGGAGAAACCTTTTCCCTTTACCTCATTCACATGCCCGATCACCATAAATGCTTCCGGATCCGTTTCCTGTACGAGTCGGTTCAGACGCACCAGTTCCCGGTTTGAAACCACCGTCATGATCATTTTCTGCTCATTTTTCAGATACCCCGTCTGCACATGGAATAAAGTGGTTCCCCTATCCAGTTTTTCCTGAATCTGTGCATTTAACTCATTATATTTTTCAGAAACGATGCTGACCTGCGTCTTCGTTGTCCCGATCAAAAGGATTTTGTCCAAAACCATGGTATAGACCAATACCAGCAGAATTCCATAGATGATCTGTTCCTTATCGGAAAACATCATCTGCATGAGCAGGATCGCGAAATCAAAAGCATACATCAGAACCGATACCGGAATTCCAAAATACTTGTTAAGCACCAGTGGCGGTATGTCCATACCACCGGTCGATGCTCCCGCTCGAATCACAATTCCGATTCCAAATCCGATCATCAGTCCTCCGCAGATCGTAGATAACATGCGGTCTGTTGTAATATCAGATAATACCGGGATGTTCTGAAAAGCGCCAAGAATCACCGGGTAATAGAATGTACTGATCAGTGTCGTTAATGCAAATTTTTTTCCCAGAGCAAGTGCCCCGACCAAAAACATCAGCACATTAAAAATCATTACAAATGTATGCAGCGGAACATTCAAATAATGTCCAAGCGTCAGACCGATTCCGGTTGTTCCTCCCATAATCAGCGAACTCGGCAAAATAAACACTACGATTGCCAATGCATAAATCGTATTCCCCAGTAATACCATTCCCCAATTCTTCATATCTTTTATTTTCATCATTCTCTCCCGATATTTTGATTCTTTCCTATGCACCTTCCCCGATGTGCATCTTTACAACAGTAATAGTATACTCGCGGAGTTATTGCATAACAAGTGATATTTCAATATTTTCTGTATTTTTTATTCGAAAATACTATGTCCCATTCTTTTATTCTGAGCTATAATAAAGATATAGTTTTATGGCAGGGCAGCACCGATTTTGCCCGGAATCTGCCAGAAGAAAAGAGGTATCATATGAATCAGATTGAGCAACTTCAGGAAATGATCGATGAAAGTCATAATATTGTATTCTTCGGCGGTGCGGGGGTCTCCACCGAAAGTAATATTCCGGACTTCCGCAGCGCTGACGGCCTGTATCAGCAGCAATACAAATACTCTCCGGAACAGATTGTAAGCCATTCATTTTTCATGAGAAACACAGAAGCTTTTTATGAATTTTACAAAGAGAAAATGATGTTTCTTGATGCGAAACCGAACCCGGCACACTATAAGCTCGCTGAACTTGAGGCTGCCGGAAAACTGACGGCCGTGATCACACAAAATATCGACGGTCTTCATCAGGCAGCAGGCAGTAAAAACGTACTGGAACTGCACGGAAGCATTCATCGCAATTATTGTATGCGCTGCGGTAAAAAGTACGATGCCGCCTATGTTAAAAATTCTGACGGAATTCCAAAATGTGAATGTGGAGGGACCATCCGACCGGATGTCGTGCTCTATGAAGAAGGGTTAGATTCCGTTATTATTCAGAAAAGTATCAGTGCGATCGCAAATGCTGATATGCTGATTATCGGTGGAACCTCCTTGGTCGTTTACCCTGCTGCGGGATTTATTGATTATTTCCGGGGAAAGAACCTGGTTGTGATCAATAAGGATACTACGGCTCGGGAAGTGGGAGCATCGCTTACGATACATGAACCGATTGGGGAAGTGCTTTCTAAAATTTGTTGTTGAGAAGAGGGACGCCCCCACGCTCCCCGGTTTTATTCCGGACTCGCTTTCGCTCGGGGGAAAACGCAGCGGTACTATGATGCCAGGTTGTCGCCTGCCGGCGACTCCTGCCATCAAGTGCCGGCGTTTTCCACGGTCCGGAATCAAACCGGGGAGTGTGGGGGCTGAGATTCTTATGTTGTACGTGGGATAAGTATTAGACGGGAGATATTGGTACATATGAAGGGGGCTGCGGCTTCTTTGGGAAGCGGCAGCCTATTGGATTAGGTCTTTGATTATTTTGTCAATGTCATATTCTGGGGCATGTTTTGACGCCGCATCGCATATTTTTTGAATTGTTTCTTCGTCTTCTTCTAACATATCTGCAATTTCTGGTATGGATATATTTTTTTGAAGTTTTTTACAGGTTAACTGCACTAATTTGCGTTCTTCTCCTTCTATTCGTCCCTGTTCTCTGCTGATTCTTCTCGTTTCCTGGACATCATATGCTTCAAAACTGTCAAATAACATATCGAATTCCCTCCGTGTAATCTGATCGGTAAATTTTTCAACCTCACTGCGGGGGACATTCATCCGATATAGCAGCGTGGCAATGATTTTACCGATTATTGTTAATAAATAATCCGGTGTATTTTCCGAAAGATTATCAAAATACTCTTTTGGTATCTCTCTCAGATTTCTGAATTCCATAGAATTGCGGAGTTTGTTAATCAGAAAAATTAACGACAATTCATCATTCTTTTCTATCAGTTCCCGGTTACTGTAAGACGTTAACGGCACAACCAAGTACTCAAAATCCGGAATATACTTTTCCAATGCATCACTAAGATATACCCTGTCTTTGAAATTTCGCACTGCTGTCCAGGTTTCTGTTCCTTCATAGTACACGATTGGTATTATAGGTGGGTATTGAAATGCCTTCGTTTTCGTAATGCCGGGATGAATCTTTTCCTGCTCCGTTTCGTAATCAGTCAGTATCATTACGATATATCGCAAGAGTTTGAATGCCATATCATAATGAACTTTGGACTGATGTTCCACCACTGCAATCAAATAAAGTGATTGTTCTTTTAAGTGAATCTTTTTTACAGAATCCGAGTCCCGCCCTTCCTGCCACATAGGAAGAAAACGCTCAGAGATGTCTTCAATATCTTCCGGTTCTACATTTTTTAGCAATTCTATATTCACGTATCCTCTTAAAAACTGCGCGCAAAGAATAGGATCATCAAAAATAAGTTTTGCTCCATTGTCTTTTAGTTCCCGATTTTTTACTATCTGACTACTTTCTGACAGATTTTCTCCTTTTTGGGTCATATGTTCTCCTCCTTCTGCAGAACATATAACCATCAGAAATCTTTTATCTTATCTGTATTTTAACAGAGATATGCAAAAATGGCAATGTAACCCCAATGATTCCTATATTCTGCCCGTTTTATTCTGTTATTCATCAAAACTTGAATTTCCTGCCGAATGGCTTTGAAAATCTAAATATTGAGTTTTAGAATACCATCGAAAATGGCTACTCTGAATTTGATGTTTTCGCTAGTATAGCATAGAGGGGTGTTGATAGTCAATGGGGAATTGTTCTGAGAAGGGACGCCCCCACGGTCCGGAATCAAACCGGGGAGTGTGGGGGCTGAGATTCTTATGTTGTACGTGGGATAAGTATTAGACGGGAGATATTGGTACATATGAAGGGGGCTGCGGCTTCTTTGGGAAGCGCAGCCCTCTGAGTTTAAACGGGATTATGCCTTATGGGACCTGTTGTTAGCAGGTTTTGAAGAATTGGTAAAGGCCTTCGAGGGCTTTGG
The DNA here is from genome assembly GCF_052066375.1 of Bariatricus sp. HCP28S3_A7. Classification (NCBI taxonomy): domain Bacteria; kingdom Bacillati; phylum Bacillota; class Clostridia; order Lachnospirales; family Lachnospiraceae; genus Bariatricus; species Bariatricus sp. HCP28S3_A7. The sequence goes on from NZ_JBQHSG010000004.1 coordinate 203,000, forward strand.
TGAGGACGGGAATCTCGTCTTCGGTGATGTGTTCCAGGATGGCTTCTACCATTTTTTTGTGGAATTCGGCGTGGTGGTGGTAGGCTTTTTCGCCTTTGGGGGTGAGGTGGATGTTGACCACGCGTCTGTCTTCTTCGCTTCGTTCGCGGAGAACGTATTTTTTGTTGACCAGGGCGTTCATGGAGGTGGTGAGTGAGCCTACGGTGATTCCGAGTTTGCGGGCGATGTTGGACATTTTATCTCCTTCTCCGAGACCGACGGCTTCGATGATATGCATATCGTTGTTCGTCAGGTCTTTGAATTCTTCGGTGATGACCGCTTTTTCTTCTAATTCTAATATATCGTTGAACAAATGTACAAATAATTTGTTAATGCTCTCGTATGCGTCCACGAATTTTCTCCTCTGGTACTTGTTTTTCTTTTATTATACACAGCTTTCGAGCAAAGAATCAATCACTTCTTTTACAGTTTCTATTTTTTCTGCTTTCCATGCATCAGCGCCGCAGAAAAGTAATGCATTTTCAATGTTGCCTTTTGCTGCGTTGATGAGAGCCTCTGTAATGCAGTATGGTGTTTTTGCCGGGTTGCATGTTTTGATGCATGCAAGACATTTTTTGGGAGGACGGCGCTCTCCTTCCATGATGTGTCGGATGAAGGGATTGGCGATGGCTCTTCCGGGCATTCCTACCGGGCTTTTTACGATCAGGATATCTTCCGGTGCGGCGTTCAGATAGCTTTCTTTATACCGGATGTCTGCGTCGCATTCCCATGTGGTTACAAAGCGGCTGGCTACCTGGATTGCATCGGCTCCAAGCTCAAATGCGTGTCTGGCTGCGTTTGCATCGCTGATGCCGCCTGCCAGTGCGACCGGAATTCTGCAGTTATATTTCTCTTCGTATGATTTTACGGCTTTGATGATCTTCCTGATTTCTTCATCATATGTGTTCTGATCGAACTGTTCCAGCTGTGCCTCGTCAAATCCAAGATGTCCTCCGGCTTTTGGCCCTTCTATGACGACCAGGTCTGCGGTGCGGCTGTATTTTTTGTCCCAGTATTTGAGGATCACTTTCACGGATTTTTCTGTTGATACGATCGGAGCGATCTTTGCATCCGTACCTTTTACGAATTCAGGCAGTTCTGTCGGCAGACCGGCTCCGGATATGATCAGATCTGCGCCTGCCCTTGCTGCTTCGCGCACATATTCTCCATAGTGCTGCATGGCAACCATAATATTAAAACCGATCACGCCTTCCGGCGCAATTGCGCGGGCTTTTTCGAGTTCACTGTGAATGGCTCTTAAATTTGCCGCCTTGGAATCTTTCTCAAAATCAGGATCACGAAATCCGATCTGTGCAGCGGAAATGATCCCGATTCCACCTTCTTTGGCAACATTTCCGGCAAGATTTGAGAGACTGATTCCGATTCCCATTCCGCCCTGGATCAATGGTTTTTTCGCCGTCAGATTTCCTATTTTCAATGATGGATATTCCATATCTGTACCCCGTACCTTTCTACATGTTCCGGAAGCGCTGATATCGTTTTTCCGTCAGCTCTTCTGTTGACAAAGCTCCATATTTTTTCAGGAATTCCTGTATGGACCTGTCCATCTCTCCTGTCAATCCTCCCATATTTTCCACAGTCAGATGTTCCGGTTCTTCAAAAACTTTCTCCACAATTCCCGCCTGATACAGGTGGGCTGCTGTAAGTTTCATGACTTTTGCAGCTTCTTCCGCGCGTTTGCTGTCTTTCCACAGGATACTTGCAAAGCCCTCCGGTGACAGGATAGAGTAAATGGAGTTCTCCAGCATCCAGACTTCATCCGAGGTTGCCATGGCGAGCGCTCCGCCGCTTCCACCTTCTCCGATCACAACCGAAAGCACCGGAACTTTCAGACCGGACATTTCAAACAGGTTTCTGGCAATCGCTTCTCCCTGTCCGCGTTCTTCTGCCTCCAGTCCGCAAAATGCACCCGGAGTATCTACAAAGCAGATGATCGGGCGTGCAAATTTTTCCGCCTGTTTCATCAGTCTCAGTGCTTTTCTGTATCCGTCCGGAGACGGCATACCGAAATTCCGTTCAATATTTTCTTTCGTATTTCTTCCCTTAGCCTGCGCAATGACCGTCACCGGCATGCCATGAAACCGTGCAATTCCTCCGATGATCGCTTTGTCGTCCTTGTAGTATCGGTCACCATGAAGTTCTGCAAAATCTGTAAATAAAGCATCAATATAATCGGAACCTACCGGTCTGTCTTTCAGCCGGGAAATCTGAACACGCTCCCAGGCGCTTTTCGCCTTTGGAGTTTCTCTGTGTTCTTCCAGTCCGGTATTGTCCTTTCCTACATTTTCTTCCAAATTCCGCTTTGTACGTCCTTCTGAGCTTTCCGTAAATTGTGACATTTTCCCCGCCTCATGCATGCTTACAAGCTGAGCAAGTGTCTGACGCAGTTCTTTTCGTTCTACAATCTTATCCACAAACCCGTGTTCCAGAAGAAATTCAGATCTCTGGAACCCTTTCGGAAGTTTTTGTCCGATGGTCTGTTCAATCACACGCGGTCCCGCAAAACCGATCAGCGCATTTGGTTCAGCCAGAATGATATCTCCTAACATGGCAAAACTTGCTGTAACCCCTCCTGTCGTAGGATCTGTCAAAACACTGATGTAGAGCTGTCCGGCGTCATGATGCCGTTTTAAGGCTGCAGAAGTCTTGGCCATCTGCATCAGAGAATGAATTCCCTCCTGCATTCTCGCTCCTCCCGAGCATGCAAAGATAATCACCGGAAGCTTTGCCTGCGTCGCGCGCTCAACAGCACGTGTAATCTTCTCACCGACTACTTTCCCCATACTTGCCATCATGAATCGTCCGTCACATACAGCCAGCGCCACTTCACGTCCTTCTATTTTTGCCTTACCGGTCACAACCGCCTCATCCAGCCCAGTCTTCTCCTGAAGCATTTTTACCTTTTCTTCATAGCCTTTATAATGCAGTGGATTTCCGGAGGTAAGGCCCTCGTCCCATGCCTCAAACGTATCTGGATCAGCGATCATTTCTATGCGTCGCATCGCATGTACTCTGAAATAATTTCCGCATTTCGGACAAATATAGTATCCTTTTTTCACATCTTCCGTGAAAATCGCCGCTTTACAGGCATTACATTTTTTCAGAATTCCTTCCGGCACTTCCGGAGATGTCATTCGCTTACCGGATCCTTCATTTTTCCCAAGGTTGATTCCCTTTTTAAACATATTTGCCAACTGCATTTTTCTACTCTCCTGACTCCTGCTACATTACGAACTGCTAGGCCTCTGTATTTCCCAGAAGTTCCTGTTCTTTTTCTGCTACAAACTCTATATCAAAATTTCCATCCTGATAATCCGGGTGGCACATGATCTCATACTGATAATCAACATTTGTATCGATTCCCTCAATGATGATCTCTCCAAGCGCACACTGCATCTTACGGACAGCTTCTTTTCGGGTCTTTGCGAAAACGATCAGTTTCGCCAGCATATTATCATAATATGGCGGTACGCTGTAACCACTGTAAATAGCGGAATCGATCCGGACTCCTTTGCCCCCCGGAAGGTACATATCCCGAATGGTTCCCGGGCATGGGCGGAAATTCTTTGCCGGATTCTCCGCGTTGATTCTGCACTCGATGGCATGCCCCGTCAAATGCACATCTTCCTGCTTTATCGCAAGTTCTTCGCCGTCGGCAATGCGGATCTGTGCCTTGATAAGGTCAATTCCGGTCACCCACTCTGTCACCGGATGCTCCACCTGGATCCGGGTATTCATTTCCATGAAATAGAATTTTCCGGTCTTTTCCAAAAGGAACTCGATGGTACCGGCATTTTCATAATGGGCCGCTTTGGCTGCGCGAACTGCTGCGGCTCCCATTTCCGCACGAAGTTCTTCGGAAATGGCCATACACGGGGATTCCTCCACCAGTTTCTGATGGTTTCTCTGAATCGAACAGTCACGTTCTCCCAGATGGATGACATTTCCGTATTTATCTGCAAGGATCTGAAATTCAATGTGTTTCGGATGCTGTACAAAATGCTCCAGATACATGGTGCCGTCTCCGAACGCTGCCTTTGCTTCTGACTGCGCAGTGTGGAATGCATTTTCAAATTCGTCCGGCGTCTGTGCCACGCGCATTCCCTTGCCGCCGCCTCCAAGTGCTGCTTTGATGATCACCGGATACCCGGTCTCTTCTGCAATCTTTGCGCCTTCTTCTGCATCATAAATCGCATGGTCACTTCCCGGAATGACCGGCACATTTGCCTGTACCATTGTGGTTCGCGCCTGGGATTTGTCTCCAAGGCTGCGGATCACATCGGCTCCCGGCCCGATGAAAATAATATTGCATTGTTCGCACAGTTCTGCAAAACGGCTGTTTTCAGACAAGAATCCGAATCCGGGATGAATCGCATCGGCTCCCGAAATAATCGTCGCACTGATGATCTGTTCCATATTCAGATAACTGTCTGAGGACGGCGCAGGTCCGATACAGACTGCTTCGTCTGCAAGCTGTGTGTGAAGCGCCTCTTTGTCAGCTTCCGAATACACCGCAACCGTCTCGATTCCCATTTCTCTGCACGCACGAATGATACGCACCGCAATCTCGCCACGATTGGCAATCAGTATTTTCCTAATCATATCTATCCCCTATCCGATCATCAGCGACAACTCTGCTTTTACAGCCACTTCTCCGTCAACAGAGGCAATTCCTTCCCCGATGACCAGAGGGCCTTTCTGCCGGATGATTCTCGCCTCCAGTTTCAGCTTATCTCCCGGAACGACCTTGCGGCGGAACTTGCAGTTCTTGATTCCCCCGAAATATCCGAGCTTTCCTTTGTTTTCTTCCTGCATCAGAACCGCTACTGCTCCGGTCTGCGCCAGTGCTTCCACGATCAGAACGCCCGGCATGACCGGCTCCTGCGGGAAATGTCCCGCAAAGAAATCCTCACGGTATGTAACGCATTTGTACCCGATGGCATACTCGCCCGGTTCATAGTCCTCAATGTAATCCACCAGCAGAAACGGATGTCTGTGCGGAATGATTTCCTTAATCTCTGTAATACCCAAATGTTTCATCGCTGCCTCCTTACGCAATTCTGAATAACGGCTGTCCGTATTCTACGGCTTCCCCATTCTTTACCAGCACTTCTGTAACCGTACCGTCAAATTCAGATTCAATTTCATTCATCAGTTTCATTGCTTCTACGATTGCCACAGTCTGCCCCTTCTTCACACGGTCGCCCACAGACACAAAAGGCTGGGCATCTTCTGCCGGTGCAGCGTAAAATGTTCCGACAAGTGGAGATTTAACTAGATTTCCGTTCGGTTCCATCGCCGGGATCTCTGCTTTCGCGGCCTGCGTTTTCTGTTCTATTGTAACAACCTGAACGTTTTCATTCGTACCCTTTACCGGTTCTTTTTCTTTTCGGATATTCAGTTTTACATTTCCTTCTTCATATTCAAAGCCACTCAGTGCCGAATCGGAAACGGCCTGAATTAATTTCACCAGATTCTCTAATTCCATCATCCTGCACCTCTAACCTTCATATTTTTTCATCAGCAGGACCGCATTGTGTCCGCCAAATCCCAGAGAATTACTCATTGCATATTTGATTTCCTTTTCCACCGGAGCACCGACTGCATAGTTCAGATCACATTCCTCATCTGTTTCTTTTGTTCCGATCGTCTGATGAATGAATCCGTCCTGGATGGATTTTACACAAGTCACACACTCTACCGCGCCTGCCGCACCGAGCAGATGACCGATCATGGATTTCGTCGAGTTGACTACAAGATCTTTTGCCGCATCACCGAATGCTCTCTTGATCGCATAGGTCTCGAACAGATCATTGTGGTGTGTGCTGGTTCCGTGTGCATTAATATACTGAACCTCCGACGGAGTCACACCTGCTTCTTCCATGGCAAGTTCCATCGCTTTGGCAGCTCCGCTTCCATCCTCCGCCGGGGAAGTAATATGGTATGCATCTCCGGTGGAACCGTATCCTACAAGCTCTGCATAAATCTTCGCGCCTCTGGCCTTTGCATGTTCCAGTTCCTCCAGAACGACCACGCCTGCCCCCTCTCCGAGAACGAACCCGCTTCTGTCCTTATCAAACGGAATGGAAGCTCTCTTCGGATCCTCACTGGTCGTAAGCGCAGTCAGCGCGGTAAATCCTGCCACACCAGTCGGACAGATACAGCTTTCGGTTCCGCCTGCAAACATCACATCCGCATCGTCGTACTGGATTGCACGGAACGCATCACCGATACAGTTGGTTCCGGTCGCACAGGCTGTGACAACATTTGTGCATTTTCCCTTCAGTCCAAGCTGAATCGAAACATTTCCGGCTGCCATATTGGAGATCATCATGGGAACCATCAAAGGAGCAACTCTTCCCGGCCCCTTCTGCAGAATCGTGGTGTACTGTTTTTCAATCTGCTGAAGGCTTCCGATACCGGAACCGATGATCACACCGCAGCGGTACGGGTCTTCCTTTTCAATCTCGAAACCGGCATCCTCACAGGCTTCTTTTGCAGCCACAACCGCATACTGTGAGAATGTTTCCATACGTTTTGCCGCTTTAAAATCCATGCGTTCCTTCGCAGAAAATCCTTTTACTTCTGCCGCGATCTTTACTTTATAATCTGATGTGTCAAATTTGGTGATCGCACCGATTCCGCATCTGCCTTCTTTGATCCCTTCCCAAAATTCATCTACCGTATTTCCAATTGGCGTAATCGCTCCAAGACCTGTAATCACTACTCTGCGTTTCATATTTCCACCCTCCTATATCGCCATGCCACCGTCTACTGCAAGCACCTGGCCCGTGATATACCCTGCTTCGTCGGATGCAAGAAATGCTGCTGCTGCTGCAATATCTCCGGTCTGACCCAGACGACCCAGAGGAATCTGTTTCATTGTTTCTTCTTTCACTTTGTCGGATAACACGTTGGTCATATCCGTCTCAATATATCCCGGAGCAATCGCATTCACCGTAATTCCACGACTCGCAAGTTCCTTTGCCGCGGATTTTGTCATGCCGATCACACCTGCTTTTGATGCTGCGTAATTGATCTGTCCTGCGTTTCCGGAAATTCCCACTACAGAAGACATATTAATGATTCTTCCGCTTCTCTGCTTCATCATCTGCCTGGAAGCGAATCGGATACAATGGAAAGTTCCTTTCAGATTCACGTCTACAACGCTCGTAAAGTCTTCCTCACTCATCCGCATGATCAATCCGTCTTTCGTGATTCCTGCATTATTTACAAGAATATCAATTCTGCCGAACTGATTGATCACATCCTTAAAAAATGCTTCGCACGCATCATAGTCCGCTACATTGCACTGCATGATCACGGCCCTGCCGCCATCTGCTGTAATACTCTGTTTTACTTCCTCCGCTTTCTGTGCAGAACCGTTATAATTGATGACCACCGTTGCTCCAAGCTGCGCAAACTTCATTGCTATTGCCTTCCCGATTCCGCGGGATGCACCGGTCACTACTGCGATTTTTCCGTTTAACATATTTCTTCTCCTCTACTAAACAGTCAATTCCAAGACCACCTTGTCTACGTCTTCCCAGGTTCCAATGTTGTAAACCTTTACGCTGCGGTCAATTTTCCTCAGAAACCCTGCCAGCGTTTTGCCCGGCCCGATTTCTACAAACGCATCCACGCCTTCCGCGATCATACGCTCTACACTTTCCTGCCAGCGCACGGAAGCCGCAACCTGTTCAGCCAGAAGTTTCTTCGTTTCACGAATGTCGGTTACATATTCGGCCGTTACATTTGTCACATAAGGAATCTGAAGTGGTTCCATTTCTACTTTTTCCATTTCTTTCGCAAGTTCTTCACCTGCTTGTTTCAGCATCGGTGAATGGAACGGACCGCTGACATTCAGAAGCACCGCCCTTTTAGCTCCCGCTTCTTTTAATATTTCTGCCGCTTTCTCCACCGCTTTCGTCTCACCGGTGATAACGATCTGGCCCGGGCAATTGTAATTTGCCACCGTGACTCCTTCCAAATCCTTAATCCCTTCTTCGATTACCGATGCATCCATTCCAAGGATTGCCGCCATGGCGCCTTCTCCTGCCGGAACCGTATTCTGCATCAGAATCCCTCTTTTTCTCACCAGAGAAATTGCATCCTCTTCCTTCATGCCTCCAGCGACGCTGATCGCGCAATACTCGCCAAGACTAAGTCCCGCCGTCACATCCGGTTTCAGACCTCTTTCCTCCACAACCTTCGTCATGGCAAGGCAAGTCGTCACAAGCGCTGCCTGTGTATATTCGGTCAGATCCAGTTTCTCATTTTCTTCAAAGCATAATGCTTTCATATCTATCTGCAAAAGTTCGCTTGCCTTATCATAGACAGCCTTTGCAAGTTCACTATTTTCATAAAAATCTTTTCCCATGCCGGGTTTCTGAGCGCCCTGTCCTGGGTAAATAAATGCAATCTTAGCCATAGATATTCAGTCCTCCGATCAGCGCATCTGTCTCCTTCACCAGCTTCTGGATCAGCTCCTCACAGCTCAGGATTTCTTTCACCATTGCCGCACTCTGTCCGGCCATCACGCTGCCATTTACAACATCGCCGTCTACGACCGCTTTGCGAAGTCCACCCAGAGTCAGCTGCTCCAGTTCCTCAAAGCCTGCTCCCGCTTTCTCCATATCCAGATACTGTTTCGTCATCTGATTTCTCAGAGCACGCACCGGATGGCCGGTTGTTCTGCCGGTTACTCTGGAATCGATATCCTTTGCTTTAAGGATTGCATTTTTATAATTTTCATGAACCATAGATTCTTTCGTTGCCACAAAATGGGTTCCCATCTGTACCGCTCTTGCTCCAAGCATAAATGCAGCCGCAATTCCTCTTCCATCGGCAATCCCGCCTGCAGCAATAACCGGAATGTTCACCGCATCAACGATCTGCGGAACCAAAACCATCGTCGTATTCTCGCCGATATGTCCTCCCGCTTCTGTTCCTTCCGCTACCAGCGCATCCGCACCGCAGCGCTCCATTCTTTTTGCAAGTGCAACGGAAGCCACAACCGGGATGACCTTAACCCCTGCTTCCTTCCACATTTTCATATATTTCTCTGGATTTCCAGCACCAGTGGTAACCACCTTCACGCCTTCTTCCGCTACCACTTTTGCCACTTCATCCGCATAAGGACTCATGAGCATAATGTTGACACCAAATGGTTTGTCAGTCAGTTTCTTTGCTTCTCTGATCTGTTCGCGTACCCATTCTGCCGGGGCACTCGCAGCTCCAATGAGTCCAAGCCCACCGGCATTTGATACGCCGGCCGCAAGATGATACTCAGCAACCCAGGCCATTCCTCCCTGGATAATCGGATATTCTATTCCAAGTAATTCGGTTACTTCTGTCTTCATATTACAACCTCTTTTTTCTTAAATGACTTACTCTGACTAATGATTCACTTATTCGGATTTATTTCTCTAATCCTTCGATGTAAGTTACAACGCTGCCGATCGTAGTAAGATCACCGATCGCTTCTGTATCGATTTCCACACCGAACTCATCTTCAAATGACATAACCATGTCCATAAGATCCAGAGAATCTGCTCCAAGTGATTCAAACGTTGTTTCCTCTGTAAGGTCTGCTGCGTCTACTCCTAAACCTTCTGCTACGATTGCTTTTACTTTCTCTAACATGTGATTGTCTCCTTCTTCTCTTTTCATTTTTTCTATTTAATCATATATGTAATCCGTCCTGCGCCTGCGCCGACAGCTATTACCTTGTTACCATTCAATAAGGGATGCTCCCCAGGAAAGCCCTGCTCCAAATCCTGCTATAACAATCCTCTGCCCTTTTTGCAGCATTCCGCTTCGGTTCATTTCATCCAGAAGAATCGGAATGCTGGCAGAAGATGTATTTCCAAATTCAGAAATATTCATCGGGAATTTACAAATATCAATTTTCATTCTCTTTGCCACCGATTCGATAATTCTCTGATTCGCCTGATGAAGGACAAACCAGTCGATATCCTCTTTTACATAATCTGTCCTGCCAAGGAGTTCTTCTATCACTTCCGGGACTTTCTTCACTGCGAATTTAAACACTTCCTTACCATCCATCGATAAGTAAGTCTGCTTTGCTGCCTCTTTTTCTTCCCAGCCCTTCTGATGTCGGCTTTCACAGGCCAGTACCTCTCCCATAGTACCATCTGAATGTGTCACACATGGGAAAACTTCTCCTTCCTCCCCGCGAATCACTGCGGCTCCCGCACCGTCGCCGAACAGGATACAGCTTCCTCTGTCTTCCCAGTTCACGATGTTAGAAAGCGTCTCACTTCCTATGATCAGAATGGTTCTGTACATTCCTGATGCGATATATGCCTGCGCAGCATTATAGGCAAACACAAATCCTGCGCACGCAGCGCTCATATCAAAACAGGTCGCGTTCTCTGCCCCCAGTGCCTTCTGAACTTCACACGACACACAAGGAATGATTGTATTCGGTGTGATCGTTGCTGTCAGGATCAGATCCAATTCTTTCGCTTCTACTTTTCCATTCTCCAGAGCCGCCCTGGCAGCCTTAACAGCCATACTCATCGTTGTGTCTTCATCTGCAATATGCCTTCTCACAATCCCGGTTCGTTCACGAATCCACTCATCACTGGTCTCCACTATTTTCGCTATGTCATGATTGTCGTAAAAGTTTTCCGGGGCGTACGCTCCGATACCACATATTTTTCCTCTCATACTGTCCTCTTGGTCTTAAATATAGATATTTTTGATTTAAAATACTTTTAGTTTCAAACTATTTGACAATATAACATATATATAAGCGTTTGGCAAGAGGTTTTTTGATTTTCTTTTCGACATGAATTATTTTGGTAATCTAACAAGAATAGAAATAAGATTTGAAGAAAGAAAAAACGAGAACACATTCTCATGTATTCTCGTTCATCTATTTATGCGGAAGATGGGACTTGAACCCACACGCCCTTGCGAGCACTAGAACCTGAATCTAGCTCGTCTGCCATTCCGACACTTCCGCGTCAACAATAGGTATATTACCACATCATTTTTAAAAATGCAAGAGGAAAATCAAAAAAATTATTTTTTTCGCTCCCATCATATTTTAATTACCCAGAATAAATCAAGATATTCCAAAGCTTTTTTCGTATCACCATTTTTAATGGCTTCGATTACTAAATCATTCAAAAACTTATCTTTTCTTAATCCGTCCTTATATTGCATATCTGTTGGCATGTGCTCATTCATCCTTTCACACCCCTTTCATATAGCCTGTTCTTATCTATATTATAGGGATATTTTTTATCAGTGTAAATCCTTATTAAACTATCAAAGTACCTTTTTGGTTCAGAACATATTTCTATTCAAAATACAAATATAATATTGACATACCTGTACCAACTGTATATACTGTATATATACAGATTAATCAACCGAGGTGATAGAGTCTCATGAATATCTTTATTGACAACAAAAGCGGCGCACCTATTTATGATCAGATCTATTCCCAGATTAAGAATCAGATCATCAGCGGCGACCTTAAGGAGGATGAAGCCCTGCCTTCCATCCGCAATCTGGCGAAGGATCTAAGAATCAGCGTCGTCACGACAAAGCGGGCCTATGATGAACTGGAACGGGAAGGATTTATATACACGATCGCCGCAAAGGGATGCTTCGTCGCACCCAAGAATGTGGAACTTCTGCGTGAAGAAAACCTGAAGAAGATCGAGGAATATATGCAGAAGATCAATCAGCTTGCAGCTTCCTGCAATCTCAGTAAGGAAGACCTTATAGAAATGTTTCATTTGAGTTGGGAGGAATCATTATGAATGCACTGGAAATCAAAAATCTTACCAAAAGCTACCGGGATTTTACTCTGGATAATCTGAATCTAACGCTGCCAAACGGATGTATCCTGGGACTCATCGGGGAGAATGGGGCCGGCAAGAGTACGACGATCAAATTGATCCTGGATATTATCCACAAGGATTCCGGTACGATCACGCTTCTCGGTCATGACAGCGAACATATTCCGCTGCAGGCCAAAGAAGATATCGGAGTCGTCCTGGATGAAGTCGGTTTTCCGGAATGTCTGACCGCCAAACAGGCAGACAACATTATGAAATACACGTTTTCGCGCTGGGATTCTGCTATGTATAGGCAGCTTCTGGTCAAGTTATCAATTCCCGAGAATAAACCTTTCAGTGATTTTTCCCGCGGAATGAAGATGAAGCTCGGGATCGCCGTTGCGCTCTCACACCATCCGAAGCTTCTGCTCCTTGACGAGGCGACCAGCGGTCTGGATCCGGTTGTCCGTGATGAAGTAGTAGACATGTTCAGTGAATTTACAAGAGATGAGAGTCATTCCATTCTGATTTCATCCCATATCGTCAGTGATCTGGAAAAGCTCTGCGATTACATTGCTTTTCTTCATAAAGGTAAACTGCTGCTGTGCGAGGAAAAAGATATCCTTCTGGAAGAATATGGTATCATCCATTGCTCTTATGAACAATTCCGTGAACTTGACCCTGCTGCCATTAAAGGTGAGAAGCGGACTGCTTACGGAATCGAAGTACTGATTCGCCGTAGCGCTGTTCCTTCCGGCACCCCTATAAGTCCGGTGACAATCGAAGAACTCTTCATTTTCATGGTTAAGGAGGTAAGATAAGATGAAAGGTTTACTTCTGAAAGATATGTATATGACACGCAAATACTGCCGCTCCTTCTTCTTTATCATTTTTATATTTATTGCAGTATCCGTATTTGCTGATGGTAACTTCTTTTTCACACTCTATCCGATCGTATTTGCCAGTATGATTCCGGTCACACTGCTCGCCTATGACGAGAGGAGCAAATGGACGATCTACAGTGAGACGCTCCCCTATTCCAGGGCACAGCTGGTATCCGTTAAATATCTGATGGCACTGATTCTGATAAGCAGTGTGTGGATTTTTTCCTTTGCAGGAATGCTTCTGAGATGTGTTGTATCCCACAGCACATTTACCCAGGAAACATTTTTTTCAGGGCTCACACTTCATGCTGCCGGGCTGCTTTGCGATTCGCTTCTGCTGCCGGTCATTTTCAAATTCGGTTCTGAAAAGGGGCGTCTGGCCTATTACATTATTATCATCGTAACCTGTGTAGTTGGCACCATTATGATCAGCATCAGTGAAGAGATGAATATTTCCCTTCCGGACAGGATCCCAGCATTCACGATATCTGCTGCCGCAGCTATCCTGTTTGTCCTTTCATGGCTCCTCTCCATCCGGATTTATGAAAAAAGAGAACTGTAAACAAAGAGGCATCACACGATGCCTCTTTCTCATCTCTATGCTTATTACTGGGCGAGTTCATACACATACAATTCATGCAGCGCCCTTGTCGCACAGATATAGCGGAACTGCTTAAAAAACGGATTCTTCTCCTGAGCGCCTGCAACAAAGACCTGATCGAATTCCAGCCCTTTTGCCATATAATATGTCGTAACCGTAATTCCTTTACGGAATACCGAACTGTCCCGATCAATATAACAGACGTCTTCCCTCTGATTTTTCAGATAGGAAAACGCTTCTTTCGCCTCACGCTCCGTCATAGTCAGCACAGCCGCTGTCTCATATCTGTCGCCGCCGATCCGAACCTTCCCCAGTATATCATCCAAAGCCGCCGCAGGCGTACTGCAAGTCATTTCCTCCACCGGCTTTCCGTGCCGCTGCATATATTCAATTCCTTTCACATCAGACACATTCCGCGCATACTCTGCAATTTCTATCGTATTCCGGTAACTTTTGTTCATTTCAATCTTTCGCACATCTCTTCCAAAGATTTTCGGAAGGAACTTCAGCACATCCTGCTGACGCGTATCCACCGTCTGTGCTTTATCTCCCAGAATCGTCATCCTGCAGTCGAACAGCTTTTCCAGTATCACATACTGCAAATAAGAATAATCCTGCATCTCATCGATCACCAGATGACGAATCGTTCGTCTGGATTCTCCTTTGCAAAGGCGGTATTTCAAATACAGCATCGGATATACATCTTCATATTCCAGCAGCCGCTTTTCCAAAGGAACCGACGGCAAGGCCGGAAGTCCATTCGCCTCCATAAGCCGGTTATAGATTTCATAAACATCGGTCGTCACATACATGTTCCGGAACGTTTCCCGAATCAATTCCAGCTCGTCTTCACAGAGCGTTTTTCCATAAAGCGTCTCATATTCATCCACGAAATACTCCATCACCGCGTCCATTCTTGACAAAAGCGGCACTTCACCGAATTTAAAATAAAACAATTTCAGGAGTTCTTCTTCTGTTTTGACCATTCCTTTGTATTCAACGTCTTTCAAATCGACCAGTTCATCCTCCAGACCGACCAGGAATCCTTCTACCGCTCCGACAAATGCCTCTGACTGCTTCCACTGGAATCTCGCCTCTTCTTCCTCCGTAATTCCCTGCATTCTTCTTTCTATCTGATGATACCGGTCCTCACAGTCCGCAGCCACATCCTGAAGTTCCCGATAGGCAAATAAATCGAAGCTCATCTCCTGAATATTTTCTTCTCCCAGTTCCGGAAGAATATGGGAAATATAATCCGCAAAGGCACTGTTCGGAGACAGAATCAGAATATTAGATGACTTAAGTCTTTTCCTGTCATGATACAGTAAATACGCGATCCTGTGAAGCGCGACAGATGTCTTCCCGCTGCCTGCCGCCCCCTGAATGATCATGATCTTATCCTTTGTATTCCGTATGATCTCATTTTGTTCTTTCTGAATCGTGCGCACGATATTCTTCAGCTTGACATCACTGCTTTCTCCCAGCTCCTGTTTCAGAATATCATCATCGATCTTCATATCACTCTCAAATTCATAGATCATCCGGCCGCCCCGGATCTTGTACTGCCACTTCGAGCAGATCTCTCCCTCCAGAACGCCCGCAGGCGCTTCATAAGATGCCGGACCTTTATCATAATCATAAAACAGACTGCTGACCGGAGCTCTCCAATCATAGATCAGCGGAACTCTCCCGCGCTCTTCTGCAAAATTTCCGATTCCAATATAGAATGTCTCCGCTTCTTCTTCTCCGTCATATATGAAATCCACACTTCCAAAAAATGGTGAATCCATCATTTTCAGCAGACGGCTTTTCATTCGCTGATTTTCCTGATTTGCATTGACCTGCGCAAGAAGCGCCTGCTGATTGTCAAAATTCTCATATCCGTACTGATCCATCTCGGTATAGTTTTCCCAATAATACTCATTCATACCTTCGATGTCTTTCCGAACCGTCTGGATCGTCTCCCCTATTTCCCGAATCTTCTTCCTGAGTTTTTCTGTCACCTCATTCAGAAACTCTGTGCCTCTCGTCATATAGTTCTACCCTTCCTGCTTCTCGTTTTCACCGGGCCTTTCTCCCGTACGTACTATCTTAACACAGCCACGAAAGATAGGAAAGGTCAAAATGTTACTCTTCTTTTTTCTTCAACATTCGCAGGATCAGATCAACCGAACCATTGATTCCATAACTGGAACTGTTGATCAGCAGATCATAATTCGATGCCTTTCCCCATTCCAGTCCGGTATAGAATTTATAATAATCCACATGCTTTCGATCCAATGCATGCAACATTCTCCGGGCCTGTTTTTCTGTCAGATTCTTATTGACCTCCATGACCCGCTGTACCCGCCGCTCAAATGGCGCCGTGATAAAAATACTGATATGAGGAATGTTATTATTTGCCAGAATCACATCAGCACACCGGCCCATGATAATAAAATCCTCTTCTTTTGCCATATCGCAGAGCAGTTTACTCTGATTAAAGAAAACAGCATCTTTCTTCGGCAGTCCGTGATACCGGTTGAATTCTTCCAGTCTCTGTGCCAGCGTTACCTTCTGAGCTTTTGTAAATGCCTGGCTGGTTCCAACATATCGTGCGCGGTTCTCCTCATCATGAATGTACGGATATCCTCCCTTGTCATAGACAGTATCCTTCTCCGCCTCCAGTCTCCGGAGTACCTCATTGAATATTTCCACGTCATAATAATTGATTTTCAGCGCATCTGCCAGCTGGAATCCGATCTCACTTCCTCCACATCCATATGTTCGTCCGATACAGATGATCATATGATCCTTCTCCCCGAACCGCTGTGTCAAAGTATTCAGTTTCGCACGTTTGACATCCAGAACATCCCCCTCTGCGAAACTGGTAGGCAGTTCTTCCACAGCTTTTAATATTTGATCGTATTCCCGCATAATCTCGCTTCGAACCGGTTTTTCCCGAATCGTGCGCGCCATGTTGCTGATCAGGGCAAGTTCACTTCTCAGTGTATGCCCTTCATTTCTTTCACGCAGTCTCTCGACAATATCATTGATGCACCGTTCTCTGTCTCCATTAAACACTCGTCCCAGAGAAGAACCCAGACTTTCATATACTTTTGCATCCAAATCATAAATTCGTTCTGCCAGCCTTAACAGGCTGTTATTACTATTCTGCATATACTCTTCCCCTCCCTATCTAAAAAACACGAGTGTATCCAGCAGGAACACCGGAACCAATACACAAACAGACCATAACAGATAATGGAAAAATGACGGCATACGAATACCATTTTCTTCTGAAATGGATTTCACCATAAAGTTCGGAGCATTTCCAATGTATGTGTTCGCTCCCATAAATACCGCGCCGCAGGAAATCGCCGTCAGCATTTTCACCGGAACCGTTCCCAGTGTAGTCGCAATTCCTTTTGTGAATCCCATAACGCCTGCCGTTGTAAGGAACACCAGATAAGTCGGCGTGTTATCCAGAAAACTGGAAAGCGCACCGGTCACCCAGAACATTTCCATCGGTTTGGTAAGCCCCAGACTCGCCCCCATACTCTTAAGAATTATAAGCGCCGGCTGCATCGTGATAAATATGCCAATAAAAAGCACCGCAACTTCCTGAATTGCTCCCCATGTGAAATGGTTTTTCTTCCGCACTTCTTGATCCGTCGTTTTAAATGACAGAAATGCTGCCAGAAGAATGATCGCCATTTCGATTATCGCAGGCCAGGTCAGTGTGACACTTCCAAACACAGGAATTCCTTTTACATTTCCCGACGCATCCCGGAAAAGCGGGAGCTCTGGCAACACGCCACTCAGTATAACAGCTGCAACGATCATTACAAGAAAAATAATATTATGCAGACCTTTGATCGTAATCTTTGTGCCCGGTCTGCTGATATCCGGCATCCGCCCTGAAGCAATATCCCTGCAATACGCACGACGATCGATCCAATAAAATACTGTTAATAATACTACCATATTAAAGAGTAAAATCGGGAACAGATGCAGGCTCCAAAAAAACGGCACTCCTCTGGAAAATCCCATCAAAAGCGGCGGATCTCCCACCGGTGTCAGACACCCTCCGATATTGGACACCAGGAAAATGAAAAACACCATGATATGTGCTCTCTTCTTACGCCACGAGTTCATCTTTATGACCGGGCGCACCATCAGCATACTTGCTCCCGTCGTTCCGATCAGACTTGACAAAACGGTTCCAAGTGTAAGTAATATCACATTCACTCTGGGCGAACCTGCAAGGTCTCCTTCCATCGTAATATTACCAGCCACACAGAAAAGTCCGAACAAAAGCACAATAAATGTTAAATAATCCCCGATGATACATTCCAGAACTGTTTCTGCGGCAGTCCCCATCCCATATACAACCGCATAAGGTATCACAAAAAGAACAGACCACAAAATCACGGCCCACGGCTGATGTTTCTCCCACCACGCCGGTTTGATCAGTGGCATAACTGCAATACAAAGAAGAAGTCCGGCAAACGGAACACACATCCAAAGCGGCGGAACGATTGCATCTGCCTTTTTTACAGCATGATCCGCTGCCAATACCGCCATTGGACTTGCTAGGTTGACTAAAATAAGAGTAAACAAAGTAGTCATAAAATAATATCGTTTTTTCAAGCTAACACCCTCCCTGACTCATTTTCTCAAAGTATTCTCATACAATGACCGCCCTTTGGGGCACTCCTAATATAGCACACGAAGAGTAAATAATACATCGTCAGATTCACTAATTTTTTCCATTTATCGGTTTTTATAAACAGCTAAATGCTCAGAAAAAGCACGCTGCCGACGGTAAAGTCTGCAGCGTGCTCCTTTATTTCACTGATATAAGAGAGTCCTAAAAAATTATCCTTCAATCGTGATATACTTTTTCGTCTCTACTACGGGCTTTGCTTCCTTTTTCGGAATCTCCAGTTTCAAAATGCCATGCTTAAATTCTCCTTTAATATCTTCCTCCGTCAGATCTTCACCTACATAGAAGCTTCTTTGGCAAGCTCCGGAGAAACGTTCCTGACGGATGTATTTTCCGGTCGCTTTATCCTTCTCATTCTCCTCCTGCATCTTCGCAGCATTGATCGTAAGGTATCCATCTTCCAGCGATACCTTTACTTCATCTTTCTTAAAGCCCGGAAGCTCCACTTCAATCGTATATCCTGTATCATGCTCTCTGATATCCGTTTTCATGATATTTTTAGCGCCACGCCCATAGGCTTTCTTTTCCATTCTCTTTACATCTTTGTCATTATAAAACGGGAAACTCCAAAAATCATCAAAAAAGTCATTTCCAAAAATACTCGGTGTCATCATAAGTCATTCCTCCATTCAATTCAAATCAATTAATATACTATTGTTATCTGTTATCCATTATCCTTCAATCGAAATAAACCTTTTTGTCTCAACGGCAGGTTTGGCTTCTTTCTTCGGGATTATCATCTTCAGTGTTCCGTCTTCGAATTTTGCTTTGATATCTTCTTCCGTCACATCATCTCCTACAAAGAAACTTCTGCTTCCGGTTCCTGAATATCTTTCCCTGCGGATGTAATGTCCTTTCTCATCTTTGTCATCTCTCTTCGCATTTACCGAAGCATGAATGGTAAGGTAACCATCTTTCAGTTCTGCCTGTACATCTTCTTTCTTCGCACCCGGGATATTCATCGTAATCTCATATGCGCCATCCTTATCCTGGATATCTGTACTCATCAAATCCGTTGCCCCGTAACTTCCGAATGGATCCTCAAAAAAGTTATCAAATACATCGTTTCTAAAAATACTAGGCATTAACATAAAGCATCGCTCCTTCTTAAAATATATATGTATGTTATATTGTTTGTAGATTTGAACTTCGAGATTCAGTTTCTGTTCTTTTATTTTTCCTCTTCCCTTGTTCTAGTTGTAATATAACACTTATTGTTAGCACTGTCAATAGGTGAGTGCTAATTTTTTTAAATTTTTTTCTCTCCTCAGAATCAAAAACAGCCATTGCAGGAATTGAAATACAGCGTCCAATATTCTGCAATGACTGTTTCTATTCTTTATTTTCTAATTATCTTTTCTTCTAAATTCAGAACTCGCTTATAACTCCTTATAGTGAAAATTCTTCCAATAATTTCTTCTGATACTCCGGATCATTTGCTGCTTTTATGATATCTACCGTCCGATTCTGCTCTTCAAGAAGAATATTCAACTGATTAATCTGCTGCCTTCCAATCGCTTCGCCCTTTATCATTCCAGCGGCTTCGCCATCCTCATACCCCTCCGCGCGGGTCTGGCGCATATTCATCAATTCTTC
Source organism: Bariatricus sp. HCP28S3_A7 (assembly GCF_052066375.1). NCBI lineage: Bacteria > Bacillati > Bacillota > Clostridia > Lachnospirales > Lachnospiraceae > Bariatricus > Bariatricus sp. HCP28S3_A7. The sequence goes on from NZ_JBQHSG010000004.1 coordinate 222,668, forward strand.
ATTGTGTCCCGTACAGATTCGCATTTTTCGTAATGTTCGCATAAATATCTGCAAGCATTGAGATTTCTAAAAAATTCTGATGTATGAGATAAAATCAGACACTTTTCGCTTAGACAAATAGAACTAAATGCTTTGTCTGTATTCTAACATAAGGAAATACGAAATACAATTCCTTACTGTTCTAAATCAACATAAAAGATGCCCCAAAACACCGTTCAGTTTCGGCATTTCAGGGCATCTTCTGATTCAATATTCTTATTGCGTGTTACGCACAACCACACATCTTCCTCTACGCAATCGGCTCAAAATCCGCCACTCCATGCTTGCACAGCGGGCAGATAAAGTCTTCCGGCAGTTCATCGCCTTCATAGATATAACCGCAGATCTTGCAGACAAATCCTTTCTTTCCTTCAGTCTGTGGTTTCGGTTTTACATAATTCTGATAGTAAGTATAGGTCATCGTTTCCACATTAGAGATCACACGGGATTCTGTAATACTGCAGATGAACATTCCATGTGTATCCAGATCTATATACTGTTCTACCTTTAACGACATGAAGGAATTAATGTATTTCGGCAGGAATACCAGTCCATTATCAGAGCGAAGTGTTTCAACGCCTTCGAATTTATCAACCGTTCTTCCGCTCTGGAAACCATATCTCTCAAATACACGGAACGGCGCTTCCGTAGACAGGCAGTTCAGATTCATGATTCCTGTCTGTTTGATCACATGATGAGAATAATTTGCCTTATTGATCGTTACAGCGACCCGGTTCGGAGTATTCGTAACCTGAGATACCGTATTTACGATCAGACCATTATCCTTCTTTCCATCGTTGGATGTAATCACATACAACCCGTATCCGATGTTGAAAAGTGCAGACAGATCATTTTTATTCGCTGTATCTGCATTTTGTGCAATATAGTCTGCACAAAGCTCATCAGCCAGTTTTTCAAGTTGCTCACTGCTCTCTTCATTCAGTGCTGACATGATACGTACTGTATTCTCTGTATAGGTCAGATTTTTACTCTTTTCCAGCATGCCTTTCATAACCTTTGTAGCCATCGGAGCCCAGGAGCCGTTTTCGATAAATGCCACCGTTCTCTTCTGATAATTGCGTTCGGTCAGATGATTGATAAATTCGCGCATGAACGGGAAAATGTCTGCGTTATAAGTCGTAGTGGCAAGTACCAGCTTGTTGTAGCGGAATGCATCTTCCACAGCTTCAGCCATATCCGTACGTGCAAGGTCATGCAGTTCTACTTTCGGGCAGCCTTTTGCACGGAGTTTATCTGCCAGTGCATTGACGGCTTTCTTTGTATTGCCATATACGGAAGTATAAGCGATCACAATTCCTTCTGATTCTGCTTCGTAAGAAGACCATGTGTTGTAAAGTCCAAGGTAATATCCCAGATTTTCTTTCAAAATCGGTCCGTGCAGCGGACAGATCGTCTGAATATCCAGTCCTGCTGCTTTCTTCAGCAGATTTTGTACCTGAGCGCCGTATTTTCCTACGATTCCGATATAATAACGACGAGCTTCGCATGCCCAGTCCTCTTCTACATCCAGAGCGCCGAATTTACCGAATCCGTCTGCAGAGAACAGCACTTTGTCACAGGTATCATATGTCACCATAACTTCCGGCCAGTGAACCATTGGTGCAGCGACAAATGCCAGGGTATGCTTTCCGAGTTCCAGCGTATCCCCTTCTTTGATCACGATCTGTCTGTCTGTGAAATCAGTTCCAAAAAACTGTTTCATCATTGCAAAAGCTTTCACACTGGACACGATCTTTGTATCTTTGTAGATATCCATGAAATTCGCAATATTTGCGGAATGATCCGGTTCCATATGCTGAATGATCAGATAATCCGGCTGGCGGTCTCCCAGTAAAGCACCGATCTGATCCAGCCATTCATGCTGAAATCTTGCATCTACGGTATCCATAACGGCTACTTTTTCATCCACAATAACATAGGAATTGTATGCCATGCCGTTCGGAACATCATACTGACCTTCAAACAGGTCAATTTCATGATCATTGACACCTACATATTTAATGTCGTTTGTAATCTCCATTTGCATTCTCTCCTTTTCGCTGATTTGCTATAAGGTATTGTATCAAATCATAAGTGTAATGACTAGTCCTATGCCATATTATGTTGAATTTTTTTGAATACACACGGTGCTTCCTTCTAAGGATTCTATTTCCTTTTTGCTCTGTGCTGCCACATATGCCACAGCATACCAATCAGAAAAAGAACTGCTGCCAGTTTATGTACGATTTTTACGAACATCGCTCCTTGAAGCGGATGCAGAATTATCCCTGTCACGACTAACAAAATAAATTTCTGCATTAATCTTAGATCGTTTCATTCTGTTCTCCTTTCGGCACGGTCAAGCACCTGTTTCTATGTTACATCCACTATTTGATGTCAAACGCATTTAAGATTGTAAGCGTTTCAAAGTCAGAAGGCTGAATCTGGATTGTCTCCCCATCCTTTGTAATATCCACTTTCTTAATCTCGATTACTTTTTCTTCGCCTTTTGAAATGTCAAAACAGTTATCGCTCGCGACAAAATCAAACTTCTCCGCTTCCAGTACAACATATTTGGCATAGTTCTCCGTACGGAATCTGAGAATATAACTGTCTTCGTTTTCTTCAACCGTATAGGTAAGACCAGGATCTGCAAATTCAAAGTGCTTCGGTCTGCAGAACAATAAGGTGCCGCGGCTCGTCTCATTTTCTCCTTCATATAAGATATACTCCAGATACTGCGAACGGAATGTGGCTTTATTCTTCAGCACTTCTGTGAAATCAGCCTCCACACACGGATACAGTTGTAGTTCGCTTTCACGCACTGTTCGATCAGTTTTCTGGATCGTGTAGGAATCTTTTGTTTTGATTCCACAATATTTTTGTTCGATGCAGTTTCCTTCCGGCGATACAATACTGATTTCAAGCTCTGTTTCTTTTCCATTTGCAAGTCTTTCAAATGCAACATCAAACTGAACTTCCACATTGCCTTCATGATGGTGCTGACGAACATAGACATCCTCAAATTTCGCCAGATTATATGCAACAATGCTGACCGGTCTCCATATCCCCATATCAGGCAGTTTCGGGCCCCAGTCCCAGCCATAGGTACAATGTGCTTTTCGAACAAGACTGAAACCATCTACTGTATCAGAAGTCGTATAATATGGTTCTTTTCTGTGCTGTTCCAATGCATATTCAATGTTTGAATGAAATAAGATGCGGATGGAATTCTCCCCTTCCTTCAAAATATCTTTCACATCAAACTCATAGGTACGATTCATATCATTTACAAAAGCGAGATGCTGATCATTCAGATAAATGTCAGCCGCCGTGTCAAGTCCCTCGAAACGAAGCAGAACCTTGTCACTGGATATTACTTTATTTGAAACGGAAAATGTATTGGTAAACTCATAATCTTTTTTTAATACATCGTAGGTTTTCCACTCATTTTCACCATAATACGGATCTTCAATCTCTCCATTTTCATACAATGTGTTAGCAACAGTAGCCGGCACATCGGAATAAAAACATTTTGCATCATCCGTGCAGCAGATACACCAATTTTCATTTAAGTTAATTTTTTCCATTATAGCCCCATTCTACGAAAGCGCTGTACACCGGCTCCCCAAAGCCACTGCGCAGCGCTCCCCTTTTCATCTTCGATACTTTTTATTTATTCTTCCACTTTCTTCAGATAAAAGAGCCGTGAAAAATAATCTCCCTGCTGCTCCCTTGCAAGCATTGGAATTCCTGCAGAACAATCCGATACACTAAGGCCCGCGTACATCAATTCATCTCCATAATGCACTCCGCAATCCATATGTGCACCAAAGCATTCCTGAACAGAATATTTTGCAGTTTCTTCCAGCTCTTTCAGATAGATTCTTTCGAATTTTCCCTGTGCCGGTTCCAACAGTCTGAAATAAGCCATCAGCACTTCATCTTTCTTCTCAGAAGCAACCTGCCAAGCTGAATTATTTCCTTCAAACGGACTCTCAAGGCGTGTAAATACTCCTTGCTGAATCAGCTTTCTGTGCTCTTTCATAAAGGAAATCTGTTCTTGCATCTTTTCAATCTCATCTTCCGGAAGCTTTGTGATATCCAGTTCGTAGCCAAACGTTCCAAAGAATGCCACATTTGCTCTCGTCTCAAGCGGTGTGTCGCGGAATACCTGATGATTCGGAGCCGCAGACACATGGCTGCCTATGCTGCTGATTGGGTATACATAGGAAGTTCCATACTGTATTTTAATTCGATCTATCGCATCGGTGTTGTCTGATGTCCACGCCTGCGGAGCGTAATACAACATACCCGGGTCAAATCTGGCTCCGCCGCTTGCACAGGATTCAAACAAAATCTCAGGGAACTCTCCGGTCAGTCGTTCATACAAGTCATAAACTCCAAGTATATATTTATGTCTTACTTTTCCCTGCCAACTTCTTCCGTTTCCATTAGAAAATACTTCGGAAAATGCTCGGTTCATATCCCATTTCACATAGGAAACCGGAGCGTCTTTCAGAATCGCTCTCATCTGCGCATGAATGTGATCCACCACTTCTTTTTTTGAGAAGTCAAGCACATACTGATTTCTGCTGTGGCAGTATTGTCTTCTTGTGTCTGCAAGCAGCCAGTCCGGATGCTCACGGTATAAGTCACTGTCCTTGTTCGTCATCTCCGGTTCAAACCAGAGTCCGAACTTCATGCCCATTTCTTCAATCTTTTTTGCAAGCCCTGTTATACCATTCGGAAGCTTTTCAAGGTTCGGATACCAATCCCCAAGAGAGCAGTTATCCCAGTTTCTCTTTCCAAACCATCCGTCATCCAGGACGAATAATTCCACACCGATATCTTTTGCTTTTTTTGCAATATCCAGGATTTTCTCTTCGTTAAAGTCAAAATACGTAGCTTCCCAGTTATTAATTAAAATCGGTCTTTCCTTATCACGCCATGTGCCGCGCGCAAGTCTCGTCCGGTATAATTCATGATAGACCTGACTCATTCCGTTCATACCATTCTCAGAATAAACCATGACCATCTCCGGAGTCTGAAAGCTTTCCCCCTGTTTCAGTTCCCACCGGAATTCATTCGGATGGATTCCGAGTACCACACGTGTCACATCAAAATTATCGACCTCTACCTGTGCCAGGAAATCCCCACTATATACAAGACTGAAACCTAAAACCTCTCCACTGAACTCATCTGCATTCTTTCTCTTCAGCATGAGGAACGGATTAAACTGATGGCTGCTGCACCCACGCATACTGTACACACTTTGTACTCCATAGTTCAGTTCCCGTGTATGTGGGTGGCGCTCCCTGGACCATGTACCTGCCAGTTCTACCATTTCATATTCCTTGTCCGGGAGATCCAGACATCCGCTCATACAATTAAGAAGTGTGATTCCTTCCGAATGCTCACACGAAAAGCGCACATGCTTTGTAATAACCGGAATGTCTTTAAATATGGTATATGACAGCAGAATCTGTGTGTGTATCAGTTTGTCTTCCAGCACAATTTCCAGCGTATCCGCCTCTTCTTCACTTTCAACATAGACAGCCGGAAGTCCTTCAATACCCTTCTTCCCCTTAAAGATCTCATGCTTTTTATATTTGAAGTCAACTGTGCGGCTTCCATCTTCCCGTTCCAGTTCAAATGCCGGATACCTGGTATCCCCCGAACCAAAAGTCGGATATTCTTGTTTCAGGTGTTCCAGAGAAAATGTACTATTTCCTTCGAACGGATACGGAGCCATATCCCTTCTCGCATATTCGATCAGATAGCCAAAATCCTCTTTATCGGTAATATGTTTCCCATAATATACGTGGCCGAGCTGTCCATTCTCTAAAACACGAATGATATAGCTGATCTGTTCATTATATAAATGAAACTCTTTCGTTGATTCATGAAATTTAATTGCCATATTTTACTCCTTTAAGCAAATCGTTCTTCACATCAGATACAAAGGGAAGCAATGATCCCTCACCGCTTCCCTCAACTATCTCCCCCAAATATTTATTTAATAGAACCGCTGGTTCCCTCAACAATATATTTTTGCGCAAATAAGAAGACAATGATTGGCGGTATGATCATGATAATCGTAATACACAACATAGGAATGATCTTTTCTGAATGTACTCCCTTAAATGCTGCAAGTCCCAAAGCCAGAGTGTATTTATCTCTGTCCTGTAAGAAAATCAATGGTCCCAGATAGTCATTCCATGCTGCAATCATATTCAATACACCTACCAGTATAAGTGATGGTTTCATAATTGGCACGAATATTTTATAAAAAATCTGGAAATCATTGGCCCCGTCGATTCTGGCTGCCTCTTCATAATCTCTCGGAATACCGGCAAGGAACTGACGCATCAGGAATATATAGTATGCCGAACCGAACCATGATGGCACGATCAGCGGTTTCAACGTATTGATCCATCCGAACCATTTGAACTCCATGTACTGTGGAATCATGGTTACATCCCACGGAATCATCATCGTTGATAAAAGGATCATAAACAGAATGTTTTTACCTGTGACATGCTCCCACTACTTAAGCCCTAAAGCTTTGAAGTAGGGGCTTCTTACTCAATAACCCGATAGGGCTAAGTATCAATAAGCTATCCCCGCGTGCCCCGCGGTTCTTTTCTGCCCGGTTACGGGCATATTTCAGGCGCAGTTATGCGCATAAAATTCTTTTTCCTTCTTCACGGATATTGATCGCTGCATTCACATCCCGATCCATCCGATTCCCGCACCCACATTCATAGATCCGTTCTGACAGTGACAATTCTTTCTTGATCTTTCCGCATTTGCTGCAGGTTTTACTGGATGGATAAAACCGATCGACCTTTATCAGCTTCTTTCCTCTATCTTCCAGCTTATATGCAAGCATATCCCG